>NZ_JALKAK010000002.1:0-423284 GCF_023015645.1 Pseudohalocynthiibacter sp. F2068
ATGGCTAAGGAAAAGTTTGAACGAACAAAACCGCATTGCAACATCGGCACGATTGGGCATGTTGACCACGGCAAGACGACGCTTACGGCTGCGATCACGAAGCAGTTCAGCGACAATTTCAAAGCGTATGACGAGATTGACGGCGCGCCTGAAGAGAAGGCCCGTGGTATCACCATTTCAACAGCGCATGTTGAGTATGAGACCGAAGCGCGTCACTACGCCCACGTCGACTGCCCAGGCCACGCTGACTATGTGAAGAACATGATCACCGGTGCGGCGCAGATGGATGGCGCCATTCTGGTTGTGAACGCGGCTGACGGCCCTATGCCACAGACCCGCGAGCACATTCTGCTTGGCCGTCAGGTTGGCATCCCGTCAATGGTTGTCTTCATGAACAAAGTTGACCAGGTCGACGATGAAGAGCTTCTCGAGCTGGTTGAAATGGAAATCCGCGAACTTCTGACCGAGTACGGCTATCCTGGCGACGATATCCCAATCATCGCGGGTTCTGCCCTGGCGGCTCTGGAAGACCGTGACCCGGAAATCGGCAGCGAGAAAATCGCAGAGCTGATGGCCGCTGTTGACGCGTATATCCCACAGCCTGCACGTGCGATTGACCAGCCGTTTCTGATGCCAATCGAGGATGTGTTCTCGATCTCTGGTCGCGGTACTGTTGTTACGGGTCGTGTTGAGCGTGGCGTCGTGAATGTGGGCGACGAGATTGAAATCGTTGGTATCCGTGACACGAAGAAAACCACCTGTACCGGTGTTGAAATGTTCCGCAAGCTGCTTGACCGTGGCGAAGCCGGCGACAACATCGGCGCACTGCTGCGCGGCATTGACCGCGAAGGTGTTGAGCGTGGTCAGATCCTGTGTAAGCCAGGTTCCGTTAAGCCACACACCAAGTTCGAAGCCGAGGTCTATATTCTGACCAAGGAAGAAGGTGGCCGTCACACGCCGTTCTTTGCGAACTACCGTCCACAGTTTTACTTCCGTACGACGGATGTGACGGGCACGGTTGAGCTTCCGGCAGGCACCGAGATGGTGATGCCGGGCGACAACCTGAAGTTCAACGTTGAACTGATCGCCCCGATCGCGATGGAAGAAAAACTGCGCTTCGCCATCCGCGAAGGCGGTCGGACCGTAGGCTCCGGTGTCGTGTCCAAAATTATCGAGTAATAAGACCTCCGGGTTCGACGTGGGGCGGGGAATGATCCCCGCTCCACCTATCAACTCTAACGCCGCGAAAGGCTCAGAAATGACAAGCCAAAACATTCGCATTCGGCTGAAGGCATTTGACTACCGTGTACTGGATGCCAGCACACAGGAAATCGTCAATACTGCCAAGCGTACCGGCGCCCAAGTGCGTGGGCCGATTCCGCTGCCGAACAAGATTGAGAAATTCACGGTTCTCCGTGGTCCTCATGTTGACAAAAAATCCCGCGATCAGTTCGAGATCCGGACGCACAAACGTCTGCTCGACATTGTCGACCCGACACCGCAAACCGTTGACGCGCTGATGAAGCTCGACCTCGCTGCCGGTGTTGACGTCGAGATCAAGGTATAAGGAGCCATACTGAAATGCGCTCTGGTATTATCGCAAAGAAAGTCGGCATGACCCGGCTTTTCATGGAAGACGGGAAGCAGATTCCTGTAACCGTTCTCCAACTCGACGGCCTTCAGGTGGTTGCGCAGCGTACCGCCGATAAAGATGGCTATTCCGCAGTTCAGCTTGGTGCTGGAACGGCGAAAGCGAAACGCACATCCAAAGCGATGCGTGGCCATTTCGCAGCCGCTAATGTAGCACCGAAACGCAAAGTTGCAGAGTTTCGCGTCAGCCCCGACAATCTGATCGGTGTGGGCGAAGAAATCTCGGCCGAGCATTTCCTTGAGGGTCAGAAAGTTGACGTGTCCGGCACGTCAATTGGTAAGGGCTTTCAGGGTGCAATGAAGCGCCATAACTTTTCGGGTCTTCGGGCGTCTCATGGTGTGTCGATTTCGCACCGTTCGCACGGCTCGACGGGTCAGTGTCAGGACCCTGGCAAAGTGTTCAAGGGCAAGAAAATGGCCGGTCATATGGGCGCAGTCCGTGTTACCACTCAAAACCTTGAAGTTGTACGCACCGACGCCGACCGTGGTCTGATCATGATCAAGGGCGCGGTTCCGGGTTCTAAAGGTGGCTGGGTCACAGTAAAAGATGCTGTGAAAAAGAAATTGCCTGATGGCGTTCCTTTTCCAGCGGCTCTGAAATCGGCTGCGGCACCGGCGGAAGCGCCTGCCGAAGCTCCGGAAGGAGGGGCTGAAGAATGAAAACGGATGTAATCACTCTCGACGCAGGCAAAGCCGGCACCGTAGATCTCGATGATGCGATCTTTGGTCTGGACCCACGCGCTGACATTCTGCACCGTGTGGTCCGCTGGCAGCGCAACAATGCGCAGGCTGGAACCCATAAGGTGAAAACCCGGTCCGAGACCAGCTATTCGACCAAGAAGATCTATCGCCAAAAAGGCACCGGCGGCGCACGTCACGGTGACCGGAATGCGCCGATCTTCCGCTCGGGTGGTATCTACAAAGGTCCGACACCGCGCAGCCACGGCCACGACTTGACGAAGAAATTTCGCAAGTTGGGCCTACGTCATGCATTGTCTGCAAAGGCAAACGCCGGCGAACTGGTTGTGATTGACACAACAAACCTGAAAGAGGCGAAAACCTCTGTTCTGGCGAAAGCTGTCAAGGAACTGGGTTGGAAACGCGCGTTGATTATCGACGGGGCAGAGGTGAACGAAAATTTCGCTCGCGCCGCTCGTAACATCGAAGGCCTGGATATCCTGCCATCGATGGGTGCAAATGTTTATGACATCCTGAAGCGTGACACGCTTGTGCTCACGAAAGAAGGGGTCGAAGCACTGGAGGCTCGTTTGAAATGAGCGCGAAAGCAGAACATTACGATGTGATCCGCAAGCCGATCATCACGGAAAAAGCAACTATGGCTTCTGAAGCCAACGCTGTTGTCTTTGAGGTGGCGATTGACGCGAACAAACCACAGATCAAAGAAGCTGTTGAAGCTTTGTTTGGTGTAAAGGTTAAAGCGGTCAACACTTCCATTGCCAAAGGTAAGACCAAGCGGTTTCGCGGTCAGCCCGGCAAACGGAAAGATGTGAAAAAAGCTTATGTTACCCTTGTTGAGGGAAACACTATCGACGTCTCGACAGGCCTCTGATAGTAAGCACCGAATCTGCGCAGCCCCGGTTCGCCCGGGGCTGACGCTATTTTAGGACGGGGACCTTTGGGGCCCTATAGATCGGGCACCTTCGGGGGCCTAAACACAGTCAGGCTAGAGAGTCTGGCATAGCTAAACGGAAGACAGAAAGCATGGCACTAAAGTCGTATAAGCCGACGACGCCAGGCCAGCGTGGGCTGGTGCTGATCGACCGTTCGGAGCTTTGGAAAGGTCGTCCTGTTAAGTCTCTCACTGAGGGTCTGAGCAAAAAGGGCGGTCGGAACAATACCGGACGGATCACAATGCGTCGTCGTGGTGGTGGCGCAAAGCGTCTCTATCGTATTGTTGATTTCAAACGGAACAAGTTTGATGTGGCAGCCACCGTTGAGCGGATTGAATACGATCCGAACCGGACTGCCTTTATCGCGCTGGTTAAGTATGAAGATGGCGAGCAGGCATATATCCTTGCGCCACAGCGTTTGGCTGTTGGGGACAAGGTTATCGCTTCTGCAAAGACCGATATCAAACCTGGGAACGCAATGCCGTTTTCGGGAATGCCAATCGGTACGATCGTACACAACATTGAGTTGAAAGAAGGCAAAGGCGGCCAGATCGCCCGTGCAGCCGGTACTTACGCCCAGTTTGTCGGTCGTGATGGTGGCTACGCTCAGATTCGTCTTTCTTCGGGCGAGCTTCGCATGGTGCGCCAGGAATGCATGGCGACCGTCGGTGCCGTGTCGAACCCAGATAACTCTAACCAGAACCTCGGTAAAGCTGGCCGGAACCGCCATAAAGGTATCCGCCCATCCGTTCGGGGCGTGGTTATGAACCCGGTTGATCACCCACATGGTGGTGGTGAAGGCCGGACATCTGGTGGTCGTCACCCGGTTACACCGTGGGGCAAGCCTACCAAGGGTGCACGCACCCGTAACAAGAACAAGGCGTCCAGCAAGCTGATTATCCGCTCGCGTCACGCTAAGAAAAAGGGCCGGTAGTTATGTCGCGTTCTGTATGGAAAGGGCCTTTTGTCGACTCTTATGTGCTTAAGAAAGCCGAAAAGAGCCGCGAATCCGGCCGCAGCGAAGTGATCAAAATCTGGTCGCGCCGCAGCACAATTCTACCCCAGTTTGTTGGTCTGACCTTTGGTGTCTACAACGGCCACAAGCATATCCCCGTAAACGTGTCTGAAGACATGATCGGTCAGAAGTTCGGTGAGTACTCACCCACCCGGACTTACTATGGTCATGCTGCTGACAAAAAAGCGAAGCGGAAGTAAGAGCCATGGGTAAAGAGAAAAACGCACGCCGCGTGGCTGACAACGAAGCATTTGCAAAATCAAAAATGCTTCGCACGTCACCGCAAAAGCTGAATCTGGTTGCTGCGATGATCCGTGGCAAGAAAGTGGACAAAGCGCTTTCTGATCTGACTTTTAGTAAAAAGCGGATCGCCGCTGATGTTAAGAAATGTCTGCAATCTGCCATCGCAAACGCAGAGAACAACCACAACCTGGATGTGGATGAACTCATCGTTGCTGAAGCTTATGTAGGCAAAAACCTGACCATGAAACGTGGTCGTCCACGCGCACGTGGCCGGTTTGGCAAAATTCTGAAGCCATTCGCCGAGCTGACCATTCTGGTACGGCAAGTTGAGGAGCAAGCATAATGGGTCATAAGGTTAATCCAATTGGCATGCGCCTCCAGGTCAACCGTACCTGGGACAGCCGCTGGTATGCAGACACGAAAGACTATGGCGATCTTTTGCTTGAAGACCTGAAAATCCGGGAATTCATCAAAAGCGATTGCAAGCAGGCTGGCATCAGCCGTGTGATCATCGAACGTCCGCATAAAAAATGCCGTGTCACGGTTCACACCGCACGTCCTGGTGTGATCATCGGTAAAAAAGGCGCGGACATCGAAGGTCTTCGCAAGAAACTGGCAGCGCTGACTGCTTCGGAACTGCACCTCAACATTGTTGAAGTTCGCAAACCCGAGCTTGATGCACAGCTCGTAGCTGAAAGCATTACGCAGCAGCTCGAACGCCGTGTTTCTTTCCGCCGTGCGATGAAACGCGCAGTGCAGAACGCGATGCGCATGGGTTCCCTTGGTATTCGTGTTAACGTTGCTGGCCGTTTGGGTGGTGCCGAGATTGCGCGGACTGAATGGTACCGCGAAGGACGCGTTCCACTGCACACACTGCGTGCCGACATCGACTACGCCACTTCAGAAGCGCTGACTGCCTATGGCATCATCGGGGTTAAAGTCTGGATCTTCAAAGGTGAGATCATGGAGCACGACCCAAGCGCCCGTGAGCGTAAGCAACAGGAACTCCAGGAAGGCCCCGCACCACGCGGGCCCCGCCGCTAAGGAGATAGTAAGATGCTGCAACCAAAGCGCACAAAATTTCGCAAACAGCACAAAGGCCGTATCCACGGTGAAGCAAAGGGCGGATCAACTCTGACCTTTGGCACCTATGGCCTGAAGTCGACTGAACCTGAGCGCATCACCGCGCGTCAGATTGAAGCCGCGCGTCGTGCGATGACACGTCACATGAAACGTCAGGGCCGGGTCTGGATCCGGATTTTCCCAGACACCCCTGTGACATCGAAGCCAACCGAGGTTCGGATGGGTAAAGGTAAGGGCTCTGTTGACTATTGGGCCGCCAAAGTAAAACCCGGACGAGTCATGTTTGAGATTGACGGCGTGTCCGAATCTGTGGCAAGGGAAGCGCTCCGTCTGGCTGCGATGAAATTGCCGGTTAAGACCCGCACTGTCGTACGCGAAGACTGGTGAGTTTTTTATCGGACCCCCGGATGGTTTCGGGGGTTCGGTTTTTGTTGGAAAAGCGCCGACGGGTTCGGTGACTTCTGATGGAAGGATGAGGCGATGAACGCCCAAGAATTGCACGATAAGACCCCGGACCAGCTTCGTGAGGAGTTGGCCAACCTGAAAAAAGAATCGTTTAACCTTCGGTTCCAACAGGCCACCGGGCAAATGGAAAATACTGCGCGGATGAAAGCGGCTCGCCGTGACGCTGCGCGTGTAAAAACCGTACTTAACCAAAAAGCCGCTGCCGCGGCTGCAGAAGAATAAGGGAGCCTGAATAATGCCCAAACGTATTCTTACAGGCACCGTGACAAGCGACCAGAACGAACAAACCGTAACGGTTTCCGTTGAGCGTCGCTTTACACACCCTGTGCTTAAGAAAACTATTCGTCGGTCCAAGAAATACCGGGCCCACGATGCTAAGAACGAATTCAAGACTGGCGATATTGTCCGCATTCAGGAATGCGCTCCAGTCTCGAAAAACAAACGCTGGGAGGTTCTGGGCGCGTAAGCAACCAGACCTTTCGGTTTTATCGAAACCCTGGGGAATAACCTTAAAGGTCCCCACAGGTCGGGAGAAACCACATGATCCAGATGCAGACCAATCTGGATGTCGCTGACAACTCTGGCGCTCGCCGTGTTCAGTGCATCAAGGTTCTGGGTGGTTCCAAGCGTAAATACGCTTCCGTTGGCGACATCATCGTCGTCTCGGTTAAAGAAGCCATCCCACGCGGTCGCGTGAAAAAAGGCGATGTCCGTAAGGCCGTTGTCGTACGTACCGCTAAAGAAGTCCGTCGTGACGACGGCACCGCGATCCGGTTTGACCGGAACGCAGCAGTTATTCTCAACAATGCAAACGAACCAATTGGTACCCGTATCTTTGGGCCAGTCGTTCGTGAGTTGCGCGCGAAGAACTTCATGAAGATCATCTCGCTCGCACCGGAGGTGCTGTAAGATGGCCGCTAAATTGAAAAAAGCCGACAAAGTTGTTGTTCTGGCTGGCAAGGATAAGGGTAAAGAGGGCGTTATCGTCAGTATCGACCCAAAATCCGGAAAAGCTGTGGTTGATGGTATCAACCTTGCAGTTCGCCACACACGCCAGACCCAAACGTCACAAGGTGGCCGCGTGCCGACAGCCTTGCCTGTTCAGCTCAGCAATCTTGCGCTGATTGATAGCAAGGGCAAAGCGACGCGTGTTGGCTTCCGCGTGGAAGATGGCAAAAAAGTCCGTTACGCCAAATCAAACGGGGAGACTGTCTGATGCTTGATACAGCAAATTACACCCCGCGCCTAAAAGCGTTGTACAAAGAAACGATCTGTCCCGCGCTGATGGAAGAATTTGGTTACAAAAACGCGATGATGCTGCCCAAGCTCGACAAAATCGTGTTGAATATGGGTATCGGTGACGCTGTTAAAGACACCAAAAAGGTGAAACTCGCAGAAGACGAGATGACCCTTATTGCGGGTCAGAAAGCTGTCACCACCAAGGCTAAAAAGTCGATCGCTGGTTTCCGCGTCCGTGAAGAAATGCCGCTGGGGTGCAAAGTAACCCTGCGTGGCGAACGGATGTATGAATTCCTGGATCGCCTGATCACCATCGCGATGCCCCGTATCCGCGACTTCCGCGGTGTTTCAGGAGCATCCTTCGACGGTCGTGGCAACTATGCCATGGGCCTTAAAGAGCACATCGTTTTTCCAGAGATTGATTTCGACAAAGTCGATGAGATCCGTGGGATGGATATTGTGATTGCCACAACCGCGAAAACCGACGCGGAAGCTAAGGCGCTGTTGAAAGCTTTCAACATGCCCTTCAACAGCTGATCGCGGGAGGAAAGTAAGACATGGCTAAGAAAAGCATGATCGAGCGCGAGAAGAAGCGTCAGAAGCTGGTGGAAAAATATGCCACCAAGCGTGCTGAGCTTAAAGTGATCGCGAATGACGAGAGCAAGCCGATGGAAGAGCGTTTCAAAGCGCGCCTGAAGCTGGCTAAATTGCCGCGCAACTCTTCGGCGACACGGTTGCACAACCGCTGTCAGCTGACGGGCCGCCCTCACGCTTATTATCGTAAGCTGAAGGTATCGCGGATCGCGCTGCGGGAACTTGGCTCTGCGGGCCAGATCCCCGGCATGGTGAAATCAAGCTGGTAACGGAGAGAACGATATGAACGATCCTATCGGCGATATGCTCACCCGTATCCGGAATTCCCAGATGCGCGGTAAGTCCACCGTCAGCACACCTGCCTCCAAGCTTCGCGCTTGGGTTCTGGATGTGTTGGCTGACGAAGGTTATATTCGTGGTTACGAGTCCACGACTGATAAAAATGGCCACCCGGCCATTGAAATCAGCCTTAAATATTTCGACGGCACTCCTGTCATTCGCGAGCTGAAACGGGTTTCGACCCCTGGTCGCCGCGTTTACATGGGCGTCAAAGACATCCCATCGGTCCGTCAGGGTCTGGGTGTCTCAATCGTCTCCACACCAAAGGGTGTGATGTCGGATGCATCTGCACGTTCTGCCAATGTTGGTGGCGAAGTGCTCTGCACCGTATTCTAGGGAGGTCTGCATGTCTCGTATCGGTAAGAAACCAGTCGAGCTTGTAGCGGGTGTATCTGCATCTGTCTCTGGTCAGACGATTGAAGTGAAGGGCCCTAAGGGTACCCGGAGCTTCACCGCAACTGATGATGTCACCATCACGGTTGAGGAAAACAATGTAACAATTGCGCCGCGTGGAAATTCCAAACGCGCGCGGCAGCAGTGGGGCATGTCACGCACCCAGATCGCCAATCTGGTGACCGGGGTGACGAAAGGCTTCACAAAAGAACTAGAGATCAACGGTGTTGGTTATCGTGCGCAGATGCAGGGCAGCAATGTTCTGAAGCTGAGCCTTGGCCTCAGCCATGAAGTCAACTTTGAAGTGCCGGCAGATGTGACTGTCACCGCTCCGAAGCAGACTGTCATTATTGTTGAGGGCATCGACGAACAAAAAGTTGGTCAGGTTGCAGCAGACATTCGTGAATGGCGCAAGCCCGAGCCTTACAAAGGCAAAGGCATCAAGTACAAAGACGAATATATCTTCCGTAAGGAAGGTAAGAAGAAGTAAAGGACCCAGGATATGGCAAACAGCAAAAGAACACTGTTTCTGAAGCGCCGCCTGCGCGTTCGGAACAAACTGCGGAAAACTGCAAACGGGCGTCTGCGCCTTTCGGTTCATCGCTCGAACAAAAATATCAGCGTGCAGCTGATTGATGATGTGAACGGCGTAACACTCGCGTCAGCTTCTTCTCTCGAGAAGGACCTGGGCATTGTTGGCAAGAACAACATCGAAGCTGCAACAAAAGTGGGCTCTGCAATAGCGAAGCGTGCTAAGAAAGCTGGTGTTGAAGACTGCTACTTTGATCGTGGCGGCTTCCTCTTTCATGGGAAAGTTAAGGCTCTGGCCGATGCTGCTCGTGAAGGCGGACTGAAGTTCTAAGGAGACGATAGATGGCAAGAGAACCAAATACCCGGGGTGGACGTCGCGATCGCGATGAAACACCGGAATTCGCCGATCGTCTCGTAGCGATCAACCGTGTGTCGAAAACTGTTAAAGGTGGTAAGCGTTTTGGCTTTGCTGCTTTGGTGGTTGTTGGCGACCAAAAGGGCCGCGTCGGTTTTGGTAAAGGTAAAGCCAAAGAAGTACCCGAAGCGATCCGCAAAGCGACAGAACAAGCCAAGCGTCAGCTTGTGCGCGTTCCACTGCGCGAAGGTCGTACACTCCACCACGACATCGAAGGCCGTCATGGCGCTGGTAAAGTTGTGATGCGGACCGCACCACAAGGTACCGGTATCATTGCTGGTGGTCCGATGCGTGCGGTATTCGAGATGCTCGGTGTGCAGGACGTTGTTGCGAAGTCTATCGGCTCGCAAAACCCCTACAACATGATCCGTGCAACCATCGACGGGCTGAAAAGCGAAGCGAGCCCACGTATGGTAGCGCAGCGCCGCGGTAAGAAGGTAGCGGAAGTTCTTCGCAAGCCTGAAACCGAAGCCGCAGCGGAAGCCTGAGGAGAAGACCCATGGCAAAAACCATCGTTGTAAAACAAATCGGCTCTCCGATCCGCCGTCCGATCAAACAGCGTCAGACGCTGATCGGTCTTGGCCTTAACAAGATGCACAAAACCCGTGAACTGGAAGACACACCAGCAGTACGCGGCATGGTTGCTAAGATTTCGCATATGGTTGAGATTATCGAAGAAAAAGGCTGAGCCTTTTCGGATAGAAAACGGAAAGACGCCCTCGGGAAACCGGGGGCGTTTTTTGCATTGGTGCAAGCAGCAATGGCGCTTGCCCGTAAAGTTTGCCAACAAACAGCGAATCAATTATAAGTTGTTAATAATTTGTTAAATCGCCTTTATCGCGCAATCTTTTTTAGAGGGGAATATGAAAAATCTTGTGCTGGTTCTAATTCTGTGCAGCCCAACGTTCGCAGTTGGAAGTTTTGCCGCAACTTCTACTTCTGCACGTACTTCAATCGAAGAGAGTGAAATTGGGCACAGCGGCGGGTGTCGCAAATCATCCCCACCGGGACGATGTTGTCACGCGGGATCTCGACCCTATCACTGTCACTAAATGAATATGACCCGAAAAAAGATCGTTGATGATCTAGCCCAGAGCGATTTCAAAGCGTTCGAGCTTTTCGAATTGGGTTTCTCCCGGTGTTATTGGGCGGGCCGCCGCAAATCCAATCAAAGGGATTGCATCTCGAGCCGCCCAATAGCGCACTAATTGTTAGCGAGACATTGTCTGATCGAAGTGTTCTGAGACTTCAATTTAAATCAGTACCTTTAGTGTTCGGCTAAGGCTTTTCATACGACCTCAATGATGATTAGTTTCGGTTTACTGCGTTAAACAGGAGACAGCTTATGATCGTCAGAAACCTCACATCCATCCTTGGCACCGATCGTCATGTTACGGGCGAAGCATTCGAGAGCCGCCGTATTCTCCTCGCGGATGACGGGCTGGGTTACTCACTGCACGATACGGTGGTGAAGGAGGGGAATGAACAGCACCTCCAATACAAAAACCATATCGAAAGCAACTATTGCGTCGAAGGTGAGGGCGAGGTGGTCAATGTTGCCACTGGGGAAGTACACCCTCTGGGCCCGGGCTCACTTTACACGTTGGACAAACATGATGCGCATATCCTGCGTGCGACCAGGGGAGATATGCGCCTGATATGCGTTTTTACGCCTGCTCTTTCCGGGCACGAAGTACATGACGACGATGGGGGCTATCCTGCGTCAGAGTAATCACCGACGTTGGGTCCGGTATCTGATGGGATAGTGCTTGATCGCAGCTATTATCCCGTTTATACGCCCCCGGTGGTCTTCTTGACCACGAGAATCAAAATCAAGAAAAGCCGTGTTTGGCCCGCTTACGCTTCAGGGGCCATTTCCGGCATAGGAGAAGCGAAATGAAACTGAACGAACTGCACGACAATCCCGGTGCAACGAAATCCCGTAAACGTATTGGCCGCGGTCCTGGTTCCGGCACTGGTAAGACCGGTGGCCGTGGTATCAAAGGTCAGAAATCCCGTTCGGGTGTGGCGATCAAAGGGTATGAAGGCGGGCAAATGCCGCTCTACCAACGCCTGCCAAAGCGTGGCTTCAATAAACCAAACCGCAAGAAGTTTGCAGTCGTAAATCTTGGTTTGCTGCAAAAATTCATCGACGAAAAGAAGATCGATGCCAAGAAAGCGATTACCGAAGATGTGCTGGTCGACAGCGGTCTTGTACGTCGCAAGCTCGATGGCGTTCGTATTCTCTCCAAAGGCGAATTTAAAGCCAAGGTTGACCTCACAGTGACCGGCGCCTCCAAGTCGGCGGTCGAAGCCGTGGCTAAGGCCGGTGGCTCTCTGACGGTCACAACTCCGGCAGCAACGGACGCGGCAGCTGAATAAGCGCTTGTGAGCGGCGCTTGTGCCGCTTACATACATTTAAGTTTTCCCAGCGCCGCCTTCCGGAAAACCGGACTGGCGGCGTTTTTAATGACAGAGAGGCCCATAAATGGCATCTGCGGCAGAGCAAATGGCGTCAAACATGAGCTGGGGTGCCTTTGGCAAGGCAACCGAGCTACGCCAGCGCATTCTTTTCACAATCGGTTTGCTTATAGTTTATCGGCTGGGCACCTATATTCCGGTTCCGGGCATCGACGGCGTCGCGCTTCGCGAATTTATGGAACAGGCCGCCAGCGGTATCGGCGGTATCCTGTCAATGTTTACGGGTGGTGCCTTGTCCCGGATGGGGATATTCGCACTCGGCATCATGCCCTATATTTCGGCGTCGATCATTATCCAGCTTTTGACAGCGATGGTTCCAAAGCTTGAGCAGCTGAAAAAAGAGGGTGAACAAGGCCGCAAAAAGATCAACCAATATACCCGCTACGGTACCGTGGCTTTGGCAACGTTCCAGGGGTATGGGCTGGCGGTTAGTCTTCAGGCGGGTGACCTTGCGCTAAATCCGGGTTTCGAATTTATTGCATCTACCATGATCACACTGATCGGGGGCACGATGTTCCTGATGTGGCTGGGTGAACAAATTACCGCACGGGGTATCGGTAACGGTATTTCGCTGATCATCTTTGTTGGTATTATTGCCGAGGTTCCAGCCGCGCTTGCGCAATTCCTAAGCCAGGGGCGCTCCGGTGCTATTTCACCAGCGGTGATCGTTGGTGTTCTGGTCATGGTTGTGGTCGTCATTGCATTCGTCGTGTTCATGGAACGCGCTTTGCGCAAAATCCACATCCAGTATCCGCGCCGTCAGGTTGGTATGAAGGTATACGATGGTGGTTCGTCACACCTGCCCGTGAAGGTGAACCCTGCAGGTGTTATTCCTGCCATCTTCGCCAGTTCTTTGCTTTTGTTGCCAACGACACTCGCGACCTTCTCGGGTAGCCAGACCGGGCCAATCATGGCGACGATCCTTGCCTACTTCGGACCAGGACAGCCGCTTTACCTGCTGTTCTTTACAGCGATGATCGTTTTCTTCACGTTCTTTTACACCTTCAATGTGTCGTTTAAGACCGAAGACGTGGCCGACAACCTTAAGAATCAGAATGGTTTTGTTCCGGGGATTCGGCCTGGCAAGAAGACAGCAGAGTATCTGGACTTTGTCGTGACCCGCCTTTTGGTTCTGGGTTCGGCTTATCTTGCGGCAGTTTGTCTCCTTCCAGAGATTTTGCGTTCACAATTGGCCATTCCCTTTTACTTTGGCGGCACCTCGGTTCTGATCGTCGTTTCCGTAACGATGGATACGATCCAACAGGTACAGTCGCATCTGCTGGCGCACCAGTATGAAGGGCTGATTGAAAAATCTCAGCTCCGCGGCAAGAAGCGCGGGAAAAAAGGGACGACTAGAAAATGAACATTATCCTTCTCGGCCCACCGGGCGCTGGTAAAGGAACCCAAGCCCGTAAATTGGTAGACGAGAGGGGCATGATTCAGCTCTCTACAGGTGACATGCTGCGCGAGGCAAAGACCTCGGGAACTGATATGGGTAAAAAGGTCGCCGCGATCATGGATTCGGGCGAACTTGTGACCGATGAGATTGTGATCGGTCTGATCGAGGAAAAGCTCAAAGGCGAAAATGGCGGCGGCTTCATCTTTGATGGTTTCCCACGCACTTTGGCTCAGGCGGATGCGCTTGCAGAATTGTTGGACAAGGTTGGTCAATCGTTGGAATGCGTGATTGAAATGCGTGTGGATGATGACGAACTTGTGCGTCGGATTACCGGGCGTTTCACCTGTGGTAACTGTGGCGAAGGTTATCATGACGAGATGAAGATACCCGCGGTCGAGGGAACCTGTGATAACTGCGGAGCACAGGATATGAAGCGCCGCGCTGACGACAACGAAGACAGCTTGCGCACTCGACTGATGGAATATTACAAAAAAACATCGCCGCTGATTGGCTACTACTACGCTAAAGGCAAGCTTAAAGATGTTGATGGTTTGGCAGCGATTGACGAAGTGGCAAAATCAATCAGCGACGCTTTGGCCTAAGGGTCTGACAAGCAAGTTGTAGAAAGTACCTATTCTCGCTTGACGTGAATGGGAAAACCCCATATTTGGCACTATCCCAAAAGAGGGAATCGGCACGGATTCGGATAATTCGATTCAGCCGTTTGAGATTCAGCTGTGGCCCGCGGGTTTTCGCCTCGGGCCCATGTTGTGAAAAAAGGTTCTGGAATTACGGAGCCGCAACAAAAAGGAAAGCAACACGTGGCACGTATTGCCGGCGTAAACATCCCGACCCATAAACGGGTCCCGATCGCCCTGACTTATATTACCGGTATCGGTAACACATCTGCGAAATCTATCTGTGAAGCCGTTGGAGTCGACCCCGCACGCCGGGTGAACGAACTCTCGGATGCCGAAGTTCTGGCGATCCGCGAACACATCGACGCGAACCACAAAGTTGAAGGCGACCTGCGCCGTGAAGTTCAGATCAACATCAAACGTCTGATGGATCTGGGCTGCTATCGCGGTCTGCGTCATCGCCGCAACTTGCCGGTTCGCGGCCAGCGCACCCACACCAACGCTCGTACTCGCAAAGGTCCTGCAAGGGCCATTGCTGGTAAGAAGAAATAGGGGGCGGATCAATGGCACGCGAAAAGACTCGTACTAAGAAAAAAGAGCGTAAGAATATTGCCTCTGGTGTTGCGCATGTGAACAGCTCATTCAACAATACTAAAATCCTGATCTCCGACGTCCAGGGCAACGCGATTGCCTGGTCATCAGCCGGGACTTGCGGCTTTAAAGGGTCGCGGAAATCCACACCTTATGCAGCTCAGATGGCTGCAGAAGATGCGGGCCGGAAAGCTCAGGATCATGGTGTTAAGACCCTTGAGGTCAATGTTCAGGGGCCGGGTTCGGGCCGTGAATCTGCACTGCGCGCTTTGGCTGCGATCGGTTTGAACATCACGTCAATCCGTGATGTGACCCCAATTGCACACAACGGCTGCCGCCCACCAAAACGGCGCCGCGTCTAATATTTCTTTGCTTGGGCTGCGTGGTGAGCACGCGGCCCAAACACGTCTTTTTACCTCGGGCGTTTCTGTCTTGGGACATGAGCCAGAAACTTGAATGGAGGCGACACGCATGATCCACAAAAATTGGGCCGAATTAATTAAGCCAACACAGCTTGATGTGAAGCCGGGCAATGACCCGTCACGTCAGGCAACTGTTATCGCCGAACCGCTGGAACGCGGTTTTGGTCTGACACTTGGCAACGCGCTGCGCCGCGTCCTAATGTCGAGCCTGCAAGGCGGAGCCATCATCAGTGTTCAGATCGACAACGTTCTGCACGAGTTTTCGAGTGTTGCTGGTGTACGTGAAGACGTAACCGACATTGTTCTGAACCTCAAAGGCGTTGCGATCCGTATGGAAGTCGAAGGGCCAAAGCGCCTTTCAATTTCCGCGAAAGGCCCGTCGGTTGTTACCGCTGGCGATATTTCGGACAGCAGTGGCATTGAAATCCTGAACAAAGATCATGTGATCTGTCACCTCGATGATGGTGCGGATCTGTTCATGGAACTGACGGTAAACACCGGCAAAGGTTATGTTTCGGCAGAAAAGAACCGTCCAGAGGACGCACCTATTGGCCTCATGCCAATTGATGCGATCTTTTCACCGGTTAAGAAAGTATCCTATGACGTGCAGCCGACCCGCGAAGGTCAGGTGCTCGACTATGACAAGCTGACACTGAAGCTGGAAACCGATGGTTCCATCACGCCTGACGATGCGGTGGCGTATGCCGCACGCATTCTGCAGGACCAACTATCGATCTTTGTGAACTTTGATGAGCCCGAGTCAGCGACACGCGCTGACGAAGATGACGGTCTAGAGTTTAATCCGCTGCTTCTGAAGAAAGTGGATGAACTTGAACTGTCAGTTCGCTCTGCGAATTGTCTGAAGAACGACAACATCGTTTATATCGGTGATCTGATCCAGAAAACCGAAGCTGAAATGCTGCGCACACCGAACTTTGGCCGTAAATCTTTGAATGAAATCAAAGAAGTGTTGTCAGGTATGGGCTTGCACCTCGGTATGGACGTTGAAGAATGGCCACCAGAAAACATCGAAGACCTGGCAAAGAAATTCGAAGATCAGTTCTGAGTTGACTAAAAGGGGGTCGTCGCTTAAATGGCCCCCGAAAATGCCCGCAATAGCTGGGAAAATATGGGCATACTGCCCCAAGGAGAGCGGCGCAGGACCAGCGACCGCCAGACAAAGCAAAATAGAAGTAGGAGATAAGAAATGCGTCACGCGAGAGGCTATCGCCGCCTGAACCGCACCCATGAGCACCGCAAGGCTCTGTTCGCCAACATGGCGGGATCGCTCATTGAACATGAACAAATTAAAACGACCGTTCCAAAAGCAAAAGAGCTTCGCCCGATCATCGAAAAACTGATCACGCTGGGCAAGCGCGGTGACTTGCACGCGCGTCGTCAGGCAGCAAGCCGTTTGAAGCAGGATGCTTATGTTTCGAAATTGTTTGAGGTGCTTGGCCCTCGTTACAAAGAACGCAACGGTGGGTATGTCCGTATTTTAAAAGCCGGTTTCCGGTATGGAGACATGGCGCCGATGGCAATCATCGAATTTGTTGACCGCGACCCGGCAGCAAAAGGTTCGGCAGATAAAACACGCGTTGCCGAAGAAGAGGCAGCGCTGGACGCTGAATAACTCAGATCGACGTAAAACAAAAACCCCGCCAGATGGCGGGGTTTTTTGTTTTCAGAACCAGCTCAACTGTAGCTGGGTTCATTCTGCAACGGGGATCGCATTGCAGCAATCGATGATTCGATATTTTCAATGAGATCGTTCAATTGGCCCTCCCCGATCGGTGTCGCACCAAGAAATTCCAGCAAATCCAGCCTGGCGCTGTCCGGAAGTGTCATCAATTTAGCAAATAAATCGGGATTGATCGTGTTCACAACACATCTTTCTTTTGATTCTTGTCAGCGTGTTCAATTTAAGGTTGACGAATTTTCGATCAACTTGTCTAAAAAGACATGTCCTCTAAGCTAGGTGTAGATCTTGAACTCCATAAACTGTCGCTGATTGCGCCGGCGGGGTACTTTATTGGACTGCACATTCGCTTTGCTGCACCGTTGATGTCTTTTCAGACATATAACCAGCAGTGGTTGGATCATTACACCGAACAAGGTTATGCGCTGCGGGACCCGACGATTGCATGGGGATTCAGCACGGTTGGGGTAAGCCGATGGAGCGAACTGGGTATTCCAGATCCATTCGGCATTCTTGAAGAAGCAAAAACCTTTGGTTTGACATTTGGTATGTCTGTGTCCTGTGGGGAAATCAGCTCGCGTACAATTGCGAGCTTCGCCCGTACGGACCGGGAATACACCGAAAGCGAAATGGAACAGATTTCGCTCATAATTCGTCGGCTTCACGATATCACGGAGCCGCCGGAGAGCCTTACTAAGGCTCAGATCGAGGCCCTGCGGTGTATAGCGGCAGGCGATCGACATGCGGCGGCAGCCGCCAAACTGAATATTTCAGAAAGCGCACTAAAGGCCAGATTGACTGCGGCTCGTCAGCGACTGCTCGCTCGTACAACCGCAGAGGCCATACAACGCGCTAAAGACTACAGGCTGCTATAACCGGATGTCATCACTGTTTGCTGTCAGGGCTTAGGGGTATTTCAACCAAGCTGGAGACTGCCATGCAAACCACAACACTATCTTTCGAAAACATGCATAACCACGGGGAACTTTTTGCGAACCTTTTTCGCGCAAGAAAGCAATCCTTTATTGTGCAGAAAAACTGGAACCTGCCTGAAGCATTGGGAATGGAGTATGATCAATATGACACTCCGGCAAGTCGTTGGATTGCGATCCACGAATTTGGCGAAGTCTATGCTGGTATGCGGCTGACCCCGACAAATGCGCAATGCGGGATTTACAGTTACATGATCCGGGATGCGCAACGAGGGCTTTTGAATACGATCCCTCAGGATCTGCTTTATGATGAAGCGCCTATAGACGCGCACACATGGGAAAGTACCCGTGTATTCGTGTCGCACAACACGCCTCAGCGGATTCGTCGTCGTGTACACGCCTATATGGTTATGGCGATGCTTAAATCGGCGCGTGAACTTGGGGCAACCCGGCTTATCGCACTAACCGCTGCAAACTGGCCGCGTTGGTTTGGCCGGTGCGGTCTTGAGGCTTCGGCAGCAGGTCGGGAGATGTTCATTGGTGACGGTGACTACCAATGTGTATCGATCGATCTGGCATCGAAGCTGCACTAAGCAAACGGGCCTTCCGGAATATCGGGAGGCCCAATTCGCTTTTAACTTTCTGTCAGCGCGCATAGATTTGCCGTATGGCAGATCTGTTTGACTCATTTCAAAGCTCAGCCCCGGCAGATGCACCGCGTCCGCTGGCAGACAGGTTGCGACCAAAAAAGCTATCTGAAGTCATTGGACAAGATCATATTTTGGGTCCTCAAGGCCCGCTTGGAACTATGCTGGCCTCTGGTAGCTTGTCTTCGCTCATTTTCTGGGGCCCTCCGGGAGTTGGCAAAACAACGATCGCCCGTTTGCTGGCCAATGAAACGGAAATGGCTTTTGTCCAGATCAGTGCAATTTTCACCGGTGTTCCCGACCTGAAGAAAGTTTTCGAGTCTGCGCGGATGCGCCGAACGAACGGGCAGGGCACTTTGCTGTTTGTTGACGAAATACACCGTTTCAACAAAGCGCAGCAGGATGGGTTTCTTCCTTATATGGAAGATGGGACGATCCTTTTAGTAGGCGCAACTACCGAAAATCCTTCCTTTGAGCTGAACGCAGCGCTGTTGTCGCGTGCGCAGGTCATGGTGTTGGAACGTCTATCGTTAGGTGATCTCGAAAGATTAGCGCAACGAGCAGAGAAAGAATTGGCCAATGGTTTGCCGCTTGATGGTCCCGCGCGCGAAGCCTTGCTGGAAATGGCAGATGGCGATGGGCGAGCATTGCTCAATTTGATTGAACAAGTCACCGCTTGGAAAACCGAAAGTAAGATCAACAAGGAAACGCTGGCCAAACGGTTGATGCGGCGTGCAACGAAGTACGACAAAAGCGGTGATGAACATTTTAATCTTATCTCCGCACTCCATAAATCTGTGCGCGGATCGGATCCTGATGCGGCACTTTACTGGTTTGCCCGGATGCTGACGGGGGGAGAAGACCCACGCTATCTCGCGCGTCGCGTGACACGCATGGCGGTGGAAGACATTGGCCTTGCTGATCCGCAGGCGCAGACGATTTGCCTTCATGCCTGGGAAACCTACGAAAGGCTTGGAAGCCCTGAAGGTGAACTGGCGCTCGCGCAAGCAGTGGTTTACTTGGCATTGGCCCCAAAATCGAACGCGGCCTATGTCGGGTACAAATCAGCAATGCGCGCAGCGAAGGAAACTGGATCAGAGCCACCACCGAAGCATATCCTGAACGCGCCCACAAAATTAATGAAGGATCAGAAGTATGGTGATGGGTACTCCTATGATCACGACGCCGAAGCAGGGTTTTCAGGGCAGAACTATTTTCCCGAGGAAATGAAGCGTGGCATTTACTACCAACCTGTTGAACGTGGTTTTGAGAGAGAATTGAAACGCAGGCTCGATTACTTTGCAAAACTACGTTCAAAGCGACAGGGCGGTTGACTCTGCCTCTGTGACGCGAAATGAGAAGCGCCATGATCTGGACCGTTTTACAAGTTGCTCTGGGTGGCGCGATCGGCGCTTCTGGCAGATACCTAACTGGTGTGGCAGCGCTGCGTTTATTTGGCCATGGCTTTCCCTGGGGAACGCTGGTTGTGAACGTCGTTGGCTCGTTCCTTATGGGAGTGCTGATTGTTATGCTCGCAACGAAAGGCGACAACCGATTAGCGCCGTTTTTGATGACGGGTGTTTTAGGGGGTTACACAACCTTCTCGGCATTTTCTCTCGACGCGCTTACGTTGTTTGAAAGGGGACAGGTGGGGACCGCTGCACTTTATGTTGCAGGAACGCTTGTACTGACGCTATCGGGTATTGCGCTTGGTGTCATGGTTGCACGGGGGATTTTGGCATGAGCCGCGTTCAAATACTTGAGATTGGAGCAGATGATGCCGACCAACGGCTGGATCGTTGGTTTCGCCGGACGTTCCCGCATATTGCACAGGGTCGGATCGAAAAGATGTGCCGGAAAGGTGACATCAGGGTTGATGGTGGCCGGGTTAAACCTGCGACGCGTCTCGCGCAGGGCCAAAGCGTTCGTATCCCGCCGTTGCCGGATGCGAACGAGATCAGCTCTCAGGCGAAGCCACCCCGTTCGACGGTTTCAGATGAAGATGCCAAGCTTATACAGTCTTGTGTGATATATCGCGACGATCATGTCATCGCGCTGAACAAACCGCCCGGGCTTGCCACACAGGGCGGAAGCAAACAAACCCGCCACGTCGACGGTTTGGCCGAGGCGCTGCGCTTTGGATACGAGGAAAAGCCACGGCTTGTGCACCGGCTTGATAAAGATACCTCCGGTGTATTGCTTTTGGCGCGCACCCGAGCTGTCGCTTCGGCACTGACAAGCGCATTTCGATCACGTGAAACACGTAAGATTTACTGGGCTGCAGTCGCTGGGGCACCGATGCCACGGCAGGGATCGATCCGCTATGGTCTTGTGAAGGCGTCAGGGCACGGTGGGCATGGTGAAGCAGAAAAGATGATGTGTGTGCACCCAAGCGAAGTTGAGCGCGTGGAGGGGGCGAAACGCGCCACGACAGACTATGCTATTCTTTCAAATCTCGGAGGACGCGTGTGCTGGGTCGCCTTGGTGCCGATAACGGGGCGCACCCACCAACTTAGGGCGCATATGGCTGAGATCGGGCATCCGATCATTGGTGACGGAAAATATGGTGGCTCAGGGCAGGAAAACCTTGGTGATGGTTGGGGAGCACAGCTGGGCGGCGAGATAAGCCGCAAGTTGCATTTGCACGCCAGGTCGTTGCGCATTCAACATCCCGTCAGCGGTGCGGCACTGAACATTACCGCACCTTTGCCCGAGCATATGGAGCGTACATGGGAGACACTTGGATGGTCACCTGCCGACGTTCCCGAAGACCCTTTTGAGGACGAGTTTTGACGGACGATCCGCTGCGTTTGGTCGTATTTGATGTCGACGGAACACTTGTCGACAGCCAACAGCAAATACTTGCTGCGATGTGTGCTGCGTTTCAGGCGTTAGACTATCCCATGCCCTCTCGGTCCGAAGTATTGAGCATTGTTGGTTTGTCTTTACCGGTCGCGATGGCAACGCTTGCTCCAGACCTAAGTGACGCGGCGCAGGCTGAGTTGGTCAATGGATACAAGCATTCTTTCATGACCACGCGACAGAATGGTGGGGCCCAGGCACATGCGCCGCTTTACCCATATGTCCGCGAGATGATTGCAAGGCTAAGCTCTGCCCCCGGTATATTGATGGGCATTGCGACCGGAAAGTCGCGGCGTGGTCTGGACCACCTTTTGGAAAGCCACGCATTGCAGGACGTTTTTGTGACCCAACAGGTTGCCGATCATCACCCGTCAAAACCGCATCCGTCGATGTTGCATACTTGTTTGTCCGATACAGGCGTACAGGCCGAGCATTCAGTTATGATCGGGGACACAGAGTTTGATATTGAAATGGGCCGCGCGGCTGGGTTTCATACCATAGGGGTCAGTTGGGGTTACCACGACCGGGCGCGTTTGTGTGCTGGCGGTGCAGATCAGATTATCGATGATTTCAGAGTACTGCCCGAGGTGCTCTTTTCGCTGTGGGGAACGCATCTATGAGCGAATGGAAGAAGAAGCGATTCTGGAAAACAGTTTCCGTTGCTGAAACGCCAGACGGTTTTGAAATTCGTTTGGATAACCGCTCTGTAAAAACACCATCCAAGGTCACCCTTTGTATGCCAACACGTATGTTGGCGGAAGCCGTTGCCGAAGAATGGGAGGCTCAGGTCGAAAGCATTCAACCTGAAACAATGCCGCTGACCAGAGCGGCAAATTCTGCGATCGACAAAATTATGCCGCAGCATGCCGAGGTCGCTGCTTTGATCGCTGATTATGGGGGGACGGATCTTTTGTGTTACCGGGCGGCTGCGCCGGTAGAGCTTGTCGCGCGTCAGGCAGAGGCATGGGACCCGGTTCTAAAGTGGTCTGAGGAGGAGCTTGGGGTTGCGCTGAAAACAACAACCGGGGTCGTCTACGTGCCACAGCCGGAGAAGAGTATTCACACACTCAATGGTCTGGTTCACGCGATGACGCCGTTTCAACTTGCGGGTTTTCACGACCTCGTCTCAATCACTGGCTCTCTGATTGTCGGACTTGCCGTATCAAAGAAATTTCTTTCCGTTGACGAGCTTTGGTTCAGGGCACGAATCGACGAATCGTGGCAGGAAGAGCAATGGGGCAAAGATGACGAAGCGAGCGAAACAGCAGAACTTAAACGCCTCTCCTTCCATAATGCCGCAAAATTCCATTTTTTGTCCTCTGACCGAAACTATCTATGATTTCGCTTGTCAAACAGGGTTATTGTCGGCGTGAAACGTAGTTCACGTAACGTTAATATACGTACAACCCCTTGACCTTGGCTCCCATATTTGGCCTAACTTTATGCACTTAGGGGGGATTAACCCCTATGTATCGCCTCCGGCTTTTGACGAAGCTGGAATAACCGCTCTGAAATGAGCGGACTATCAGGAAGAGGTAAACATGAAAAAATCCGTATTTCTTGGCGCCCTGACCGTCGCCGGTATTGCTGCCGGCGGTGTCTTCGCCGGTACGCTCGACGACGTTAAAGCACGTGGCAAGCTAAACTGTGGTGTTACCACTGGGGTGGCGGGCTTCGCTGTGCCAGATGCAAACGGTGAATGGGACGGCTTTGACGTAGGCGTTTGCCGCGCCGTCGCAGCCGCGGTCTTTGGTGATCCAACTGCTGTAGAGTTTGTGCCAACCACTGGTAAAACTCGCTTCACCGCGCTCGCCTCCGGCGAAATCGATATGCTCGCCCGCAACACGACCTGGACTTTCAGCCGTGACGTTGACCTGAAGTTCGACTTCGTTGGTGTCAACTACTATGACGGCCAAGGCTTCATGGTTCCGACTGCGCTGGGTGTGACTTCGGCTAAAGAACTGGACGGTGCCACGGTTTGTATCCAAACCGGCACCACAACCGAGTTGAACCTAGCGGATTTCTTCCGCGCTAATGGTATCAGCTACGAGCCAGTTCCGATCGAAACCAATGCAGAAGGCCAGCAACAATATCTGGCTGGCGCTTGTGACACTTACACCACAGACGCATCTGGCCTTGCTGCAACACGTGCAACTTTTGAAAGTCCGGACGACCACGTTTTGCTGCCCGAGATTATTTCGAAAGAGCCACTCGGACCACTCGTTCGCCACGGCGACAACGAATGGGGCGATATCGTGCGTTGGTCTTTGAATGCGCTGATTTCAGCTGAAGAGCTGGGTGTAACATCCGCAAACATCGGTGAGATGTCCGCAGGAACCAACAATCCAGAGATTAATCGTCTTCTGGGCACCGAAGGTAACTTGGGTGAAATGCTGGGTCTGTCTGCTGATTGGGCAAAAAATGCCATCGCAGCTGGTGGTAACTACGCCGAATTGTTCGAACGGAACATCGGCGAAAATACCCCGATTGGTCTGTCACGCGGACTGAACGCACAATGGACTGATGGCGGTTTGCTTTACTCGCCTCCATTCCGCTAAGAGAAAATTGAAAGGCGCGGCCTCGGCCGCGCCTTTTGCGCTCTATAAGTAAAATAAAACAATAACGCCTTGGGCTTAACGAGCGCAGCAAATGCGCCAAAAAAAACAACCAAGGCTTACGGGGATGTCTTCTATGACAACACTGACCGACCCTCCTAAGGAGTCGTTTCGGCTATCTATGCTGATTTACGACACCCGCTATCGGTCCATGACGATACAAGTCGTGGCACTGATAGGCTTCCTTATCGCGATTGGCTGGCTTATCAGCAATACCGCAAACAACCTGGCCGAACTCGGGAAAGAACCAAGTTTTGGGTTTTTGTGGGAACCAGCTGGCTATGACATCAACCAGAGATTGTTGGATTACAATTCTCAGAGTCCTCATATCCGCGCAGCCGTAATCGGCTTAATGAACACGCTTGTCGTGGCGGTGCTTGGATGTATCACGGCCACAGTACTGGGCGTGACAATCGGTGTACTGCGGCTTTCCAAAAACTGGATCATCGCACGTTTGATGACGATTTACGTCGAAAGTTTTCGTAATGTCCCTGTTCTGTTGTGGATCGTGTTCGCAATGGCGATCATTACCGAAACATTGCCGCAACCCAAAGACTTCAGAGGCGAAGACGCGATTGCAACGATGAAACTTGGTGACAGTGTTGCTATCACAAACCGCGGTGTCTACATTCCCGAACCTCTGTTTTCGAGCGGAATTGGAGATGTGTCGGTTTTCAACGACGCATTTGAAGTCAGCCTTGATCTAATGGCCATTCTTGCACTTTTGGGTGCTTCATTGGTGATTTCTGGCTTGATCAAAAAGCGCGCCGATCAGATACAAGCCGCAACGGGCGTCAGACCGACGACCTGGTATGCCAGGCTTGGCGTTATCGTTATACCGATGGCGATCCTTTTATATGTGCTCGGTTTCCACCTTGGATATCCTGAGCTCAAAGGATTTAACTTTACCGGTGGTACGCATCTGCGAAACTCTCTCATCGCACTTTGGCTTGCGTTGTCGCTTTATACAGCGGCCTTTATTGCCGAGATCGTACGGGCTGGTATCCTTGCAATTAGTAAAGGGCAAACAGAGGCTGCATCAGCGTTAGGGTTGCGTCCCAGCCGCACGATGAACCTTGTGATCCTGCCGCAAGCGCTGCGTGTGATCATTCCGCCGCTCATTTCTAATTATCTGAACCTGACCAAAAACTCCTCGCTCGCTATTGCGGTGGGCTACATGGATCTCACCGGCACTTTGATGGGCATAACGCTCAACCAAACAGGCCGCGAACTTGAGACGGTTCTGTTGGGAATGCTTGTTTACCTGACCATTTCATTGAGCATCTCGATGGTAATGAACTGGTATAACAATTCTGTTAAGCTGAGGGAGCGATAAGATGTCTGAAGTTTCATTTGTACGCACCGAAATGCTTCCGGAGCAGGCACCGCCAGCAACGACGGTGGGCTTTGTCGGCTGGATACGACACAACCTGTTCACAGGTTGGTTCAACTCGATAGCTACGGTGTTATCGATGCTGGTGATTTACTTTGTATTGTCCAAGATTTTACCCTGGATGTTCATGTCTTCCTGGTCGGCTGGTTCGCTGCACGAGTGCCGCGAGGCGATTGCTGCCGCTTACGGAGAGCATCACGAAGGCGCGTGTTGGGCGGTGATTAGGGAACGCTGGATTCAGTTGTTCTTTGGGTTTTATCCTTCAGAACTTTATTGGCGCCCGATACTGGCATTCTTTTCATTGTTTGTTGCGCTCGGACCAGTATTGTTTGCCGAGTATGTGCCAAAGAAACTGATCTGGTTCACAGCCATCTTCCCATTCTTTGGGGCATGGTTGCTATGGGGCGGATCGATCTGGGTTCCGATTTCGGCAATACTGGGGTTTGTATTGGGCTACGTTGCCTATCGGGTGATCACACCTATTTTGGGTAGCCTAGCCGGCGTTATCGCTGCAGCAGCAGTTCCGGTTCTCTGGTGGATCGCACTTGCGAGTCTTTTTGCGAGTTCTTTGGAGAGCATCATACCACTTGGTATCGAAGCAGTAGAAAGCCGCAAATTCGGTGGCTTCATGTTGTCGATTACCATTGGGGTCGTTGCAATCTTTGGTTCACTGCCTTTGGGGATCGTCCTGGCGCTAGGTCGGCAGTCTGATCTGTTGATTGTTAAGGCGCTATGTGTCGGCTTTATCGAGTTCATTCGTGGCGTGCCGCTGATTACTTTGTTGTTTGTGGCTTCAACATTGCTGAATATCTTTTTGCCACCGGGTACCAACTTTGACATCATCCTTCGGGTGCTGATCATGGTTACGCTGTTCGCAGCAGCCTATATGGCAGAGGTTGTTCGGGGCGGGCTTGCAGCCCTTCCAACCGGGCAATACGAGGCCGCAGATGCCTTGGGACTTGATTATTGGAAAGCGCAGAGGCTGATCATTATGCCGCAAGCGCTGAAAATTTCGATTCCCGGGATCGTGAGTACCTTTATCGGTGTTTTCAAGGATACAACTTTGGTTTCGATCATCGCCTTGCTTGACCCACTAGGTTTGCTCGCAGGTATTCGGGCAGATTCGAATTGGAATGGTATCGTTTGGGAGCTTTATGGTTTCCTGGCGCTTATATTCTTTATCTTCTGCTTCTCAATGTCTCGTTATTCCATGTACCTGGAGCGCAAGCTTCAAACTGGCCATCAGTAAGGGAGTTCACAAATGTCTGAACTTGCACAAAAACGCGAAGCCGATCGCAGCAAAATGTCAGTTTCTGACCACATCGCTGTTCAAATCACCAATATGAACAAGTGGTACGGGGCGTTCCACGTGTTGCGGGACATTAACCTGACCGTAAATGAAGGCGAGCGGATCGTTATTGCGGGGCCTTCGGGTTCTGGAAAATCAACGCTGATCCGCTGTATCAACAGGCTGGAAGAACACCAGCAGGGCGATATCATCGTTGATGGGACTGAGCTGACATCGGATCTTAAAAACATTGATAAGATCAGATCTGAAGTTGGTATGTGTTTTCAACACTTCAATCTCTTCCCGCATCTGAGCATTCTTGAAAATTGTACGCTGGCACCGATCTGGGTTCGTAAAACGCCCAAAAAAGAAGCCGAAGAAATCGCGATGCACTTTCTTGAAAAGGTGAAAATCCCAGAGCAGGCCGACAAGTTCCCCGGTCAGCTTTCAGGTGGTCAGCAACAGCGCGTTGCGATTGCACGCAGTCTCTGCATGAAGCCGCGGATCATGCTGTTTGATGAACCGACCTCTGCGCTTGACCCTGAGATGATCAAAGAGGTGCTCGACACCATGATCGAGCTTGCAGAAGAAGGTATGACCATGTTGTGTGTTACGCACGAAATGGGCTTTGCCCGACAGGTGGCTAACCGGGTTATCTTTATGGACCAAGGCCAGATTGTTGAACAGAATGAACCAGAAGAGTTCTTCAACAACCCGAAATCAGACCGTACAAAACTCTTCCTGAGCCAGATTCTCGGGCACTAGAGTTTAAATCTGACATCACGAAAAACCCTGGTCACTTGACCGGGGTTTTTTATTTAGAGGTGCATCTATTTCTAAACGAGGTCGCGAGGCACGACAAAATCAACAAGTTCTCCGCTTCCGGGGATAACGGCGTTCCAACTCGAGACATTGAAATCGATTATTGAAGTTGCTGCAGTTGGGTACTTGTCAAATTGCGCATGTGCCGGGCGTCTGGAGACCAACCCGGCAGCTAGAGAACCAGTTCCAGGATTGTGACCAAGCATCAAAACGGTCGTCTCACGTCGTTTTGAAAGCAAATTTAGCATTTGATGTGCGGAGGCAAGATAAAGCGCAGAGCTGATTTCAATGATTGCGTCGTCTTCCAGATGAGAAGAAAGAATTTTCCAGGTCTCAACGGTGCGTCTTGCGGTAGAACAAAGCATGGCATCTGGCAAATAGTGCTTGTCTGAAAGCCATTTCCCGATTGCATCGGCAGATATTCTGCCTCTTTCGTCCAGAGTGCGGTCGTGGTCATCCAGCAGTGGGTCATCCCAACTGGATTTTGCATGTCGGATCAGGATTAGGCGTAGTGTCATTGTGGGTGAAAGGCGTCCATGTGAAAGGCAGATTGTTCCGCTAACCTGCCATAAGTTGTGCTGATTGGACAAGCGCGCCGGACGGCGCATCCATAAAATCGACAGTCTTTTCCCTCTGCAGTATCGAGAAATGTCTTGCAGGCCGGAACGTCGTACTGGTCTTCTGTGATCGCGGAGACGGGGCAGGCGGTAACGCAGGGCTTCGTATCACAGGTCTCGCAGGGGTTTACCGAACTCTGGTCTGGTAAGGCGATACGCTGCGGCAGAGCGATTGCTGCACGGTAAGAAACGAACAACCCGGCACGATCATGAACCAACATTGCTACTGGTGATGACCATGCGCGCTTGGAACGAAGTGCCCAGCGAATAAACGGCGGATAGGGTGGCCCATCTGATGGGTAAACTGGCGTAGCGCCAAGTGCTCTGGCCCAGTCGTCAACTATACGCTTTGACCAAAGGTCCAACGGGTCTGGCAAACCGTCAGAAAATTCTGACTGGGTTGACACATGAGGCCAGAAACCCGGTTCGTGCGGTCCCAACAGTAAAAGTGTTTTTGTGCCGCTTGGTGTGAGGTCTTCATCTTCCGGGTGGAATGCCCCAAAAATGTCGAGATGGCGCGTCTGTGCTGCCTTCAGGAGCGTCTCATACGTCATTTGCGCAGGAAGGGAAGCTTAAGGCTCCACCCCAATTGTGCAGGGCGATCATCTTGCCATTCAAGCCCTATGGTCATTTTGGTATGCCCTGCCTTAGGCTGTGCGATATAGGTCCCAAACAACTGATCCCAGATCGAAAGAGCAAAACCATAGTTACTGTCGTGTTCCGCACGGTGAACTGAATGGTGAATACGATGCATATCAGGTGTCACAAGAATGCGACGCAACACCCGATCAACCGGCAACGGAAGCGAAAGATTTGCGTGGTTAAACATCGCGGTGCCGTTTAGCAGGATTTCGAACAACACAATTGCAAGCGCAGAAGGCCCTAGCAAATAAACCAGTCCAATCTTTAACAACATGGAAAAGGCGATCTCCACAGGGTGAAAGCGGACAGCTGTTGTTACGTCGATATCGCGGTCAGAATGATGCACCCGGTGGAACCGCCAAAGCAGCGGAATTTTATGGGTGATTAGATGTTGCGCCCAAATTGCAAAATCAAAGAACAATATGGCAAGAACGGTTTCCAGCCAAATTGGCCAGCCAAGTTGGTTTAACAAACCCCACCCCTGCGCATTTGCATCAATCGCGGCGCCAACCGCAAGCAGGGGCATAGCAAGCGCAAGAATTCGCAAGGTGACTGCGTCAAGGAAGGTGATTGCCCAGTTGGTCAGCCAGCGTTTTTGACGAGTCACGCTTCGCTCACGGCGTGGCCAAAGCGCTTCCAGTGTCGCGAAAACTGCAAACAGTCCGATAAAGATCGAAAGGCGTATTACGGCTTCGTTTTCCATGCGGTGAACTAAGCGGCTTATTCTTCGGAAGGCAACTGAAATTCAGGTTACCGGATTACCCGTACCTCGGATGATAGACCCTGCGCCATGTTCAGTAAAAAGCTCCAGCAAACAAGCATTGGGTGCGCGACCATCGAGTATAACAACAGCCCGCACGCCGCCTTCAATTGCAACCAGCGCAGTTTCGGTCTTCGGTATCATACCGCCCGCAATTATTCCTTCCGCTGTCATTTGGCGTATCTGATCAGGTGTGATCTCTGTCATGACATCACCTTCGGCATTTTTAACGCCGGCGACATCTGTAAGAAGCAAAAGTCGATCCGCCTTGAGCGACGCAGCAATTGCACCGGCTGCGGTATCGCCATTCACATTGTAGGTCTCACCGTTACGACCAGCCCCCAGCGGCGCGATGACCGGGATAGTATCGGCACCAAATAACGTGTGCAAAACGTTTGGATTCATTTCAGCAGGTGTTCCGACAAAACCGAGATCAGGGTTCGTCTGGTCACAGATCATCAGATTGGCATCCTTACCGGATAGGCCAACAGCTTTGCCGCCCTGCCGGTTTATCGCCTGTACGATCCGCTTGTTAACCCGGCCCGACAGAACCATTTCAACGACTTCAACCGTCGCGGCATCTGTAACGCGTTTACCATTTACGAATTCTGACTGAATGCCGAGTTTTTCCAGCATTTCATTAATCATCGGGCCGCCGCCATGCACGATGACAGGGTTCACGCCGACCTGCTGCATGAGCACGATATCCCGCGCGAAGCCGTCCATTTCATCATCGTCACCCATGGCATTGCCGCCAAATTTGATCACAACAATTGCGTCGTCATAACGTTGCAGATACGGTAACGCCTCAGAAAGGGTGCGGGCTGTAGCGATCCAATCTCGGTTCATGGCAGTTTGCTTCTTCATGTCTTTGTCCCTTTTCAGGCCTTCTTGATGCAAGGTCTGTACCTGGGGCAAGAATTTTTGAAAATTCTTGCAAAAAATCTTCAAAGATTTTTGGTTCTGCTATTCAAGCGTCGCGATTATGGCACGTAGCATGGGTATTCCTTCGCCTTTTTCGGAAGAGGTCAGGACCAGTTCGGGATAAGCCGCCGGATGTTTGCTCAGTGCCTGACGTACTTGCGCCAATACTTTTGTGCGATCAGCACCTTTAACCTTGTCCGTTTTGGTCAGAACAACCTGAAACGTCACAGCGGCGCGGTCAAGCAGAGACAAAATCTCTTCGTCGACTTTTTTTACGCCATGTCGCGCATCGATCAGAACGAATGCCCGCCTTAAGGTCTGGCGCCCAGCTAAGTAGGACTTGAGCAGCCTTTGCCATTTTTCCACAACTGGCAGTGGTGCGTTGGCGTACCCATAGCCCGGCAGATCGACAAGGTAGAGTTCGTCGCCAGCAGTGAAATAGTTGATTTCCTGGGTGCGCCCCGGAGTGTTTGAGGCGCGTGCAAGCCCCTTTCGTCCGGTCAATGCGTTGATCAGGCTGGATTTTCCAACATTCGAACGACCCGCAAAACACACCTCTAACCTGTCGGCCGGGGGCAGGCCGTCCATCGCGACAACGCCTTTGATGAATTCGGTCTCTCCAGCAAACAGGAGGCGCCCGGCTTCAACATCCTGGTGTTCGGGTTCTTTCGCAATGGGGAATCCAAGCTCCATCAAATCAGCTCCGCATTGTCACCAAGCGCAATTCGGCCCGGCGTGACAACTTCTGCATAGACACCGAAATCCTGATGACCCCAGCCTGCATTCAACGCGCCAAGCGTATCTGCATCACGTTCCCCGGTTTCCGGGTTCGCGGTGGTCGCCAGGCATCGTTTAATACGTTCTCTAATTTCGAATTCTGCAGTTCCAACCCGAAACCGTTGACCCAGCCATTCAAACTCTTCCCAGGGTTTGAGCCCCTCAAGCCAGATGTTTGCACGCCAGCGAAGTGGCGAAATCTCTTGGTCCAATTGCTTTGCGACCTGCGAGTGAGACGCGAGATTGGCGATTGAGATCGAGGGAAAGTCGGTATCAGTCATACCCCGGCCCGGAACACGTACCACGCGTGCCGATTGGGCGCGGTTTGGTGGGACAAGCGGCTTTACCCAATCAAGAAACGCCTCGCTGTCCGTGTCGGGGTTGAATGTGAACGGCGGAAGGCCTGGGTGGTTCAGTGTAACGAGGCCAGTTTCTTCATTCGCCCGTGCCTTGATAGCCATCAGTTTTGGCGCCTTGGAACCTATCGTAAAATTCACGCAGGGCGCCCATTCGGCATCGTCAGCTTTAGATGCGTCATGCGCGATGGCCCAGCGTCGGTCCCAGGGCATCGTGCGGCCAGCATCCAGCTCAACACTATCAAGCGTTTCGGTCCCATGTGATTTGATGGGATGGCGCCAGATGTGGGCGACCTTGGTCATACCTAAGCCTCGGGCTTATTGCGTTTAAAGGTGCCTTTGATGTTACCAAACACATCGGGTTTATATCCCTGGCTACGCATGATCAAATACTGTTGGGTGAAGGTAATCGTGTTGTTCGCAATCCAGTAGATCACAAGGCCAGAGGCGAAGCTGCCGAGCATGAACATGAACACCCAAGGCATCCAGGCAAAAATGGCTGCCTGCGTCGCATCTGTTGGGGCCGGGTTCAGTTTTTGCTGCAACCACATCGAAATACCAAGCAAAATTGGCAATACGCCAAGTGAAACGATTGCAAAGATTGATCCGGGTTCCGGCGTTGCATAGGGTAGTAACCCAAAAAGGTTCAGGATCGACGACGGATCAGGTGCCGAAAGGTCCTTGATCCAGCCAATCCATTCAGCATGACGCAGCTCAATCGTGACAAAAATCACTTTGTAGAGTGAAAAGAAGATCGGAATTTGCATGAGAATTGGCAAACACCCTGCGGCTGGGTTCACCTTCTTCTCTTTGTAAAGCTTCATCATCTCCTGCTGAAGCTTTTGTTTGTCGTCACCGGCTCGTTCTTTCAGGGCCGCCATTTCAGGCTGCAACTCTTTCATCCGTGCCATAGAGACATAGGATTTATAGGCCAGTGGAAACAGGATTGCTTTGATGATAAGCGTCAGACCGATGATCGACCAACCCATGTTACCAATGAAACTGTTTAACCAGTGCAGAACAAAGAAAATCGGTTTGGTCAGGAAAAAGAACCATCCCCAGTCAATGGAATCGAGGAAGCCAGTTATGCCGCCATTATCTTGGTAGTTGCGAATTGTTTCCCATTCTTTTGCACCCGCAAAGAGCTTGGTTTCAACAGACTGGATTGCACCGGGTTCCACCGTTAACGAGGCGTGACGCACTTCTGACAGGTAGATGTCCGCAGTTCCGATGTGTTTCTCGACGGCTGTAAAGGGTTGTCCGGCATTCGGGATCAGGGTTGTCATCCAATAGTGATCGGTGAATCCGACCCAGCCGTTTTCCGCAACTTCTGTTATTTGGGCAGCAGCGGCTTCACGCGGGTCAACATCTAAATCAACAATGTCGTCATAGTCTGTTTCAGCGAGCTTGCCGTCTGCCATCCGAATGGCACCTTCGTGGATAATGAAAAATCCCTTGAGGTTGTCTGGTTCGGTATGACGTACAAGTTGCCCATATGGACGAATGCGAACAGCTTCACCTGAAGTGTTTTCGACTGATTGCGTAACTGAAAACATAAAGTTCTCGTCAACCGAAATACTGCGGCGAAAAACTAGGCCACTACCGTTGTTCCAGATGAGCGTGACCGGAGTTTCAGGTGTTAACGTTGCGCCGGACTCTACGTTCCAGATTGTCAGGTGGTTTGGCAGTTCGGTGCTGCTCGCGCCAGCGGGTGTCCAGCCGAACAATGCATAGTAAGCGTTTTCTTCGGTTGTCGGCTTAAGCAGGGTCACGCCTTCGGAATCGGAATCGAGCGTTTCTCGATAGTCTGAAAGCGCTAGGTCATCGATTCTGCCACCCAGCAAGGAGATTGATCCGCTCAGGCGGGGGGTGTCGATGGTAACACGCGGGGCTTCAGGGGCTGTCGCATCGGGCGAAGGTGCAGCCAACGCAACGTTGTCGGAAGCGGCAGGAGGTGCGACGCCGGGGGTGGCCGTGTCAGAGGTGCCTTCCGTTGTCGCTGTAGTGGCAGGTTCAGCGTTTGGATCGGTTACAGGTGGTTCTGGCGCAAAGAAAGTGAGCCAGACCAGCATAACTAGTCCGCTCAGCGCGATTGCAAGAATAAGATTTCTGTTCTGTTCGTCCATGTGGGACCGCCCGCCTGTCCTGAATTTAGGTCACGGAGGTTGAACAGACTGAGGGGGAAAAGGTCAAGCGGTTTTCAGTAAAAACAACCCTTTTCGAACGATCTTTCAGCCGATGTAACGGCCAAACCGTGGTGGCGCGGATAGTTTTGCCAATTGTCTTTCTATCCAGGGTAGCGAGTCTTCAAATGACATGGGTCGCGCAACAGCAAACCCCTGAACGTGGCTGCAGCCAAGTTGCGATAGCATTGCATGTTCGCCGATCGTCTCGACACCTTCGGCCAAAGTCTCCAGTTCCAGCCGTTCAGCTAAGGACAGGATGGCCGAAACCATTCTTTGCTGACTTTGATCTTTATCAACATGGGTGATGAAGGATCTGTCGATCTTAATGCGCCCGACAGCGAAACGACGAATGTTCAAAATCGAAGCGTGACCCGTCCCAAAATCATCAAGGTCGATCCCGCATCCGAGATTTGCCAGAGTTGTCAGATTGCGCGAGACCGTATCGTCGCCCGGGCCAGCGACGACAGTTTCCAGAATCTCGACCGAGAGGCGTTCTGGCGCCAGATCAAATCGATCGAGTTCCCACTTAATTTTATCAACGAATTTGGGGTTGCGAAGTTCCTGGCTGGAAAAATTAACCGCAACAGACGGGATATTTAATTCTGCCTCATCCCATGATTTCAAAGCCGTCAGGGCATGGAAAAGCATTACCTCGTTCAGGCGTTCAGAAAGACCTGAGTTTTCGATTGCAGGTAAGAAGTCCGTAGGGGAAATTACACCACGTTCCGGATGGCACCACCGTGCCAGTGCCTCAAAACCAGTGATCCGTCCTGTATCGGTCGAGAGTTGTGGTTGGAACCAAGCTTGAATTTGACCGTTTTCAAGCGCGCATTCAACATTGTCACTCATGACATTGGGAAAACGCGCTTTGTTCCGCATTTCATGCGAATAGGCCCGGATCGCACCGTTTGCATTTAGCCGCGCTTCAGCGAGCGCATCATCCGCAGCTTCAAGCAGTGATTCACTGGTTTTTTCGGGTGCGTCGCCCGCGATACAAAACCCAATGCTCGCAGACAGGTAAATGGTCGCGGCGTCTATGAGTAATGGCTCGGCAATCGCAGACTGGATGCGCCCAGAAATTTGAAGGAGCGCTTCCAAATCCGCGCGCTGAACAGGTGCCAGAGCAATGACGAAGCGAGCTTTCTCCACCTGGGCAACGATATCCCTGTCACGAAGGACAGTGCGGACTCTGTTGTTTGACTGACAGAGGATATCTTCCGAGGCTCTGAGGCCAAATCGTTTTCTTAAAACGTCAAAATCATCGAGTTGGACTATGAGGCAGGCAGGTGTTCGACCGGTCCTTGGCGCTGCTGAGAAAGCCGTTTCAAGCGCCTGACACACATCTTCGTGCGATGCAGGCCTGCTAAAATCGTCTTGTCGAGTTTGCTTTTCATTTGGTCGTTCGGAAAAGCCTGACGCTGCTGCGAAAAAAACTGGAAGCAGGAGAGAAACGCCTACAAGCGCAGCTTCGCCTCCTAACCAAAAGCTTCCCAAAGTTAAGGCCGGGACAAACACATAAGTGTGTGAACCAGTGAACAGGTCAGAAAAAGCTTGTCTAGCTGGGCCGAATGAAATCCGCATAGTCTCGTATCCTGTTTTCACCGTCGAAATCTGCGGCGTTCAGGATCGAATCTTACGTTGCGTTCCTCATCTGTCGGTTAACGCAGGCGAGGAGGCTGCAAAGCATTTTCTTCAAATTCTGCCTTGTTGCGTTGAAGCCCTTCGAAGTCGAAAAGTTTTGGATCAAGCAGATGCGACGGGCGCGCGTTCATCAGCGCACGGAACATGACTTGACGGCGTCCGGGGCTGCTGGCTTCCCAGGTATCGAGTATTTGTTTGACCTGCTGACGTTGCAGACCGTCCTGACTGCCACAAAGATCGCAGGGGATGATGGGATAATTCATCGCATTCGAGAATTTTGCGCAATCCGCCTCGGCCACATGTGCAAGTGGTCGATAAACAAAAAGATCGCCTTCTTCGTTCAACAGTTTTGGCGGCATTGTTGCCAGCCGACCGCCGTGAAACAGATTCATGAAAAACGTTTCAAGTATGTCATCGCGATGATGGCCCAGCACAACAGCGGAACACCCTTCTTCGCGGGCGATCCGGTAAAGGTTGCCACGACGCAGGCGCGAGCAGAGTGCACAAAAGGTGCGGCCTTCAGGAATTTTGTCCATAACAACGGAATAGGTGTCTTGGTATTCAATCCGGTGTGGGACCTGCATTTCCTCAAGGAAGTCCGGCAAAACAGTTGCCGGGAATCCGGGCTGTCCCTGATCAAGGTTGCAGGCAAGCAATTCCACCGGAAGCACACCGCGCCATTGAAGTTCGTGTAGGATGGCCAGCAATGTATAGCTGTCCTTGCCCCCAGACAGGCACACCAGCCAACGGGCATCACGTTCGATCATGCCGTATTGCTCTATCGCTTCGCGGGTATTGCGCACGATACGCTTGCGCAGCTTCTTGAACTCGGTCGTAGAAGGCGCGCCGTGAAACAGCGGGTGAATATCGTCGAGGTCGTCAAGCATTCGGGACACCGGATTTGGATAACTTGGATGGTGTTAAATGGCGCGGGCGACGCCCGCAAGGTTTTCAGTGGTAAAACCCCCTTGATCCCCCTGAAGGGGGAGACGCAATTTGCAGGCCTATTATCTACTTCTCTGGGTTTTCGGGGTCCGGCACCGGGTCGTACCCTTCTTTGCCAAGAGGATGGCAACGCCCAATACGGCGGGCAGTAAGTATTGCGCCTTTAATGGCACCATGTTTTTCCAGCGCTTCTAAAGCATAGGCCGAGCAGGTTGGCTGATACCGACAGTTGTGGCCGACCCAGGGTGAAAAGATCAAACGGTAGGCACGCACCGGTAGGGCGAAGATATGTGCGAGCAACGTCATTTTTGTTTTTGGTGAATGATGGCGAGTGCTGTTTTGAGATCAGTCAAAAGGTCCGCAAATGGCTGATTGGCCGTCGCCATCGGGCGCCCGACCAATACGTAATCCCATCCGGGGTGTCCTGATACGGTAAGGCAAACGCGAGCGATTTCGCGCAAGCGTCGTTTGGCCCGGTTCCGGGCAACGGCATTTCCGACCTTCCTGGAACAGGTATAACCAACGCGAATGACGTGATCCGGGGCTTCGTCCGGTACCCGTTTGCGCGCCTGAAGAAGAAAGCCTGGCATCGGTTTGCGCAATCCGCGCGCTGCGCGAAGAAAGTCCGCACGATTGCGCAATACCTTCAGACAAACGGAAACCGCCGGGGACCCTGCCGCAGCGATTGGCGATTGGCCTGCTGCGCGTGTCTCCGGCGGTGTCATATCCGTTAGCCTTTTGGCTGCGCTTATGCGCTAAGCACCTTCCGGCCCTTGGCGCGGCGTGCGTTCAAAATTTTACGGCCAGCTTTGGTCGCCATGCGCGAACGAAAGCCGTGGCGCCGTTTGCGAACCAGATTGGATGGCTGGAAAGTGCGTTTCATCGTCCGTCTCCGTCAAAGTAGGTCTGCAATCCCGGATGGATTCGAAGACCAAATGTATTCGAAGCCCGGTCTTTAGGGGGTCGCATGGCATAAGTCAATTCTCTGGTGAAAGGTTTTATGCAACAATTTCGCCCAAGAACCACAATATATGTTTCAGTGATGGTGTAAAACCTTTGCTCGACTGAAACATTGCTTCACCACTGATCAAGGACGCGTGATCACACTACCGTCTGATGGTTTCGCAGCGCATGTTGTGCTCAATGAAACCCCTGACGGGACTACAAAAAGATGACCGATATGAGCGAAACCCCGATGCCGCCTTCAAATCTCAAGCGGCGCTTGCCGTTAATTGCCATCGCTTGCGTGGCGGTCATCGGGGCGTTTACGCTGCGAGACTATCTGAGCTTTGAAACTTTGGGTGAGAACCGCGAAATGCTTTTGACATTTCGTGACGCAAATTACCTTCTTACAGCACTGGCGTTCATTGGGGCTTACATCATTATTGTCGGGTTCTCGTTGCCCGGTGCGACGATCGCAACCTTAACAGGTGGCTTTCTGTTTGGGGTGTTTCCGGGAGCCTTGTTCAATGTAACTGCCGCAACCGTGGGGTCTATCGCCATTTTTCTGGCGGCTCGTTGGGGTTTGGGTGAGCGACTGGCTGCAAAAATGGAAAGCTCAGAAGGCGCTGTTAAGAAGATCAAGGACGGAATTGATGAAAACCAGTGGTCGGTGCTATTTCTGATCCGTCTGGTTCCAGCGGTTCCTTTCTTTGTAGCTAATCTGGTGCCTGCGCTTGTTGGTGTTCCGCTTCATCGTTTCGCGATCTCAACCTTCCTCGGAATTATCCCGGGCGGTATCGTCTATACTTCAGTTGGTGCCGGGTTAGGAGAGGTGTTCGAGCAGGGTGAGACGCCTGATCTTGGCATTATCTTTGAGCCTAAAGTTCTGTTGCCGATCCTGGGACTTTGTGTGCTGGCCGCGTTGCCGATCATGATCAAAGCGTTATCCAAAAAACAAGGACATTGAAAATGAACCGTATAAAAACGGATATCTGCATCATTGGTGCAGGCTCTGGTGGATTGTCGATAGCATCGGGCGCGGTTCAGATGGGGGCTGATGTGGTTCTGATAGAAGGCCACAAAATGGGTGGCGATTGTCTGAACTATGGCTGTGTTCCCTCAAAGGCGCTGATTGCTGCTGGTAAGGCGGCGCATGCTATGGAAACCGGGGCACCTTACGGCGTGTCACCAATTACACCCAAAGTCGATTATGGCGCTGCCAAAGATCACGTTGCAAAGGTGATTGGCACGATTGCGCCACACGATTCTGTTGAAAGATTCGAAGGGCTGGGTGTGAAGGTCATTTCGGAATATGGGCAATTTATTTCGCCAACCGAAGTTCAGGCGGGCGACACTGTTATAACCGCGCGTCGTTTTGTGGTCGCGACGGGGTCATCCCCCTTTGTTCCTCCCATTCCAGGTTTGGATTCAGTTCCCTACGAAACCAATGAGACAATTTTTGAGTTGCGAGAGAAACCGAAACATTTGCTGGTTATAGGCGGTGGCCCGATTGGCATGGAAATGGCGCAGGCACATCGGCGCCTTGGTTCTGAGGTCACTGTGATTGAGGGGATGAAAGCGCTTGGCAAGGATGACCCTGAACTGGCCGAGATCGTGTTGGAAAACCTGAGGGCCGAAGGAATCGAGATTGCAGAAGATGCAATGGCCGCAGAAATACGAGGCAAAGTCGGTGCGATTGAAGTCGAGGTCAAGGATGGGCGGGTCTTTAAAGGCTCACATCTGTTAATGGCCGTAGGTCGTAAGCCAAACCTTGAAAAGCTCAAATTGGATGCTGCCGGTGTTGAAACGCATCGTGGTGGCGTCAAGGTGGACGATAGCCTTCGGACCACCAATCGGCGCGTTTATGCAGTGGGCGATGTTGCATCCCCGCTCCAGTTTACGCACGTTGCCGGGTATCATGCCGGAGTTGTAATAAAGTCGATGTTGTTCGGTCTGCCGTCGAAGGTGCGCGTAGATCACATTCCCTGGGCGACTTACACCGAGCCAGAGCTTGCGCAGGTCGGGCTGACCGAGGCGCAGGCGCGTGAAACGCATGGCGATTTGTTGGAAGTGACCCGGATTGAGTTTTCTGGCAATGACCGTGCAATCGCAGAAGGTAAAACACAGGGTTTGATCAAAGTAATGATTGTAAAGGGAAGGCCCGTTGGAGCGTCGATTGCCGGGCCGCAGGCAGGAGAGCTTATCGGAGTCTGGGCGCTGGTCATCGCGAATAAGCTCAAGATTGGTGCTGTCGCGAATATGGTTGCGCCTTATCCAACGCTGGGCGAAGTTAACAAACGTGCTGCGGGGGCATATTATACGCCGCGGCTGTTTGACAATCCGAAGGTAAAACGGATTGTCAGATTTGTTCAAAGGTGGCTGCCTTAAAAGGGCGGTGAGGGGCTGGTATGGTTCTTAATTCCCTCTCTGGGCGCTTCTTGTTGCTGACAATTTTGTTTGTCATGCTCGCTGAGGTGCTGATTTTTGTACCGTCGGTCGCGCGGTTCCGAGAGGACTATCTGCTTTTGCGTTTAGAGCGCGCGCAGATAGCGTCGCTTGCCGTTTTAGCAGACGACATGATTGATCAGGCGCTTGAGGCTGAGCTTTTGGAGAACGCAGGCGTTTTCAACGTCGTACTGCGGCGTGATGATACGCGCCAGTTGATGCTTTCGTCGCCAGTACCCGGACCAGTCTTTCAAACCTTTGATTTGCGCGATGCGGGTGCCTACGAACTTATTCGCGATGCTCTTATGCGTATTCTCGACAGACAAGACAGGGTCATTCGTGTGTTGGGTGAGCCCGTGCGGCAGGGTGGTTTGCTGATTGAGATAACAATGGCATCCGGCCCGCTGAGATCTGCAATGCTTGATTATGGTATCAATATTTTACTTTTGTCCGCAGTGATTTCCGCAATCACGGCGTCGCTGCTGTTCATGGCGGTAAGGGGCACGCTCGTCTTGCCAATCCGCCGCGTGGTTACAGCGATGCAATCCTACGCGGCATCGCCAGAAGATGCGCGTACCATCATTAATCCCAGCGCAAATATCATTGAATTGCGCGAAGCCGAAAATGCGCTTCAATCCATGCAGACGGAGCTGACCCAGTCGTTGAAACAAAAAGACAGGCTTGCGCAACTTGGTGGTGCAGTTGCAAAAGTAAGTCATGACCTGCGCAATATCTTAACCGTTGCGCAGTTAATGGTGGACCGTCTGGAAAGCAGTGATGACCCGACGGTAAAACGGTCTGCACCAAAGCTCGTCAATTCAATCTCGCGTGCCGTACACCTTTGCGAAAGCACCCTGACCTTTGGAAAGGCAGAAGAACCAGCGCCGGTTCTTTCACGGATCGATGTGGCCCAGATTGTTCGTGATGTCATAGAAGGCGAACGACTGGCTGTTGGCGAATGCGGCATACGTTTCAGCCAGGACGTTCCGGAAGGGATGGAATTGCGCGCCGATAGCGATCAGTTGCATAGGGTTCTTTCCAATCTCATCCGCAACGCGCGACAAGCGATTGTTGCAACAGGAAAAGATGGCGAGATATCTGTTCAGGCGGACGAAGATGACGGAGAATGGTTTATCACAGTTTCTGATACCGGTCCTGGGCTACCACCAAAAGCGCGTGAGCATCTGTTTACGCCTTTTCAAGGCGGCATCCGAAAGGGCGGCACTGGCCTCGGTCTTGCCATCGCGGCAGAACTTGCTCGTGGCCACGGTGGACGGCTTGATCTCTTGGCCAGTGATCACACCGGAACGAAATTTGCGATACGTATACCAAAGGGTGACAGTGCATTAGATGCAGTTTCTTCGTGAATTCGCTCTTGCATTGCGAGGCGAGCAGAGCTAAGTCACGCCGGGCGCACCGATAGCTCAGCTGGATAGAGTACCTGACTACGAATCAGGGGGCCGGGGGTTCGAATCCCTCTCGGTGCACCATAACAATCTATTAAAATATAACTATAACAATGTGTTGATGTTATTGATATATTTATTACCCACCCTTTTACCCACCCTTTGCGGTTTGTTGACTGGAGCTTTGTGTTGTTTTGCAGCATCGTGCCGGAAGTGTTGGGGCAGGGCAGCGAGTCTACTTCGCCCTACTTTAGAGTTTCACCACCAAGCCCCTAAATTCCCCTATTTTAGGGGAACTTTCTCCTTCCCCATAGACCGACTCAAAAAAGGCGTCAAAACCAAACACCCCATGAAGTGCCACTGAACAAAGCGGCCTTTCGCCCCAACCGCAGCGAAGGTCCGGATCGAGCCCAACATGTGAATTGGATTATTATGTTGTGTGCGCTCGCGGCCTAATTTTTGCTGCAACAGCTTAGATTTCTATTCGGCGGCACGGCATGAAAAGCGGTCGTTCCAAGATGCTGCTGCGACCAGAGAGCACTCAAGGACCACGCTGCGCACGAAGCTGCCAATTGGCAATTGACGCCAGACCGACGCTTCCGATCGAAACCCGTCACTCAAAGGGTGTTAAGATCCCTAGTTTCGGTTTTCTTTTTCCCGTCATTGGAACATCTTGCTGAGTTTTCAGGCCCGCATCGAACCGATTGCGGAACTGTTCAAACCCTCTCTCTAAAGGCACAAAAACATCGCGAATACTTGTTAAGAACATATAATCTATAAATAATTTTCCTGAACTGCACCACTAATTCGGCCGTCAAGAACCTGTGCCAGCGCGAAGATCTCCTCAGAATTTGCAATGAGCCGCGGAAGAAAGGGCAGAGGCGTCAGGTTTTTGATCAGAGTATACAGAGGCAACCGGCTTATGAAGAAATACTGCAAAGCCATGCGGAACCCGTGACACCAATTCCCGCGGGAAATGCAGTGCCCAGTCTCGGTTCGCAGCAGGTGGCGCGATTTTTCCAAAGTATCCTGTAAATGGTCCACACCTGCGCCCGTGGACCATGTGAAGCACAGCAATTCGGCGAGATCGCGTTGCGGAGGGCCAATCGCCGCGATTTCCCAATCGTAAAGGCACAGCCGGGGTGAGTTTCCAGTGTGGCGCAAAACAAAATTCCTCGGATTGAAGTCATTGTGGATAAGCGTACGTGGCAATAATTCGTACTGCAGCCACCAATCGGCCAGTGACCCAAGTATGGACTGATTGAGCACGCCCGCTTTGGTGCCACCAAATCGCGCGAATGTCGGGGCAGCGACCTTGGCCAACTCCTCCCAAAGCGGCAGCATCTGCAGCATTCGTTGCGCATTGGGAGTGGTCACTGGCTTGATCTGCTTTTCAAGCGTGTCTTTCTGAGCAAACCCCGCAGCATGCACGGACGCCATGCCCTCGATCACATCTGTAAACTCAGGATCTGTTGAGCGAATCCAGCTTCTATTTTCGTTGCAATCAGCGGCAGGAAGATATTCCATGACCAGACAAGACTGCTCCAGCGCGCCCAGCCCATCCGTGGCACCAACTTGAGGCAAGAACTTGCGCAGGCCGACAGGCGGATTTTCATAGAAAGCTCTCTCTCTCAGGCCACACTGCTCAAGCTCGAACGGATCACCGAACCGGCGAAACAATTCGCCCAGTTTCGGTGACACCGTCGAAGCCAGAACCGCGCTTTGATCGCGCAGAACGCCCGGTTGCGCCGCGACCTTGACCACCTGCCGGGCGCCGCCCGACGTACCGCCAAAAACCCACACGCCCGCGCTTTGCTGCTTCTGCGTCGCGGCAAGCTGGTTCATGATACCACTCTGTTTTCCGATGCGGCGCGCATTATTTGCGGCCAGAAACGCTTTGACCTCAAGCGCGTCAGCCGCGTCGCGATGCGCCGGGCCGCGTTCAGGCAGCACACCGGCCCGGCGCAGATCCCGGAAGTATCCATACAACACGTCGATATTGATGTCCGGGGCTTCGATCCCCAGCCCTGCCAGCAGGCCCACCGTCTGATCGCCGTCAACAGTGGTATAGCTGTCGGCCAGATAGGCCTCGAACGGTCGAACCCATGCGCTCTCACCCGCACGTGGCGGGCGCCCAGCAAAGTACTGTCGTTGCGAATACAGCATCAGGCCGCGCGCCACCGCGTCCCCAAACAGGCTTTGGATCCAGGCATCTGTTGCAACGCGTCTGACGCGATAGCCATGCAGGTTGATCCAGGTCAGCAGATTTTCCCAGCTGTGCGCGTTTCCTTGCTTGAGGTTGAGTACCTGCCAGGTTTGCCGGCCCTGCGGTACATCCGTGAGAACCTGCGCCACGTAGTCGACCGGCGTGATGTCAAAAATCCAATCCGTGTCGGGGCCTTGCCCGGTAACGATGCTGGCCTCAAGCAGAGCGGCAAAGATATCGCTGGGATTGGAGTGGCCGCTGATCGAATGGCCCGAAATGAGCGGCGGTCTGACCACGGTGACCGGAACGCCGCGGTCTGCGCATTGGTGCAACAGGCTTTCCGCCACGGCTTTCGATCTGGCATAGCCCAGCGGCATGTCGGCGATATGCGGAAGCACGGGGGTGTATTCCGACATCTCACCATGCGGGGTGTTGAACATACACACCGCAATGCTGGATGAAAAGACAATACGCTTGCGACGTGCCGTACACGCGAACCGGATCATGTGCCGGACGCCTTCGACATTGACCCGCCGAAGCCTGCCGTAATCGCGCACCCAATCCACCGCCGCCGAGCAATGATAAATTGCCGCCACCGCGTTTGCGCACGCCTGATAGGTCACGGGATCAAGACCGAAATCATCCTGTCCCACATCTCCCTCGAGGATCTGCACGCGGTCGCCGTAATCCCCCAGATCAATGTCGATTTCCGCAAGGATCGCCTTTACCCGATCTTGCGCTGTTTGATCTGCTTTGCTGCGGGCCAGCAGGATGAGATCCTGGTCAGTATGCTGCAACAGACGGGCGACAACATACCTGCCGAGGAACCCGGTCGCACCGGTGATCAAGGCTGTGTTGGATGGCCCGGAGGCGATGTCAGGTGGTGGGTAGATGTCTGCGTCGAGGACTGCGTCCGCGTGAATCTGCTCAAGACTGCTTAGCATGTGGACCCTCAGCTCCGGCTTCAATTCGGTTTTTCCAGTGCACATACATGTTGCGTACCTCTTCTTTGTTTTGTGCGGCGTCTTCTGGTCGCCAGTGCGCAGTGTCGATCACGTCGCCAACCCAGATGCGCACAACCCCCGGCCCGGCATTCCAGCCAAAACCGGGGTTTGCATCACCGGTGATGTCGATGAACAACGGGCGCATGGGGGCCTGCAGCGCGGCGGCGAGGTGGAATGCCCCCTTGTTGAACGCCCCGATTTCACCGCTTACCACGCGCACCCCTTCGGGGCTGAGTGCCACGGACTGCCCCGTGCGTTTCAGCGTCTCGCAGGCATTGTGAAAGATTTGCGCGCGCTTTTCCGGGTAGTGCTGTCTGACGGTCCAGAAAATCCCGGTCAGGTAGCCCAAAATGGCAAACATCGGATTTTTCCGAAGAAACCCGGACAGAAAGAAACGCGTATTTGGCAGCCCAAGCGCGGACAGCGCAAAGATATCGATTGTCGAAGTGTGATTGAACACGAACACCGTTTGCCGGTCAGGCACAGGCAACGCGGGAATGACCTCCAACCGCAATCTCCAAAACCAAAGGATTACACGCCCGCATGGCGCAAGAAACCAGACAAAGTTCTTGCGCAGGAATATCCCCACCGTAAGGATTGTGAACCCCAGCATCAGGATGGCAAAGACCGCCAGTACCAACAGCGTCAGCACAACACGCATGTAAAAGACAAACTTGCCCATCATGCCTGCTCGCACACGACGGTCTGCATCGCGAGGTTCAGTCGCTTTTCAAACAGAAAGACAGGCAATGTCAGCACCTGTCCCAGAAAATAGGGATAGATCACTGAGTTGAAGTTCAGCCCCTTGCCTTTCTGGACTTTGAAAACCGACCCGAGGAAGAAATAGAAATAGGCCGGGAACGCGCCATAGCTGTGATGCAACGTCGACCGAAGGCCCGCTACGTTCAAAAGGGTGTTCAGATGTGCCTTGTCCAGCAGCATGGTGTGCTGGGGCGCCTGAAGACCGGGCCAGCGATCCCCGAATATCCTAAACGACAGGCTGTCGAGCCGAGGCACCTCGATGACCAGTTTCCCACCCGGTGCCAGCATGTTCCGGCAGGCTTCGAGCGTCGCGCGGGGTTCATAATCGTGTTCCAGAAAGTGCCACATGGTGATCAGGTCGAACTTTTCGTCACCGAAGTCCTGCGCGCACAGCGTGCCGTGCCGGTATTCGACCCCCTCCAGCCATGGCTGCCCGGACATGTCCTTGAAATCGACGCCCGTGCAGTTGGCTCCGGTGCGCGACCGCACCATGGCCAGAAACGAACCGGCACCGCAGCCCACATCCAGAACCTTTGCGCCGGGCCCAAGATCGGCCACCTTGCCCACGATCGCCATTTTCTCGCGGTCCAGTTTGCCCATCGCCCACTCATAGAACGATGTAAGGACGCCCCAGTTCGATTTCTTGCGGTGGGCGATGTATTCTTCGTCGTAGTAGGGCTTGATAGCGTCGATTGTCAGCCGTGGGGATTGATAAACTAGCCCGCAATCGGTGCAGGTCACGAACGTGAAACGTCCCGGATTTCCACCAAGGTCGTCTTCACCCTCGATAAAGGCTGCGTTTCGCCTGCTTTCGCAAATCGGGCAGTCCGGCGTTTCCAGAGTCGCAGCGTCTGGCAGGCTGATGTGTGAATTCATGGTGTCTCCTGAAATATGGGAGCCGGGCCGCTACGCCAGCTGCTCCTCGGCAAAGGGAATGGCGTAAAGAACGGTTGCGAGAACAAGGGTCGATACCTGCGCGGGCTCTTTGGCCATCAACAAGATCAAGGCGGGGTATTTCAGCAGGACGGCTGCGGCGATGAACGCGCGATGTTTGACGCCCATCCTATAGGCCATGCCAAGCGCCAAAAGGGCGACCGCCAACGCCAGCATCGCAAGGCCTCTCACGGGGCCAAGCCAATACGCAGTCAGAACACACAGCACAGCAACAAGACAGGCAGCGATGACCCGAAATCCACTAACATGGCGCGTTTGCACAAGGCGGCGTTCGGGATGGATCGCGCTGTCATGCGCCCGATCTGCCAGATCATCCATCAGCCGGAACGCAACCAAGCCCAGTCCTGCGATCACCAGCGCACTGGCAACATGCAGCAATTGCTCGTCCGCAACGAACCACATCGCAGCGGATAACAGCCCCCAAAGCACACCGATCTTGGGGATCAAGACGCGTTCGCGCGCGTAGCCCACAAAGTCACTGAGCATGGATGCGCACCTCGCCGGTATCGGCCAGAATTTCGACCCGGTCGCCCGACTTGATTGCCGTGGTGGCACCCTGAACGCCAATTACCGCTGGGATGCCGTATTCGCGGGCAATGATCGCGCCGTGCGACAGTAACCCGCCACGTTCAATGACCAGCCCCTTGACCAGAAAGAACACCGTGGCCCATCCGGGATCGGTCTGTCGCGTCACAAGAATCTGGTCCTTCTTGATGGTTCCGATTTCCGAAACATCCAACACAACCGCAGCCGTGCCATCGGCCTGTCCTCCACAGGCCGACGTCCCGCGCAGGTTACTGGCGTCACGGTCCTGTGCCGGGGCAATAACCGCGTCCTGACGGCGAAACATCTGCCCTTTTGCAAGGGTGAAGACCGCGGGTGGCGACCACGACTGATCGTCGGCCATTTCCTGCGCGCGCGCAACAACTGTCCCGTCTACAAGCGTGCCACCCCTCAGGAGACTGGCCAGTTCATCCACACCCAGATGAAAGACGTCCTCTGGCTGCGACAGACGCCCTTGATCTATCAGCCTCTGGCCCGCCGCCAACGCTACCTGACGCAACCGGGAATAGAGCAACGCCTGTTTCATCCGCGCCCGTTCACGCAAGCCAATGGACTTTTGCGTCGCCCAAAGAACCGCGCGAAATCTTTGCCGGGGCCAGATCTCCATCGCGCCTATGGCTGCACGCGTCTTTTCCTGTCTGATCCCGGCCTGACGCAGGCTCTTTTCCATCGGTCCTGCATCGTCAGACAGCAGATAGGCGCGCAAAAGACGTAGCACGCTAATCGGGTCTTCCCACGGCGTTGGGCGGATCAGCAATAGTTCTCCGGATGACCGAAACCCCCATGTTTCAAGGTAAGCCCAGATCTTGCGCCCCGCGTCCTGCAACGCGCCACTTTGCAACTGCGTCAGTACGTCCTCGGGTGTGTCTCGACGGATCAGGTCTGCGGCCTCGGACCCTTTGAGATCTTCGGACAAGGCCCACAATGCCTCTACAGGCCGTGCGCTGGCCAGACCGGGCAAGCCCTGCAACAGCGTGTTTTCGTCAGTTTCCGACGTGTCGCGCAACAAGGACCCAAGCAACCCATAGGAAATCATCGCCGCTGCATCCGACAGCGCAGCCGGGGTCCAGTGATTGAGCCGGATATCCAGAAACCCTTCGACCAATCGGGCAAGTTCTTCAGGCGTTTTGGCGGCCAGACCGTTTGGAGTGCTGGCACGGGCATAGGCGTCGACCCTATCCTCGAAGCCTCTCAGGCGGCGCGACAAAAGACAATATTGACACAGTATCTGCAACGGCATGCGCGCCAGTTCCAGCGCCTCGCGCAACATCGGTCTGCGGGCATCGGGCGGCGGCTCCAACCCCTCAGCCCCAGTGAACGTGTTGAAATACTCCGCCAGACGTCGCCCGCCGGGCACCGCGTAGAGAAGCAAATGGATGTTGGACAGGTTGTAATAGAGCCGTCCACCATGGCAGGCGACAACTTCGTCAAACCTGTCTCCCAGCCCCGCCACACGCGACCGCGGCACGCCAAACGCCAGCGCCAGGCTGCGGAAGTAAGCGCCATAGCCCCGCGCAACAAAGCTTTGCAGCATGCGGCAAACCGGGTCAGGAAAGTTTTCGGCGATGTTGGCATTGCTCCATGACACCATTTCCCTTTCAGCGGCAGGGCCAGAGGTGGTGATCGGGCGCGATTGCAAAACCACGATCTGCCCGTCGGCATCAATGCTGAATTCGATGTCCTGCGCACAGCCAAACGCGCGCTCAAGCGCCAGACCAAGATCGCGAAGCCCGCCAGCAGCCCCCTTCAGCCTTGGGGACCACGTGGCATCCGTGTCGGCGTCGCGCTCGTGGTTATAAGATCCGTCGGTGCGGTCGATCTGTCCGGCGGCGGGCGTTATTTGCCCCGACACCAATTGCTCCCCTAAACCGTCGCAATATTCGACGATCATGTGTCCGTTCTGGGGCGCACGCGGATCAAACGTAAACAAAACCCCCGAGGCTACAGCGGCCACCTGCTCTTGGATGACCACTGCCATCCTGTCCAGCATATTGCCTTTGCGATCCGCATAGGCCAGCGCGCGCGGGTTCAACAGGGACGACCAGACCTGACAGATGGCATCGCAAACCTCGACTGCCGTGCGGCACCCCAGAACGCTGTCAAACTGCCCGGCAAAAGATGTGGAGGTTCCATCTTCGCCCACCGCAGAACTGCGCACCGCATAGACGCACCCCGGCTCAAGTGCGCAGACCACCTCATCGCGCAACGCATCCGACAACCCACCCTTCCGGATCGCGGCGCGCAGGAACTCACTGATGTCTTTTTGATCAGACCCCGCTTGTCCAAGGGCCGCAAACCGGTCTTGCATCCCCAACCGCACAAGATTGTCCTGAAGCACCTGTGCTTGCACAACAAACCCGTCGCGGGACGACAGGCCAGCGCCCATGATCCGCGCCAGATTGGCCGCCTTGTTGCCGTAGATCGCCTGATCATGCGCGGCGCTCAGGGGCAAAATCATCCCGCCGCTCACAGGGCACGCTCTTTCAGACCCAGCCGAAACATCGCGAAACTGAACAGCGCGTGCTGGCCTGTGCCCAGCGCCAGCACCCACGCCCACGTGGCCAGCGATACCGGCACGAAAAGACCTGCAACAATCAGGCAACCAATCACGGAATCAAACCGATCAAGAACCGTAGAAAACACGCGGAAGACCGACGCACGGGGCGCGGCACCGGGTGCGACGTCAAACTGACGTTTCACAAACGAGTTCGGCAGTTCCGCGAGCAGGAACGCAAACCCGCAGGCCAAGCCGAGAAGACAGTATTGCAGACCCGACAACGGCCAAATCATCGCCGGCAATGCTCCCGGCAACATTGCCCACAATCCGGCCAGTATCCAGAACGACAAGCCAGCCGCGGGTGGCAAAACCACGAACCCGGCCAGCCTTTTGTTTGCGCCAAAGATGCGGCGGCCGCGCAGGGTCAAACCACCATCGACAGGCCAGCCCATGCGCCGCGCCGCATCGCTGCGCAGCCAAATGACATGCGCCGCGCCGGGCCCCGCCATGGCAAGCACCAGAAACACCGCCCGGCAGAAATCCGTTCCCGTCATGATGACTGCGACACGCCATCAGCTTTCCCGAACAAAAATTGCGTTCCCGACAAGGCTTTGACCTCGCGCACCCAGCGGATCATGTTCACTTCGTTCGGCGGATCATACTCGATTTGGCGCAGCCGATATCCGGGCACGGCCGGATACAGATGATGCAGCTCATGCGCATCGAAATGCAGCAACATCCATGACAACCATTGCGGCAAGCGAACCGATCGGGTGAATTCTTCCTGATGCGACGGCGGAAACGGGTCGACGTGGTGCCCGTGCGACAGGTTTGTCGGCATGCCCGTGTGTTGGCTGAGGATCAGCAGGTCCTGCCCCATCAGCGACAGAAACAGCCCCGGCCCGACAAGGAACAGCAACTGGCCGAACCCGACATACCAGATCAGAATCCCGTAGCCTGCCAGTTGCGAAAGGATCATGAGTTTCAGACGCCGCTGATCTACCTTGTCAGGCAGGAACGGCGCAATCCGCGCGACCCGCCAATAGTTCTGCACCCGGTAGATGATCGAAAACAGCGGCAGCCAGAACCGCCATGCGACGTTGATGGCTCCCTTTTCAAACCCCGACAATTGGCGCGGCGTCAGGGATTCCGTCGTTGCATCCAGATCCTGCCATCCGGTGAACCGGTGGTGCCGATTGTGAACCGGCAGCCACGTCGCATAAGGGATCAATGCGCAAAACCCGGAAAGGACGCCGACAAAGTCGTTCATACGCCGGCTGTAAAACATCGTCCGATGCCCCGCCTCGTGCAGAATAACGAAGGATTGCGCGAACCCGACCGCCAGCAAGACCTGCCCGGCAAGATAGGTCAGCAAACCGCCGCCCGAGGCCGCCAGCAGCACACCTGCGACGAAGATTGCAAAGTTCAGACCGACATGGACCCAGCCCATGCGATCAATCGGATTCAACTGCCGATACAGGGACGCATGCGGTGCCATCAGACAAAACTCCATTTCATCGAAATTGCATTCCAGGACCATAAACTTACGAACAGAACTGCCAGAACAGCGAACAAAACATAAAAGACACCGCGCGGCTTGGGCACCGTGACAGGCGTGATAAACAAAACCGCAAGGCTCAGGAAAACTGCGCCAAGGACAAACTGGAACGCCGTTGGCCCCATGAACAACATCGGAAACAAGACCACGGGGAGCACAAGCGCCGCATAGGTCACTGGGAGGCCAAGATGACTGTCCACCGCGCCATGTCCCGTCCCGACATCTGTGTTGAAATGCGCCAGCCGCACAAGACCCGCCAGCATGAATAATACGATGCAGACAATCGCCCAAAGACTGCCGCCGGAAATCGCAAAGCCAATCACTGCCGGCGCCGCCACAAACGACACAACATCAACAACCGTATCAAGCTGAACGCCAAAAGCCTTTTCAAAGTCGTTCAGATCAAGTTTGCGAGCAACGTAGCCATCGAAAAGATCCGCGAGCCCAGCCAGTATGAGCGCAACGAGTGACAAGCTGATCAGTTCCGATACTGAGAAGCAGATCGAAAGACAGCTCGCAAACGCTCCGAACATAGTGATCAGGCAGGCAGGGTTGTAAACCCCGTGAACGGTCTGAAGTTTGGCCACCTCAAGGCAAGAAATTTAAGAAGTTTGATCGTCGGTCAGTCAATTGTGGATCTCCTGTCCAAAGCGAAAACAATATACTTGTTTCAGCAACTACAAGCTAACGTGACCCAAAGCCACATTTCTATAGACAATAAACAAGGCCGCAGCACAAGTAATGTATTCATTACCTTTTTTGCCTTGGTACGCTGCCCCTCAGTAAGACCTTTCGGACGGAACTGGGCCATGGTCTCAAACTGCACCGATGGGTGGCGGATTCAATGGGTGGTTTCGTTTGGTCGCTTTTGACGGGCCTGAACGACTGCTTCGGTGACGTGAGCCGAGATGTGGCGAAACATGTGCCGCAGGTACGAACGGATGCTGCGTCAGCGAAGTCGGGAAAACGAATGACCGGAAAGTCCCGCATAGCGGTTGTTAGACCGTGATGCCGCGAACGACTGTTCTGAGCCCAATGCGACAGATGCTGCGCGGTCGACGAATGGCGGCTTTGGCACGCATCGAGCAAGGTTTTCAGACGCCTTTGCCGAGATTTGATGCCTCAACTGATCTACTTATCGCGAATTGGGTAGCCGCCGTGGTTTTCAGCTCATTTTACAGGTCTGGGCGTCTTGGTGCTCCGAAAATCGGAACAAATATCTGCTCCATAGCTCTCCAAAACTTGATCTTGTCCAACGCTGGATTCACCCAAGGGGTCAGGACGCAATAGTTGGTTAGATGCGGTTCTGTGTGATGACGCCAATGGTGACGCGCATTCTGAATGATCCCAATTCTTTGTAACCATTTCACTGCTGGAGGCAGCCGCGCCGTGGGCGTATGACAGAATCGGTGAACCTGTTGGTTCCACGCACCAAAAAAGCCCATGACATACACTTTCCAGGTTAGCGCATCTAAAACCCAGCAAGCAGCGAACACTGACAGAACCGCGATCACAATGGTGATGTTGTTGATGTACCAGGGTATCTTCAACATTTGCCCGGGCGTGTCATGATGAACTTCGTTCGGTTGGACAAATAGGCGCCCCCAGATCGGCGCCTCCGCAGAACCCAAAGTGTCTTCTGCCCAGTGAAAAATGCCGCCAATGAAATCGGCTAATAAATAGAGCGCAAATACTTGTGCGACTATCAAAAATAGGTTTGAGAAAACGCTTGCGAGCATAGATTGTTCCTCCAGGTTTGTTTCATAGGGTTTCCGCTAAGACACGACCAACTGATCAGTAAACCAGTCGTTTGGGTGTAACGGCGTTGGCATGGCCATGAACTTGGCCACCGCCAATCGGTGTTAGGCTTGCTGGTAGATTGAGGTCAGGCGAAGCCGACCTGACGGTATGCGGGATGACCCTCTGGTTTGACCCACCACATCAGCACCAGACCGATCAGAAAGAGCACGACCAGCGGCGTGATGCCAAGCTGCTGGCTGCCTGTCGCGCTGGTTACGATGCCAATCGACAGCGGCGCGATGAACGAAGTTGCCTTGCCTGACAGAGCGTAAAGCCCAAAGCCCTCTGTCATGCGAGTCGGATCAGCCTGGTGCACCAGCATTGTTCTACTGGAGGATTGCAGTGCGCCTGCTGCCGCACCGATGACGGCCCCAAGACAGTAGAATGCGATGGTGGGCGCGGATGAACCTTCTTGGACAGCAAAGCCAAAGACCGATGTCGGCGTTACAAAAATGATCCCAATGGCGACGGCCGTCAGAAGTACAATACAGATCGTGATCACTGGCTTGGAACCGAACGCGGTGTCTACACGACCGCCGATCCATGCGAAGAGAGCGCTGACAACGATGGTTGTGATGCCAAAGAGGCCTGTGTCTTGCACACTCCAGCCCAGCACACCCGCTGCATAAATACCTCCAAAAACCCAAATTCCATTCAGCGCATCGCGGTAGAACATCGACGAGGCCAAATACGCAAAAAGGCTGGGTTGACTGGGAAGCTGACGAATGGTGCGACCTACACCAATAATTGCGGCCTTGACGGCACCGGGTGCGGCGCGAACGGGGCGCGGTTCCCGGACAAAAAGAACAAAAGGGATCATAAAGATCAAATACCAGAGCGCTGTGAACGGTCCCACAAACCGAGTGCCTTCGCGCATTTCAGGGTCCAACCCAAAAGCTGGTGCGAGTCCCAGGATGGTACGACCGGTTTCCGCCCCTTCTGCAAAGAAAACAAGAAAGATGACCAGCGCCCCAAGCCCACCCAGATAGCCGAACGCCCAACCGTCTCCGGATATGCGCCCGATTTCTTCTTTGGTGCCAAGATCCGGCAGCATGGCATTGGTGAAGATGGTGGCGAATTCCATGCCAATTAGCCCGAGCGCAAATAGGCAAATCGTAAGCAAAAGATTGAAATTATCGGGCGCCGCAAACCACAATCCGGCACTACCAACGAGGTACATTGCCGAGAATATCCAAATCCATCGAATACGCGTTCCTGACGTGTCAGCGATGGCACCCAGAATGGGCCCGAGCAGGGCCATCACCACACCGGCAGCGCCGATGCCAAATCCCCAGGCGGCCTGTGCCTCGGTGCCACTGCCAAGCATTTCTTTGACATATGGCCCGAAAATGAAGGTCAGCAGGAGCGTATTGTAAGGCTGGCTGGCCCAATCAAAGAAGAACCAGCCCCAGATCTTGCGGCGCGCGCTTTTGGCGGACATCGTGATGTCTCCTTTTGCGGATATCTTGGTGATGGTCGGCTCGGCGATTTAGCCAACAAGCCACGATCGAGAGAAAGGGGCCAGCATGCGCTAGGCCGATCTTACATTCCTGGGACGCGAATAGACAGACTGTTCAGATCGCTCATGTCTGGTTCGTATTGGATACGATCAGACGACACGGTGCCATGGTCAGTCTCGGCGCACCCCATAAGGCCAGCGCAAAGAGCCGAAAGAAGAAACACGGTCTTCACTTTAGGCGCGACAACGTCCCGATGACGACGCGCGGGAATTCCGCTGTTTTGGATGCGGTGGCCGGTGTTGGTATATTTTTCGATTTGCATGATGCTCTCCATTAATTGAACTGTGTTCAGTATTCATACACAATTCTGAACGCCGGTCAATATTTATTTTGAACGCTGATCAAAATACCAATTTGGAACCCAAAGGTGGGGCGCTCAGGCTCTGTTCTTTAAATCACGTTTCGTTTGGGGGTTCGTTTGTTGGGTCAGCGACTGTGTGTTCTGCACGGAACGCCTCGGCAAGTGCAGTCAGTTTCTCAACTATGATGTCACGTTTCCTGATCAGAGTATCGTTCTGCCGTGTCGTGGCCCGAAAGAACCTCCATGCACGCGCATCAGCGAAAACTGCGGAAAGAACTTCGATAAATGTCAGTGTCACCTTGCCTGTAACGGGGGCTAAACCCAGCAGCGTAACCCCCGCGGCCCAGCCCAATGTCGATCCCCAATACCCGGCTGCCAACCTGCCTGCAACGAGCGCGGCAATTGCCCAGAATGCGGGGAAGATGAAGAGACCGGCAAAGATCGACCAAGTTGATCTTTTATCCAAATCCCGCCGACGGCTCATGGCGAGCAGAACACGATAGGGCACCCAATTCAGCACAAGACCGACGAAGGCAGGCGGCACGCGGACAACCAGTGAAAGAAGCGGCTGAACTATGAACTGCATCTTAGACCCGGTTAGGCGGCCCGCCGCCACTTGATCGTCCTGCAGCCCCGTCGCACGAAGCATTCGGTCGTATTCGATCAGATCATTTCGCAGCGCAGCAGTCTTTTCGGGGTGCAATTGCCGGGCCCAAACGTAACCTTCTCTGAGGGCACGTCGACTGGCAGTCGTGTCAGCTAAACCCCGTTGGCTCGAACCTTCCGGTTTGGACTGCGCCAACATTTCGGCTGCGCGTCCGATCAGATGAGCCTCCTCCCATGTTTCGTGCATTGGGGTAATGGACTCCAGACCCCTGCGGAACTGTTCAGTCAAATCCTTTGCAGAGGAGGTTCGTGTCGCACTTTTGGACGAACTAAATCGGTCAACGTGATCAGCGTTGACTTCGATTAAATCACCGATTTCCACTAGAACGCGCGAGCGGAATTTATTCTTTGCGTCGAAGGTCAAACACACCGGAACAATTTTAACGCCAAGCGGGCCATGGTTCGCCTCGGCCTCCAGCGCAATACGGGCCGCACCACTTTTCAGAGGCAGCACATGAGGTTCGTTATGGCTGATCCCTTCCGGGAATATCGCGAGAATACCGCCTGCCGCCAGCAATTCGGTCGCCTTTGAAAATGAATCGGTGAGCGAGCCTTCTTCGTGGCGCCCGTCCTGTCTTCGGTAGACCGGAACAGCGCCAGCGGCGTTCAGAAGAGGTATTATAGGTTTGAAATCCCAAACTGTGCTGGCCGCGAGGAACCGGGGCATTCTTGGCAAAAAGGTCGTGATGATTGCGCCGTCTACGAGGCTATTGAAGTGATTTGCCACCACAATTACGGGGCCAGTAACTGGAAAACGGTCGATTCCGACAACTTCTATTTTGCGAAAAAATGAGCCCAGCGTTATTCGCCCAAGGCTCCTAAGAAAGGCATCGGTTCTGGGTCTTGGTAAGGCTATCCCCGCCCTCGGCTCCACGGTCGTAGCGTTCGAATTATAGCGTTTGGCGTTCAATTTAGATCACGAATTGGACGCCAAACGCACGTGACATTGATGGGGATTGCGCGTTTCTCCACATCTTCTGATCCAAATGCTGGGCTAAACGCTTTAGTTGCGCCGGTCTTTTGTCCGGATCTCGGTTCTCTCCGCTCGGCGGGAATTCCAAGGTTCATTTCGATCGCTTCGGAGTCGCCGTGCCTGATTTTGATATCAGCCCAAGGACATAGTGCTCGACAAGGTCCTCAGCCAACAGTTTCCTGTTAGCGCTTCCTTTTATCAAGAATTTAGCAGAATCTGGAATTGCCGATATGCCCAGAAGAGACGCCCACAAAACACGAACGGCGAATTTTATCTCCAGATCACTCTTATCGACAAGTGCTGGCGAAATCACCTTTGCAACACCGTCGATGACTGAGTCGAGTGCGTCCGTGTAGTAATCTGGTTGATCGAAATCCTGACGCATCGCGTGTTCGATATTTGCGGCCCATAGCCTGGGGTGCTTCTGTTGAAAGTCCATGTAGACATGTAGAACCGCTTTAACGTCAGTCAACACCTCGCCAGTCGACCCGATCTTATTCAACTCCAAGCTCAAGACCCGCATCGTTCGTGTGTTTACATGCGCTATCAGGTCATCAAGGTCGCTGAACACATTGTATACAGAGCCGGAGGAGTAACCGACCCGTGACGCAATCTTTCGTGCGGTCAGGCCTCCTAGGCCTTCCTCCGTGATGATCCGAGTGCTGGCGTCGACAAGGAGTTCGGACAGCTCGTCCCGAGTATGATCGGATCTTCGTCCCATTCAAGCCCCGCAATTCCCTTTTTGAACACGATTCAGTTTATAGAGATGTTTGCCACGATTCAAGTTGCGGAATTGACTCGGAATGAGTTTGGACGGCGTTTAGAAATTAAGTGCACCGAGCAGAGTCATGAAATAACCTGATCACCGTTCAATAAATTGCTTTCAACGAGCATCACAGCCTGCTTGGTGTCGCCATGCGACACCTTCACCACAGCAGTTGAGGGAAGCTTTCAGTGTCCGCTACCAGCATTTGGACAGTGTCTACCGCACGCGCAGCGAACTTTTGCTTTCCGCCCGTGCTGCTTTTCGCTGCAGACGCAATGCGCCGGCAGCTGTCATTAGATCGTTCGCAGCTAATGACTGTTTTGTCCGCATAGCAGTCATTTGAGGCATGTGCAGCGAACGGCAGGTTCGAGCCCATACTGTGAATTCGATTTCCGTGCTGCGCGCACTCGCTGCACGAAAGATGCGGCATCTGCAAAATTCGTGGTGCGGCCATGCAGCGGAGAACCCGGCCAATCAGGCGGCGTGCAGCGATTTTGAAACCAAAGCTTGTATGGTATCCCCATGGAATCTCGATTAGAAGTTTGCACAGCACATGAAGAGCACGCGGAAGGCATCCGCAAAGTAATTTACGGTGCGATTCGGAAGGTCAACGCAACGGATTATCCACCTACAGAGATTGGCAGCCTCTCCGAGCATTCTTCGACATCCCGTATTCTTGATGTCTTGAAACGGTATTCGCCAAGCGATGGTGTGTTGAAACACCTTGTCCCGGCGATTGCCTTGGAGAAGTGCCAAAGGTGGTCAGAGGAGGGACGTAATGAAATCACGGGTTTTAATCTTGGGTGCCGGTTTCGGCGGCATGGAGCTTGCCACTCAAATGTCCAATGCGTTGGGCGAAGCGGCTGACGTGACTGTCATCGACAAGGGAGAAAGCTTCGTCTTTGGCTTCTCCAAGCTGGAGGTCGCATTCGGTAAGAAATCCTTGGACGATGTGCGCCATCCCTACCAGGATTTTGAAAAGCTCGGAGTTCGGTTGTTGCGTGAGACGATTACGGCCATTGATCCCGAGGCACGTCAGGTGACGACTGAGAATGGCATTTATACTGCTGAATATTTGGTGGTCGCGCTCGGGGCAGAGGTCGATCCTTTCGCCACGCCTGGACTGGCTGAGATTGGTACGCATTTTTACAGTGTCGATGGGGCAGAACGTGTCTGCGCGGCCTTACCTGATTTCAAGCGGGGCCACGCCGTGGTCGGAATTTGTGGCTTTCCCTACAAATGCCCGCCTGCGCCAACAGAATGCGCGCTCATGCTGGACAACTACCTGCGTCAACGCGGGTTGCGTGGAGAGTGCGAGATTACCTTGGTCTCACCTCTTTCGATCCTGACGCCGGTTTCAGCCGATCTGTCAGATGCTCTGATGGAAGCCTGCGAAGAAGCCGGTGTGAATGTTCTTCTGAAAACATTGGTTAGATCTGTCGCGGCGGGCATCGCCACGCTCGATGACGGTCAAGAGCTGCCGTATGACCTGTTCTTGGGCGTGCCAAAACATGTTGCGCCAAAAGTCGTACTCGACAGCGCATTGGCCGAAGGGGATTGGGTGCCGATTGACCTCGCCTCAATGCAGACTGCCTTTGAAAAGGTTTATGCGATTGGCGACATCGCCAAGACCGGGCTGCCAAAGGCTGGTTCGTTTGCCGAAAGTCAGGCCAGTGCAGTGGCCAGTAGTATTCTATCAAAGATTAAAGGCGGCACGCCCAAGCCCAACACGGGCAGCGGAGAGTGTCAGGTCGAATTCGGCGATGGCCGGGTCAGTTGGGCGGATGCGGATTTCCTTAGCGGGCCGAAGCTGGAGGTCATTTATAACCCCCCATCGCTTGAAGGCCGCAAGCACAAGGAAGCCTTTGCGAAGAAACGCGAAATGCGGTGGTTTGGGAAGTAGGAATTGCAATAACCCAAAAGTCCGCGACCCGTTTTTCGGTCCTGACTGCAGCGAAAGCGCGGTCTGGCTTTCGCCGGTTCTTATCCGTTCGAATGCCCACAAAGGGGTGACACCCTGCGCCTCCGAAAATTCAACGCTGCGGATACAAGCATTTTCTGCGTCGGCAATAGCTGCGTGGGCAAAAGGCAGGTTTGTCCCGCGTCTCGATTGTTAAGACAGACAGCAGCGAAAGGGTAGTTTGGATTTCGCCCGTTTGTGCGCGATTGAATGGCTGGTCTGGGGAAAATCGCCGCGCTGCCGAAATTCCGGTGCTGCGCGCGCGTGTCGTTTTTGCACTTGCATTCGCTGCGGGGGCAAAAGGCGGCTGTGTCCGCACAGCAGCCGTTCAAATGGTTATTTCGTGCCGCCCTGCAGCGAAATGGCGCTTTGTCCGCCAAGCGGTCTCTGGTGTGTCATGCGGTGAATGACCCTTTAGAGCCCTTTCGCAGGCCGCGGCAAATGTGCCCAGTCTCGAGCAAAATTGCCAAACTGCTGCAGAACCGATAGCGTTGCGCCTACCGCGAGCCGGAGGTTTCTATGGATACTGAGAACAGATCGGTCATCGAACACTATACGCGCAACAACTTGATGAAGCGTATTCTTGACGCGCTTGCTGGTGCAGGCCACGATCCCGACAACCTGACGATTGCTGCTCTCAGCGAGATTGATCATCTGCATGGTGGAGGACTAGCAACGACCGAAGTTCAAGCTGAACTTGCCGAAATTCCAAAAGGCTGCCACGTTCTTGACGCCGGATGCGGTATTGGCGGACCTAGCCGATATTTGGCAGACTGCTACGGATGTACGGTAGAAGCAATCGACCTTACGCCTGAATATGTTGAGGTTGCCCGCCAGTTAATCGAAAAGGTTGGTCTTGGCGACAAAATCACTGTGAAAGTCGGGAGCGTTACGGAACTTCCTTATGCGGATCAGAGCTTTGATGTGGTTTTAAGTCAGAATGTATCGATGAATGTCGCGGACAAATCCGCAATGTTCAACGAAGCATTTCGTGTTCTTAAACCGAATGGGATATTCACATTCAGCCATCTTGCTGAAGGCCCGAACGCGCCACCCATCTATCCGTTGCCATGGGCGCATACTCCGGACGTAAGCTTTCTGGAAACCCCCCAGAAAATCACCGAAATATTGTCGTTCGCAGGATTTATTGAAATTGAAGACAAGGCATCGATGGCCAGATCAAAACCTGGCGCCCCGCCGCCGCCGGGAACGATCGGGGGAGCGTCTGCAATGGGTGACGATCTGCCGATGAGAATTCAGAACTCAATTCAGTCAAATCAAGAGGGCCGACTAATACCCATGATGGTTGTTGCGCGACGCCCATCTTAAACTGGGCCAGTCGGGAGTTTTCAATATTGCCAGTGGTCGCTTTGTCCCGCTAAACTGACGTCGAACAATTGTATAGCAAATGTCTGGTGTGTGAGATTATCATTCGCTATGAGAACACGCTCCCGCTCGCCCAAGAAAGCCAAAGACGAACAAATATTTCCAATCCGCGTTCGGGTGAAAGTGCCTGAAGAAGGATACGGGCAGCAGTATGTTGAGATTCAGGAATGGCTGATTGAAAATGCAGGCCGAGACAACTTCGCATGGAATGCCGATTCAGTACCGGGAATAGATGCAAGCGCGTTCTATTTCTATGACTTGGAGATTGCTGTTCGTTTCATTGAAAGGTTTGGCCTAAGCCTCGTTGAATGGTCGCAGTAGACCTCTCAATCGCAGTCTTGATAGTTTGACTCCATGCAAACCCTAGCCAGTCTTTGGGCCTCGGAGATATCGGTTGGCGTCATTTGTGCCTTTATCTTATCGCGATTTGTTCGCCCTAACTCATGTCCATTCGCACCGGAAATGTTATACCACATATGCGCCGACAAATAGTTCTGCGGCACACCCTCTCCCGCCTCGTACATGAATCCGAGGTTGTTCTGTGCTTCTGGATATCCCTGCACCGCCGCCAAGCGAAACCACCTCACCGCCTCGGAATCGTCTTCGGGAACACCTTCACCATTGTCGTACATGATACCAATGTTGAATTGTCCTCTTGCGTATCCCTGCTCCGCTGCCAAGCGAAACCACCTCACCGCCTCCGCGTCGTCCTCGGGAATCCCCTCGCCTTCGGCGTACTTGTAACCAAGTGTTTCCTGTGCAGCTGCGTATCCCTGCTCAGCCGCCATGTGAAATAACCTGAGCGCCTCGGCGTCGTCTTTGGGAACGCCTTCGCCATTAGCGTAAAGAAAACCAAGGTTGTACTGAGCGAGTGCGTTTCCTTGTTCAGCAAGTGGTTGCCATTGCTCAAGAGCTGTCTGATAGTCGCCTGCTTGGTAAGCTTCGTAGCCAGCATGAATATCTTGTGCCTTAACCGAAGAAGGTGACAAAACCAAAGCCGAAACAAAAACTTTCAGTAAACTTCGCAAAAGACTCTCCCTGGATATGCGGAGAAGTCTGCGAGATTTCATTTGAATTATCAACACGAGCGTCGGATGAAGGAGTGGATTTGATACAAGGAATAGCAAATGAAAATTCTAACCGCACTTTTGTGTTTCGCGTTCACAAGTCCCGCTTTCGCTGAAGATGTGCAAGTCAGGTATCGAGATAGCTCAGTTCCATTGGAAAGCTTCTCATGTCAGGCCATTACAGATAGCTCGTTTGTCTTTCGTGCCTGTTACGATGCTCGTAATAGATATTTGCTGCTCAAGCTCAATACTATCTACTACCATTATTGCGAGATTGGAGAGCAGGTTGTGGCAGCATTGCTGGAAGCAGATTCAAAGGGTCGTTTCTACAATAATAGTATCAAGTCAAACTCGAATGCCGGACGGTACGATTGTCGGAACCACAATGTCCCCGAATACTGATAGTCTTAACGTACCATGAACTTAATCACTGCCTGCGCGTAAGTAGCAGCAGTGATGCCAGGCTCTTCAGCCGAATTAATTACCGCCAGCGACCCAAATGGTTGCCACCCATTATGGATTGCATTTTCGATTTTGGTGCTTAGTTCACCCGGCTCTTTCCCGGTTAAAATCTGATACTCAGTGATGTGATACTGGTGGTACACTTCTATCCTCTGAAAGCTCGGCTTTTAGTCGTTTGCAAATCGGCAAGCTAAATTTGAAATTCTCCACGGCTAGCAAAACAAACTGCTGATACAATTTTGCGCTAGGTGTTTCATTGACATAAATCAGTTTTGATATCTCTCTCGAGACAGGCCACCGCATTTGCGCAAATGTTGTACTGCTACGACCAAGGTTGTGTTGTGCGTTTGAAAACCCCTGCTCAGCTGCTAAGCGAAACCACATACCCTGCGGTATAGCGGGATTTTCGCCTGCGGAATTGATTGACAGGAACCAAGAAGGTAAGTCTTCACCTGACTACTGAAATGAAGTTTTGAAAGTATTGTAACCGCTGCACGGTGAAGACGCCCTAGAAACAAACCAACAGGAGAACTCGTTGCTACCCTTCGCTTGGTACATGAACGACCGCTCAACGTATTGGAGCTTCCTTGAGGAGCGAAGCCATTTTGATGAGTTGGGCGCATCGATTGATGGCTCCATTGCCAACCATCTCGCCCCGATTGCGACACTGCAAAGCGACGGCCTATTACGACAAAGGAATGACAACACCGCTTTGGCCGAAGGTCTTGAGAACTTAGCTGGCAGCATAGATGAGCTGAGCCTCAACATCGAGCGTCTTGGCGAAAACATTTCGGATGGACTATCGCAGATTTCCGTTGAACTCTCTGAAATATCAGCAAAGTTGAACAGACTGATTGAAATTGCTGAGACACCTGAACAAACGTGGGCGATGGAGCAGTTTCGCATTTCAACAATGTCCCTAAAAACATCTGATACAAAAACTGCGTATGAATTTTGTTACCGAGCAATTTACGGACATACCAACCACACCGGCTACCCGCTGAACCCAGATTTCTTTTTTCTTTTAGGCACAATATATCTTGGCACCCAACCAAACACGCCGAGAGAACTACTGGATTTAGATAAGGCGCAAGATGCGTTTCGAAGCGCTTTACGGCTGTATGATAAGAAAGAAAGACATCGACGCTATCAGATATCTAAGCTCGCAGCACTAGCGCTTCTTGGCTTGGGACGGGAAAATGAAGCTGAGCAGTTTTTGACCGACAGACACCTCCTATCGCAAGATGTTGATGGCTGCTATTTACTTGCGAAAGTCGAGTTCTCTCAAGGTAAAAAACAATGGAAGAAGTCGATGAAGCAGGCAGCTAAGATAGATTCGAACTGTGTCTTGCTTGTAGCGTCTGACCCCTTGTTTAAGTCGCGAGAATCCGAACTGGAGAAGTTTCTTCTTGAATTACGGAATGACCTGACTGCGCCCTATGAGAAAGTTGCAAATGAAATCTTTTTTGATATTGAAGCAAATTCGGATCAACAATCCAGATTGAAGAAGATTCCGACATATCACTATTGGCTGGAAGAGATTTTGGATCGTCTATCCACGCTGAAGTCAGCAAGCGGTGGAACTTACAGCATCTTAAAGGCACTGAAGAGGTGGAAGTTTCGCCCGGAGTCAATCAGGGATGACTATTTGAAGTTTCTCGCAGAGCTGGAAGCTGCGCAACTTAGGTCAAGAAAATTGAAGGTTGAGGCAAGTAGAGTGAAAGAACCCAAAATCAGTTCTCAAACAAAAACGCCGCTCTTTTCTCGGATTTTTCCATCCAAACGCAGCAGAGAATCAAAAACAAACGATCCACTTCACGTTTTTGACACAGAGGCACAAGAACTTGCGGAACTGAATTGGCAATCGACCATTTTAAAGTAGAGTATGACAAATCACGAAGGGAATGCCTTTCTAGAGTCCGTCTGCCAAAAACTCACTAGTCAAAGGAAACCGTGCCAGCAATGTCGAAAGACGTCGCATTTCAACCAATTCCCTCGACCTCCCTCCATGCCTGAAATTGGGATGCTCAGAACCTCTAGGTGCTCCGCCACCAGCACCGTGCATCCGACAAACGTTCCATCCACGGACAGCTGGAGATTTGCATAAAAGACCCGTGCGTTTGGTGTGCGCAGTGCATCGTGGGGCGTCGTGTGCGCTTTGCATGGGGTTAGCGTCACTTTTCATCATTAACCCTCCCCCCATGCGCTACAGCGCCTACAATGGCTTGGCCACCTTCGTTTACCGTTACTCGCTCCACCCTGACGGTCTGTTGTGCTTTGGCCCGGTATTTCTTGAAGCTTTCCACCTGAGCCAGAAAGGTTCGAGACAGTCGTGTCATCGACCGTTCATAGCCCTCCCGCAATTCTGGGCTTGTGGCGTCTACTGTACGCGTTGTCAGCATGGTCATAGCAATATGTGTCGCGGTCATCTGAGAAATGAGCATCGCCTCGATTGCATCGCGTGGCTCCATCTCTACCGTCATTGCAATCATTAAATCTCGGTACATTTCGCCTTTTTTTCCCAGCGCATTGAGTGCGCCAAGCATAAGACCATTTGCAGTTTCTTTGGACTTAACACCGAAGAGCTCCTCTAATTGGTTCTCACTTTCAAGACCAACGGTGAGTTTGCCCTCTTCATCAACACTTAGTTCAGGTGCTTTCCTTTTTCTGGCGTTTGCCAATTCGGTTTTGTTTGGTGCTTGCTCTGTCATTTTTAGACCTGCCTAAGATATCAACTGCGCCCACACCTAAAACTCCCCGTCATATGTGGTACTCTGCGTGGGAATGTGGCACTTGCCCGGTTGGGGACCTGTAAAACTGCCACATGTGCCATTCTGCAACGGGCTATTGTTTTCATTGAGTTTTTCCGTGGCAGTTTGTTGCCCTGTGGCACTTGTTGCACTTGTGGCAGTTTCTGAAGGGGTGTCTGAGACATATCTATTCAAGGCGTCCGCGAAGTCCGCTACCCAGTAGCAGCTTCCGAAACGATCACGCCTTGGTATCACACCGTACGGCTTCAATAGGGTAGTGATACGGCGCGATGTTATTGGTTTTCCGCTCCACCATTCCGCCCAGGGGGCATCTTCAAGAGCGCATAATGCCTCGCACAATTCCTGACTGCCAATTCGTGAACTCTTCTGAGCTTCGATTACCTCAGAAATGTCACGGAGCAGTAGCACCCCAGGGCTTTGCGGTTCATCGTCGTTTTGTTTTGCAAGCCCAACCAACGCGCTTCTGACAGATTCAGGCCAACCCTTGCCCGCTAAATCAGCTATAGCGCATATCGCCCGCGCATTGTCCTGCGCCCTATCATTTAACGCATTCGGCACTGCGGGGTCCAAGCCGCGTAGCCGCATCAGGTTATCATCAGCCCAACGCTGAGCGCGGCGGCGCAACGGAACAAACTCGGCAAGTTTATCTGCCCGAAACCGTTCCACCTTCTCGCCTGCTTGTTTGCGGCGCAGCGGCACAACAAGCGCTCGGTCTTCAAGGGTATCAGGCAGTTTGCCAATCATTGCTATGCACTTTGGTGCCCAAACCTTGAACTGCTTAGGCTCATGGTCGTCCCCAACAGAGCGCCATACATATGCGCTTAGACGGTTGTGTCCTCCGTTAACAATCCCCCGCAATTCTTCATTGTCGGTGAGATAAGTGTCACCTTCATCTATCAGGACAGTCGGGCAGTACTTTTCAATCACCCGGAAAAGCACAGAAGTCGTAATGTTAACGTTGTGCATCGGCTTTGGGGCTAAAACACCAATAGTCGAAAGCGCCGTCGTTTTACCGCATCTTTTTTCTGGAGAAACAAATGCAAGAATTGGCGATATATCTGCGGCATCGTGTGTCCATGCGTGAAGCACCCAAGTGGCCATGAGAACATCGCTATGCTCAGGCAAAACGCAGTGTCTCTGAATTACATCCCGAATATCCGAAAGCAGGGCTGCGCCGTCTACTCCATCAGGCCAAGGCTCCACATTCTCAAACGGATCTGGCAAATCGCTTTCTGTTTCTTTCGGGCGCTTTGCATTCACCATTTTATCAAGCGCTGTAACGCGAATACCCAATTCCTTAGCTTCAGCTTCTCGGCACTTTTCGTATCTAAGTTCAGAGAGTTGCGACAGCTCGGTGATTTTTACCTCTTCTGGGGACAAGGAAGAAGGTGGAGGCCCCATACCTACGTCCCGACGATGCGCCTCGTCACGGGTGGCTATTTCAGCAAAGCTATTCATGCTGCTGCCCCCCTTTGAATATGTTCAAGGAAGGCAGACTGGTCGCATTCTGGCATTCGGTTGTAGGACGCCAGGCAGTACGCCTTTCGCTCGCTGGGGGACGCCATGTCAGCCCAGAATGCCGCTTGGTCAATGTTGGTGATGAACGCTGCCTGAGGCATTCCTGCGCCACTAAGAGCAGCCTCTGCAACGTCTTGAGCGTCCTCACGATCTAATGACCATATCGACGCCAGCAGCAGTGCAGTACGTTCCTGAACGGTTAAACGTAGAGCCCAGATTGAACTTGCTGCTTCCCACGCGCGAAAGTCATTGAGAATTAGCGCGTGATGCATCATGCGTGCCGAACGATCATATCGATCATAAGAGAAACCCGTGCCCATTACACGGGCACTCCAAGAATCCACGCGTCAACTTTCGCAACCTCCAACAGAACTGCCTTGCCTTTTTTTATGGAAGGAAGGTCGCCATTTTTCAGGGCACGGTTGAAGGTGGAGCGAGATAACGAATAGCGAGCTACCGCATCATTTATGCGAATGTATTTTGGGGTATTGTCGTCAGCCATTGTGAAATCCTTTTTGGCTGCGACGGGGCGATAACTTCACACGGCATGAAAATTGGCGCTTGGCAAATTTTAAACGGCGTGCGTATATTACCATCATTAGGCGTTGTCCTAATTTGCCCCGTCTGGGGTTTCAATATCGAGCCTCAAGACGCTTAGTCTCCAAACGAAAACGTCTTGGGGTTCTACTTTCATCTGGTTCTCTGGCATTCAGAGAGCCATCATGCTTGTCAAGTAATGTTTTTTTCAGATGTACGGCAAGGGGGAATCCGCGGGATTCTGCGGTAATCGCACGAGAAACATCTGGCTTGAGAGATTACATTTTCCCAAACACCGCCACTCTATCTGTTTCTATTGCTTTGCCAGTGCAGTGATTAGCCCAGCGCTCCAGCAAAGCCCTGCGCTGTTCCAGGTAATCTGTCCGGTTATACGATCGAACAACCTTAGAGCCTACCGCATGACCTAGCATCGTTTCCGAAACATCAAACGGGGTTTCTGTAGCCTCTGCCATCCAGGTTCTAAGGCTAGAACGAAAGCCGTGGGGCCGCGCCTTCATATTTCTGCGCTTCATAAGCGTAGACATGCTCATGTCAGAAATTACACTTTTTCGCTTGCCGGGAAATAAAAGGCCGTTGCGCATCTGCTCTTTTGCCACCGCAATCACTCTTAGCGCCTCGCCGGATAAGGGAACCCTGAACGCTTGTGTTTTCCCCTCGCGGCCCTTTATCAAGCCCTCTGGCACCGTCCATGTGTCTCCGTTAATCTGGTCGATGTGACAAAACCGAACGGGCTTAGAACGAAGCCCTGTTAAAATGAGAAGCCGCAAAGCAAGATGCGTGGGGGTTCCTTCATTGAGGCTTGAATAGAACTCAGGTAACTCGCGCCAATCCAACGCGGGGATATTTTCGGCCTTGTGGTTTTGCTCACCCATTAAAGCCTTTGCCGCTTCTTTAGCATTTAGATCCACTGGCAGGCCCAACGCCGCCCCATACTTTAAAACAAGCCCCAGACGGTTGATTGCCTTATCTGCGGTAACGGGCTTTGTGTTCCATATCGGCCTAAGCGCCCTAACAATATCTTGCTGACTAATTTCATCGATTGGCATGGAGCCAAGAACAGGCAAAACATGCACTTCAAGCGGGGATAGCCAGCGCCCAGCTTTGCCGCCATCGCGCAGCCCGGCTTTTCTTGCCTCGAAAGTCTGTGCCGTGACTTCGCTTAGGGTGTGGCGCCCGCGTAACGCTTCCCTTTGTTGGGCGTCTCTCACTCGTATGGGGTCTTTACCAGCGGCGCGCACATCCGCCCACTTACTGCGCTCCCTGCGAGCGCTGGCCACACTTATGCTTGGATAACCACCCAAGCCCATTTCGTGCCGCTTCCCGCCAATCGAATAGCGATAAATCCATTGGGCTGAGCCGCCAACACCTTTAACGAAGTAAAGCCCACCCCCATCCGGGTGTTTTCCTGCCGGGGCAGACTTAACGAATGCAGGAGATAATTTGTTTAACTGGCGCATTGGTACCCACCCTTTTACCCACCCTTTTAGGTGATATACCCAGATACGTTCAGAAACAAGATGCGCTATAAATCATTATATAGCAAAGGATTATTGGCACATACTGCTATACGTGGGAACGCAAGTCATGTGCACTCTCGGTGCACCATTAATCTCAAAATTAGCGTTTAAAACATACAGCACGATTTGGTTGACCAATCAGATCCCCCCTATTCCCCAATAGTTTCTCGGAGGATCGAATGGATAACCAGAGAAATCCGCCTCCACCGGACCACCTGAAAAGTTGCTAAAACGTAGCATCCTATAGAAATGCCAACCTAGCAAAGTCGTCATTCGCCCAATTGCAGGGCATCACTATTTTAAGCCTCTTCTTCCAGATTTTAGGTTGCGTACAAACTGACGCAAAGCGCCAACTGCTGACAAACGAGCGTTTATACAGTAAAGTAAACTGCGGAATAAAGCGTAATTGTAAAGCGAGTCTTCAGGAGCTGAGCAATGGGTGAATTCGAAGCGTTTGGAATTGCAGAAAAGACCGGGTGGACGAAACCAGATGTTGCAAATAGCTATGTCTCGCAGTTCGCCATGGCGGCAGATCAAGCTATGCTCGGATTGGTGAAAGCCGCTTCTCCCGCGCCTGAGTCCACTGTTTTGGACCTTTGCTGTGGTCACGGCGCGATGACGGCCAAACTCTGTGATCTAAACTGTCAGGTGACGGGGCTCGATTTTTCAGAGGAAATGCTGGCGTACGCAAAGAGAATTGCTCCAAACGCGACCTATAAAAACGGTGATGCACAAAGCCTTCCGTTCGACGACCAGAGCTTTGATGCCGTTCTCTGTAATTGCGGTATCATGCATCTTCCGGACCAACCCAGAGCACTCGCCGAAGCAAGGCGCGTTTTAAAACCAGGCGGAACATTCGGGATGACCGCTTGGGTTGGCCCAGGCGCATCGCCTTCCTTCAAGATTGTATTTGGTGCATTTATGGCTCATGCGGATCCGACAAAGGGCGCGCCTGCGCAACCCGACTTCTTTCAGTTTGCTCGACAAGATACAGCTCGAGAGATGCTTGAGGACGCAGGATTCGAAGATGTGAAACACGGCACTGTTAGCTGCGTCTGGAGCCTTGATTCCGCCGATCAGCTTTTCAAAATTTATTCCGAGGCCACGGTTCGTATGGCCATGTTGCTTGCAGCTCAACCCAGCAAGACCATCGAGGCAATTCGTTCGACAATGGAAAAGATGGTTGAAGAAATGCACAAATCGGATGTCGGATTTGAAGTACCTGTTCCCGCCGCGTTGATCATGGCAAAGGCCTGAAACGGCCAAAACACTGGGCATTCAACCTTGCTTCACCAAGGTCCGAAAAGCCCGCAAAGCAGGTGTTGATCGATTGCATGTTATATGTCGGATGTATGCGGAATTTGACGATCTTTGCCAGACGCTTCAGCCTCTAAGTTGCCGATCGGAAAAAAGTAGGGTGCCTAGAAAACGTCGAAGAGATTCTCACTAGGGAACGCGCGAACAAAAACCCCCACGGCTAAGCACCCCATAGCATTGCTAACATCGATCGCGCATTTCGTACTTGATATAAATCAAGTGGCGGTTGGTGATAGTCTGAATAAATGGCTATTCTTTCTCGATGAGAACTCGTTCTGGCTCTCCAAAGAACGTCACAGACGAAAAAGCACTCCGAATTTCCACTCGGGTAGACAATGCCTGAAGCCGGATACACGCTGCAGGTGAAGTGCCAGAAAATGAAGGATATATCATTTCTAGAAGCATTCCGCGTATGTTGGCTTAGTTAGAATGCAGAGAGAAACCAATCTAGAATTTCAAATTAGTTTGTAACTTATTGAAAGCACCTAAGATTATGCAGTGGAAAGAAAATTACTCGACCGGTAATGAAGAAATTGATGAGCAACATAAAACACTATTCGCCTTTTCGGACGATTTTAGAAGCTCTTTGGAAGACGGTTTCGGCTTGAGAACATACGAAGGTTACGTCGAGTTTCTAAGTGTTTACTCGAAGACGCATTTTGATTTTGAAGACAAGTGCATGCTCGCTCATAAATGCCCGGTTGCCCCGCGAAATAGAGCTGAACACAAGACGTTTGCAAAGCTTGTTACAGAAGAAAACGAAGCTTATTAGAAACTGGGTTTTGAACGGGACCGAGCCCTACAGTTACTAAATACGATAGACAATTGGCTCGACAGCCACATTTGCCGAATTGACGTACAACTAAAAGATTATCCCGAACAGTAAGATGCTTCGCTGCTCGCTCCGCTCGCATCCAGCCCTCGCGTCCCGTACCTCTCAGAAAATTCTGAGCCTTTGCACTTTGGTGCAGCTCTCTTTCAGGGCACCAGCGCGACGGCTCTTCAGATTCCCAGACTTATCCGGTGTTCAATTGCCGGGAAGAATCAACGAACCACCGATGAGATGGGGTGCGGCGACGACGTCAGACTTAAGAACATTTCTAAGGTTTCAGAATAGTAGGTGCTAAGCGATCCGCTGAAATCGGATACTAACAACAAACGGCTTAGCATCGGTGAACCCTTGTGTTGTGCTGACAGATGGCACCGTTTCTGCTGCTCATTGTTTCCAGCATGGTGTCGCCGTATCTCTGCCACAAAGAAGTCTTATTCAGCCGAAATTATCCCGAATAAAGAAACAAAAACAATATCTTACAAACAAAACCTGTCTAAAAGGACACCTTAGAATTGTTTGGTAAATCGCTTATGATTTATAGATGGATTTTAAATTTTAATACGAGGTTAGATATGGAACTTTGCCAGTCGCTTGAGTCATTGCACCCTCAAATGGAAGGCTGGGTAGGGGCGTTACTGGATGGCAAGGCAGGTACTCACCGGACCGGAATTCCGATAGATTTGACTGAGAGCGAAGAACGAAGGCTTCTCGTAACAAGCTCCTTGCTTGACGCTGTCGAGGCTGAAGGAGGATGCGTTGAGAGAGCAGAACCATCTGGGAAACTCACGCTCGCCATCTCAGGTGAAACCCTTGAATTCTCAGTTACTGAAAAGATGCAAAAATGTTTTGTCAGCGTTCACAACAAAGGAGCAGAACTTTTGGATTGCTCGGAAACGCGTCTCGCCAATCCTTTTTCTGCCGGCTTATTCCGGAACAAACCAACGGGGTTTCTTATCTTTAAATTTGAGAACCACATTCATGGAAGAGGCTATCCCAAATGGGTGGAATCAAAACACGTAATAGCCGAAGCCCTTCTTCCGGTCATTGTTCGCGAGATTATGGCGTCGGGACCCATAAATTTTCGCTGGAGCGTAGAACGCGAACTAAAGCGCTTGCAGTACAAACTGGAACAAAGTGGGCGAGGTGGGTTTCCATTCTTTGGTGAAGTGAGTCAGGGATGGAGGCAGAAGTTACAGTCAAAAAACAACGATAGTTCGGAAAGCAGACGCCTTGAAGATTTCGTTCGCTCGTTGAAAATTCAACTATCGACTGGTGACTATTATCTGGAAGGGCGACCTCTGTCACATTGGATAGCGTGGGCAGAATCTTGCATCGCAAAGCTTAAGCCTTCCAACCCGGTTTTTCGAAAGCACGCTAGGAAAAGTGAATGAAGGGTGATTTTTGTTTTCGACGAAAACAGGGGCCCGCGAGTTTGAAATGTTATTGCAACCAATCCTGAACCGCGTTTCCGATATCTGATCGGGCCGCAATCAAGGCACTCGATGAAATCGATTGATTTCATTTCAATGCAGAAATGGGGTCACAGACTCAAAAAGAGCCGCGCATTTGCGCAGCTCTCTTCGAATTCCAGTATTGAATGTCTTACTAGCGAACTGCTGGGGACAGTCCGATATCAGCCAACTGGTACGCTGAAAGTTTAGCCAGAGCATTACGAGTTTGACGTGCATCATTCCAAGAAATGATCGTGTCTTTTACTTCTTCAAATACGTTCACCAGACGGAAAGTCGTGACTGCTCCGAGAGGCACAGAACGTGTTGCTGTTGCGATAGACATTTTGCGCTTCCTTACTTTTGTTTCAGCCGACACCGCGTCGGTTGGTAGGGCTCATCTAGGACTTTTGGATTTGATTCACAATTCACTGTTTTTGCATTGCCGGAATGCAATGTATGCATAGGTATTCGTTTGCGATAATACTTCAGAAACCTGTAAAAATGGTCATAACGCTTCCTGTAAAACGGTTGATACAGATCATGGCAGACCGTTAGGTAGCATCGCAAACTAGGCCATTCTGTAAGGAGATGCTGTTATGTATGAGAATATCTTGGTTCCGATCGCGCTTGATCACGGCCCGAACACAGCCAAAGCATTGGAAGTCGCCCAAAAGCTGGTTTCCGACGGTGGGAAAATTACGGTTTTACATGTTCTGGAAGATATCCCTGCCTATGTTTCGCAATATTTGCCGGAAGGGCAGTTGTCGAAAAATGCGAAAGAGGCTGAGGTAAGTCTGAAAACCGAAGCCGTAAGTGTACCTGGTGCAGAGATCAAGGTTGTGACTGGCCATTCCGGGACAACAATTACGGAGTATGCTGACGGGCATGGTTGCGATCTTATTGTGATTGCATCGCACAGGCCGGGTTTGCAGGATTTTTTCCTCGGGTCTACCGCTGCACGTGTTGTTCGCCACGCACCATGTGGGGTTCACGTCATTCGGTAAGCCGAAAGCGCGAATTGAGTGTGTTGCAGAAAAGCTCGCATGTATTGCGCGTCGCAAAGTCAGGCGTGTTCTAACCGAACGTGACTTCTACTTGCGCTTTCGCTAACCCAAACACGCCAGTTCCTAACTCGCCAGCGAGTTTCCATTCTTTTGGTGTCATCAATCTGCTCAGCAATTGCCAAAGCTGTCCGGAAATTCCCTGAAGCCAACGTTTGATAATGGAAAACACTTTCTTGGTCTTTTTCCAAAACCCCGCTTGCGGAGCATTCTGTGGGGCGTTTCGCGCGGACAGCAACGCTATTAGATTTTCGATCCGGGTTATCACGCTGGCAAGACGCCCAAGCAGAGATTGCAACTCCAGAATTTCGCTTTTCACACCTTCGGAGTTTTCACCATTCTGAATGTGCGCCAGCGAATTACGCAATGACTCAAGTTTTTCAAGAATTTCTTGGATCAGCCAGTAGACCCTCGTGCGTATCGTTTCCAGTTCTTCTTGTGGCGCAAACTCGCTCAGGAGCCGAACCGAACTGTGCTCAAATTCTGGATTTAGCTCTTCGATGATATGTTGTTCAAGCTGCCTGAAGTCATCAAATATTTCATCAACAGTCTGAATTAGGGACATGGTGGAATACTCCTGAAAAAAATGAATATCTCAACATGATACATCAAAGGCGGTATTCAGACAAAGTAAACACAACCGAAGAGGGTCATTGCATGATACGAAAAAACCAGACGCTAAGCGAAGTAATTTGAGTAGCGCAACTTCTCGGGTATCTCTAAGTCTGCGGAAGATGCGCGGAATGGCGTCGTCGCACGGAATCCGGGCGGTTGGTCAAAGAAAGTTGCGCGTCGTTGCGCGCCTGTCTTGAAATCACTTTCCCATTCGCAATGACCCAAAGCCGGTCGGGACGCAAGCGCAGCGCTTCGATCGTGTTGCCTGCATCGAGCACCACAAGCGATGCCTTTGCTCCAACGCGAAGCCCAAAATCCTCAAGCCCCATGATTTTGGCGCTTTCAAACGTCACCATGTCAAAACATTTGCGCATTTCATCTGGGTTGGTCATCTGCCCCACGTGCAGGCCCATGAAGGCGACATCAAGCATGTCTGCCGTTCCAAGGCTATACCAGGGATCAAGCACGCAATCCTGCCCAAACCCCACAGTAATGCCCATGGCCAGCATTTCTTTCACACGGGTCATGCCGCGGCGTTTAGGGAAGGTGTCATGACGGCCTTGTAAAACGATGTTAATCAGTGGGTTTGGTATGGCTGCCACTTCGGCCTCCTGTATCAGAGGTAGCAGTTTCGAGACGTAATAGTTGTCCATCGAATGCATTGACGTCAGATGCGAACCCGCAACCCGGCCCTGCAGCCCCAACCGTCGAGTCTCATAGGCTAGTGTTTCGATGTGGCGCGACATTGGGTCATCCGTTTCGTCACAATGCATGTCGACCATAAGTCCGCGCTCTGCTGCAATCTCGCAAAGAGCGCGAACAGATGCGGCCCCGTCTGCCATTGTACGTTCGAAATGCGGAATGCCGCCAACCACATCTACGCCCATATCAAGCGCCCGGATCGTGTTTTCCAGTGCGGTCGGGCTTCGGTACAGGCCGTCTTGCGGGAAGGCTACTAGTTGCAGGTCAATATAGTCTGCAACCAGCTTTTTAACCTCTAGCAACGCCTGAACGCCAATCAACCTGTCATCGCAGACATCAACATGACTGCGGATCGCCAGCAGCCCCATGCTTGCGGCCCAATCGCAATAGGCAAGCGCCCGGTCGCGGACTTGTTCAAGCGTCATAATCTCTTTCAGTTCACCCCAAAGGCCGATGCCTTCCAGCAATGTACCCGAAGCATTGATGCGCGGGATGCCGTAGGACTGTGTTGCGTCCAGATGGAAATGCGGGTCAACTAGTGGCGGGCTGACCAGGTCTCCGCTGGCGTCGATAACCTGTCTTGCTTCCGCTTCTATACTTTCGATAGCGGTAATCCGGTTTCCCTTGATACCGATATCAGTGATGCGCCCATCGGGCAGGGTGCCACCTTTTACGATTATATCGAACATCAGCGCTCCCCTTTGTTAAACGCCACCATCAGGGCTGCAGGCACCTCTGCACGCCGCGACATGGCCACAAGCGCGAGGATCGAAAGCAAGTAAGGCATCATCAGAAACACTTGATAAGGGACATTGGCACCAAGTGGCGTTTGCTGAATTCTGATCTGCAGCGCATCAAACGCGGCAAACAGAATTGCTCCAAGTAGTGCCTTACTAGGCTTCCACGCCCCAAAAACCACAAGCGCAATGCAAATCCATCCGCGCCCGTTTACCATTTCAAAGAAGAAGGAATTGAAGGCAGACATGGTCAGAAACGCCCCGCCAACGGCCATTAGACCGCTGCCGACCATCACAGCCCCAATACGAATTCCGCTAACCGACAGCCCCTGTGCATCAACCGCAGACGGGTTTTCCCCTGCTGCGCGCAAGGCAAGCCCAACCGGCGTTCGGTAAAGCACCAGTGATAGGACCAACACCAAGACAAAGGCCAGATAGGTTAGCGGTGTTTGGGTGAATAGCGCTGGGCCAATGACCGGAATTTCTGACAATATGGGGATCGGCAGGGGTTGAAACGCTTCTATCTTTGGTGGGCTTGTGACCTCTGGTAACGCCAGTCGATAACTGAAATAGGTCAGGGATGTTGCGAGCAGGGTGATCCCCAAACCGACAACATGCTGTGACAATCCAAATGGCACGGTCAGGATGCCGTGCATCAGGCCAAACAACATTCCAGACAGCATGGCGACGCCCACACCGGTCCAAAGGCCATAACCGGAATAAACCGTCATCCAGCCCGCGAATGCGCCGACAACCATGATGCCTTCGATGCCTAGGTTCAGAACACCTGCGCGTTCACAAATAAGCTCTCCCATCGTTGCAAAGATCAGGGGGCTTGCGATACGGATCGCTGCTGTCCAGAAGCTTGCAGAAATCAGGATGTCTAAGATTTCCATGTATCCTTACTCCCTGACAATGCGAAAACGGGTGAGCATGATCGCGAGCACCATCAGCAACAAGGCCGTGGCGAGCATAATATCGGCGATGTAGGTAGGCACACCCGCGGCGCGGCTCATGCTGTCAGCGCCGACGAAAATGCCAGCAACAAACAGTGCAGATACAACAACACCAATCGGGTTCAAAAAGGCCAGCATTGCAACGATGATGCCGGTGTAGCCAAACCCTGGTGACAGATCGAGCGTGAGATTGCCCTTAAGTCCGGCAACTTCGGAAAACCCGGCGAGGGCTGCAAGCCCACCTGACAAAAGTGCGGTTTTGATAAGGACGGTGTTCACCGGGATTCCGGCAAATTGCGCGGCTTTCTGGTTCAATCCAACGGCGCGCATTTCATACCCTAGCGTGGTCCGTGTCTGGATCATCCAGACAACCGCGGCGGATACGATGGCCAGCCCAAATCCCCAGTGCAGGCGCAGCCCTTCGACGATGCGCGGCAGCCGGGCCTCGGGGATCAAGCGGGCCGATTTTGGCCAGCCCATACCCATCGGGTCCTTGAGCACACCTTCAAGAAGCATTGATACCAAAAGCAACACAACAAAATTGAAAAGCAGGGTCGTAACAACTTCGTCCACGCCAAACCGGGTTTTGAGATAGGCAGGCAAAAGCAGAACAAGAGCGCCCGCGAACATGGCGCAGATTGCAATCGTTGGAAGTAGCAGGCCAGACGGCCAGGCAAGTGCCCCTGTTCCCAGCAGTACAGTTAAGACTGCACCAGCATAAAGCTGTGCTTCCGCCCCAATGTTCCAAAGCCGCGCGCGAAAAGCGACCGCGACCGCGAGCCCGGTAAAGATCAGCGGTGTGGCGCGGTTCAAGGTTTCAAGCGCCGCGAACTTGGAACCAACAGCGCCATCGATGATCAACCCCAGAACCGAAAACGGATTGGCCCCAGCCAACATAGCTAAAAATGAGGCGACAAAGACCGTAACCGTCAAGGCCAGCAATGGAAGCGACAGAGTGCGCGTGACTGTAGGGTTCGCAACGGGCTCAAGCCGCATTTGTGGCCTCCTCGTCAAAACCGTGTCCTGCCATCCAAACACCAAGCTCCGCCGCCGTCTTGCTACCGCGTGGGAAACCCGGTGACAGGCGGCCTTCGGAGATAACGTGGATGACATCGGACAGCGCCATGATCTCTTCCAGATCTTCGGAAATAAGCAATACCGCAGCGCCGCCAGCGCGGGCATCCAACAGGCGCGAATGCACGTAGGAGACAGCCCCGATATCAAGACCACGTACAGGCTGATTAGCCAGAATGATGCTTGGAGACTGCTCAAGTACCCGGCCAAGGATCAGCTTTTGCATGTTTCCGCCGGAAAGCAGCCGAATACGTGTCTGAGGGCCCGGGCAACGGACGTCGTAGGTGTCGATAATATGTTTCGAAAAATCCTCGGCCTTTTGCCAATTCATCCAGCCTTTTCGGCTGTAAGGGGCTTCGGAATAGTTCTCGAGGATCGCGTTCTCGGTCAAATCAAAATCTGCGATCGTGCCGGTCTTGTGCCGATCCTCAGGAATACGGGCTATGCCCGCTGATACTGCGGCGCGTGGCGTCCAGTTAACAGGTTCGGAATTTTCCAAGGCTATTGTGCCGGAAAGCGGTGTTGTCAAACCCCCAATCATGTCGGCAAGTGCGGACTGTCCATTGCCTGATACGCCGGCAAGGCCGATGATTTGTCCGGCTCTTAGATCGAGCGACAGCGATTTCAAACCAGGCGCGCTGCCCTGATCAGCAGTCGAAACATTCTGAAGCCGCATCAGAGCCGGGCCAGCCGTAGAGTCTGCAACTTTCGGAGGTGTAACTTCTTCTCCAACCATCAGTGTTGCGAGGGCGTGGCGGTCTGTTCCTTCTGTCAAAACTTCGGCAACAAGACGGCCGTGGCGAAGCACAAGGACACGGCTTGAGATTGCCATAACTTCGTGCAGCTTGTGCGAAATAAAGACCACCGACAAACCCAGATCGACAGCCTTGCGCATCGTTGCAAACAGGTCATCGGTTTCCTGAGGTGTCAGAACGGCGGTCGGCTCATCAAGGATCAGAATCCGTGCATCGCGGTAAAGCGCCTTGAGTATTTCCACCCTTTGTCGCTCACCTACCGACAATGCGCCGACACGCGCATCAGGGTGAACTGTCAGGCCAAAATCACCGGATAATTTAATAATGCGTGCGCGGGCTGCAGACCGGTCAAAACCCAGACGCCATAAGGGTTGGGTGCCGAGTACGATGTTTTCCAGCACGGTCATATTGTCAGCAAGGGTAAAGTGCTGGTGAACCATGCCTACGCCTGCGGCCAAAGCAGCTCGTGGGTTTCCCGGTGGCAGTTCCTGGCCGAACACTTCAACGCTCCCTGTATCGGCGGTGTAATGGCCGAACAGGATGTTCATCAACGTTGTCTTACCCGCGCCGTTTTCACCGAGTAGCGCTATTACCTCGCCTTTGTGCAGGTCGAGGCTGACCGCGTCATTCGCGACCAAAGCACCAAAGGTTTTGGTGATACGGTCGAGGCGCAGGACAACCTGCGCCTCACTTTGCTTAGCCATTTATGACGACCGCGGTTCTTCGTCGTTGATTTCGACGGAAAAACTGCCGTCTTTGATTGCAGCTTCGCGCTCTGCTACCAGCGCGAGAGCATCTTCCGGAACTTTGCCTTCGAAAGTGCCGAGCGGCGCAAGGGAACTGCCCCCTTCGCTCATGAAGGAATAGACACCGTAGTCAGCAGCGGTGAAGCTGCCTGCCTGCACTTCTGCAATGGCTTTATCCAAGGTTGGTTCAAAGTGCCAAAGAGCAGAGGCAGCAACGGTATCAGGGTAGTCGGATTGCGTGTCGATCACATTGCCGATGGCAAGCACGCCGCGTTCTTGTGCCGCGTCTGAAACACCAAAGCGTTCGGCATACAGAACATCTGCACCCTGTTCGATCATCGCGAAGGCAGTTTCTTTAGCCTTGGGTGGATCAAACCAGCTGCCGATAAAGCTGACCTGAAAGGTGATATCAGGGTTGATCTCACGCGCACCAGCCATGAAGGCATGCATCAGCCGGTTCACCTCGGGAATCGGGAAACCCCCGACCATGCCGATGTTGCCAGCTTTGGTAAGCGAGCCTGCAATAATTCCAGACAGGTAAGACGCATCCTGAATATAGTTGTCGAACACAGAGAAATTCGCCAGCGCATCATCCTGTTTGAAGCTGGAACCCATCAGGAAAGCGATATTGGGGTAGTCTGCCGCGACTTCGCGCGCTTCTTGTTCTACACCAAAAACTTCGCCGATGATGAGCTGATATCCCTGTTCAGCGTATTCCCGCATCACACGCGTATAATCGGTGTTACTGACATTTTCGGAATAGGTGTATTCGATATCACCACGCCCCTGAGCGGTTTCAGCAGCTTTGTGAATTCGGCTGACCCATTGCTGCTCGACCGGGACTGTGTAGATGCCAGCTACTTTAAGCGGTTCGGCAGCAAGCGCGCGACCGGGAAGGCCGACAATACCGGTCATCGTTAGCGCAGCCGCGCTGGTTGCCAGCAGCCTTCGGCGCGTCATTCCGGACAGCTGAGATGTGGTCTTTAAATTATTCATTATTTTTACCCCCGTTGGATTTGATTTCATACTTTTGACCAATTGGTAAACTTTCTTGCGATTCGGTTCAATCAAAACTAACAATTGTTCAAATTCATTCGTGCATATTACCTAAAATTTCAGCGCCCCTAACTAAATTTGCGGAACAGACGTGTCATGTCGAATAACTCGTCCAATCTTTCAAACCGCTCTCTGGTCTCGGGCCAGATTTTTTCCTGTACCGCAGCGATCATGGCTTCGAGCAGCATCATCGTGGCAATATTGGAATCCCAAGCCGAAGGGATTTCGACCCAACAGTTAAAAATATGGTCGGCGACTTTCGCGACGGGAGAGGCCCATTGATCGGTAATCAGGATTACCTTTACCCCCCGGGACGAAGCAAGTTCTGCCAGACGCAGCAGGTTGGTTTCGTAGCGCCGTACATCGAACATAAGCAGGACATCACCCTCGGCCATATCAAGCACGTAATGCGGCCAGGTGGCCGAGGATGACGTCATATGGGTGACCCTTGGCCGGATCGCCTGCATATGCGTAAACGTATAGTCGGCGAGCGCGCGGGTAATTCGGCCTCCTACAACAAAAAGCTGATTTTCCTTGTCAGCCAAAACGGAAACCGCCTGATCAAACTTTTCGGTATCAACATGCGAAAGGGTTTGGCTGAGATTATGCATAACTGAATCTGCAAATCGATTCAGCATATGAGAATCCGGCGCTTCACTTGCCCAGTTCTCATGTTTTTTTATCGGCCCTGAAACCTGCGCCTCAAGCTCTTCCCGTAACGCTTTGTGAAATTGGGGATACCCTTTGAAGCCAAGTTTTTGAACCATCCTGGCAACGGTTGGGGTCGATACGCCGGCATTCTCTGCAACAATTGTGATCGAGGCAAGTCCGGCAGCAGGGTAGTTTTCCAGAAGGGAATTGGCCAGTTTACGTTCTGTCTGAGTCAGCGACTCATACCGGCTGCGGATCAGACTGCGCACTGTTTGCGAGGAATTCGGCAAAGGCTTTCCCTAAATTTTATGCGTTCACTCTAAGTTGGGTTTTTGTGTTTGACCAGCGTGTGAAAATATATTGACAGATCGTGAAAGAAAGGAAAGTATTTTATCAGGCGGGGGAATCCAGTTGGTCGGAACGAATACAAAACAGTCCAGCACTGTCGTCGAGGTGCTGAACCCCGATGGGGTTGGTCCTGTTGTTTTGGTTTGTGAACATGCCTCGGCACATATTCCGGAAGCATACAATAATCTTGGGTTAAGCCCCGCTACACGCGACAGTCATGCGGTCTGGGATCCGGGCGCACGGGCTCTTGCCGCTCGTCTTTCAAAAGCACTTAATGCGCCGCTTATTGCGGGACGAGTTTCCAGGCTGGTGTACGATTGCAATCGACCACCTGAATCACCAGGCGCGATGCCGGAAAAGTCCGAGTTGATCGAGGTTCCCGGCAATCAGGGTTTAAACGATGAAGACAAGGCGGCACGGGTTGAACAGGTTTATGTTCCGTTCTGCAATGCTGTGGGCGAGGTTCTGGAAGCCCGGGAATCAAACGCGATTCCAACCGTGCTCGTGACGATTCACAGTTTCACGCCGCTTTATTTTGGCAAACCAAGAAATGTCGAGATTGGCATTTTGCACGACACAGATAGCCGCGTCGCAGATGCGATGCTCGCGCAGTCAGAATTGATAGCCCCCCGCGTTGTCGAGAGGAATTCTCCGTATGGCCCTGCTGATGGCGTGACACATTCGTTGAAAATTCATGGCATAGAACATGGGTTGATGAACGTAATGATCGAAGTTCGAAACGATCTTTTGGAAACGGAGGCGGCGCAAGATGCTATTGCCGATGAATTGCTTGGTTTGCTCGCTTCGTCGCTAAAAGAACTTGGCCTTGTAATAATGGGAACCTCCCATCATGCCTAGAGTTATCCTTGGCTACATTCGCGCAATAGACGCGATGAACTATTTTATCGGGCGGTTCGCGATGTATCTGCTGTTTGTTCTGGTGGGTGTTCTTTTGTGGTCGTCGGTGTCCAAAACTTTGTTCACCTCTTCACACTGGACGCTGGAAACCGCACAGTTCGTGATGGTCGCCTATTACGTCCTGGGCGGACCTTATTCGCTACAATTGGGGTCGAACGTTCGGATGGATCTTTTTTATGGCGGCTGGTCGGTACGGCAACGGGCGTGGTTTGATGCCTTCACCGTGCTTTTCCTGATGTTCTATCTTGGTGTGCTTCTCTACGGCGGTATTAACTCATTCGCCTACTCATTAGGCCGACCCTATAATGCAACAACCTACGAATTCCTGAGTGAGCTGTTGAGTACCTTGTTTTCTCAGGGCTTTGATGCCGCCGGCGACAAGCTGGGCTTCATGGAGCGCAGCAACAGCCCTTGGCGCCCCTATCTCTGGCCGGTAAAATCCCTGCTCTGCATCGGGGTCTTTTTGATGCTTTTACAATCTCTTGCCGAGTTCTTTCGCGACATCGGGCGTATCCGCGGTGAGGCTCTCTGATGCCCTATGAAATGATCGCCATTCTGATGTTCAGCTCGATGATGCTGATGCTGCTGACCGGGCAGCGGGTATTCGGTGCCATCGGGTTTGTGGCCTCAGCTTCCGCCGTGTTTTTGGGTTGGAACAACGGCGTCGACATCCCTTTCTCGGCCGCAATGAAGCTGATGAAATGGTATCCGCTGCTGACACTGCCGATGTTTATTTTCATGGGTTATGTGCTGTCCGAATCCAAAATTGCCGATGACCTCTACAAGATGTTCCATGTCTGGATGGGCCCTGTTCGGGGTGGGTTGGCGATTGGCACAATCGGGTTGATGGTGCTGATTTCGGCAATGAACGGCCTCAGCGTGGCAGGCATGGCCATCGGGGCTACCATCGCCCTGCCTGAACTTCTGAAGCGTGGCTATGACAAAATCATGGTCACCGGCGTCATTCAGGCCGGGTCAAGTTTGGGCATCCTAGTTCCGCCCTCGGTCGTGCTGGTGCTATATGCGATGATCGCACGCCAACCGGTGGGACAGCTGTGGCTGGCCGGGGTCATTCCCGGCCTGATGATGGCCACGATGTTCATCATCTACATTTACGTGCGCTGCCGCCTGCAGCCCCATCTTGGCCCTGCGCTACCCGAAGACGAGCGCAATGTGCCGATGGCCGAAAAACTGCGCCTTTTGGGGGCTGGCGTCCTACCTCTGGCGATTTTCGCAGTGATGATGGTGCCTTTCGTCAAGGGTTATACCTCACTGGTCGAAAGTTCGGCCATCGGAGCAATGGCCGCGTTTTTGGCGGCAGTCCTGAAAGGCCGGATGACCCGCGAGGTGTTTGAAACTTCCGTGCGTCAGACATTAGCGATTTCATGCATGTTTATGTGGATCATTCTGGCCGCCCTTGGTTTTGGCGCAATCTTTGACGGGCTGGGCGCGGTTAAGGCAATCGAGGATCTTTTCACCCAACAACTGGGTCTGAACGCCTGGACAATCCTGATCCTGATGCAGCTGTCGTTCATTCTGATGGGCACGTTTCTGGACGACACCGCAATGCTGGTGATCGTGGCACCGCTATATGTACCTCTGGTCGGCTCGATGGGCTTTGATCTGGTCTGGTACGGGGTGCTTTACACTATCACTTGCCAAATCGCTTATATGACCCCACCATTCGGTTATAATCTGTTCCTGATGCGCGCGATGGCGCCGCCTGAGATCACGATAAGGGACATCTACCGCTCTATCGTGCCGTTTGTGATTGTTATGGCTTTCGCCCTGGCTGTGGTCATGATCTTTCCGCAGATCGCCCTCTGGCTACCTAATTATGTTTACGGAAAATAACCAAAAGAACTCCGCCAACGGAGCATCCCGATGAAACCCAACTAAGGAGAGTCCCATGACGACCAGACGTTCATTTCTACGCGCCGCAACACTTGGCGGTGCCGCAACTTTGGCCACACCGGCCATTGTCCATGCACAAGCCCCCATCAAATGGCGCTTCCAGACCTATGCTGGCGCGGCCCTGGGCGAGTTTGTTACCAAGCCAGTCATCGACTACATCAACACCGCCGCCAACGGCGAGATGGAGATCGAGCTGTTTTATGCCGACCAGATTGTTCCCACAGGTGAGCTGTTTCAGGCGCTCCAAAGTGGCACGATCGACGCAGTTCATTCCGATGATGATTCAATGGCATCGCCCACGCCTCTGCAGGTGTTTGGCGGCTATTTCCCATTGGCGACAAAACACGCGCTCGATGTGCCGGTGCTGTTCGAGCAATACGGGCTGGCCGACATCTGGCGCTCGGAATACGAAAAGGTCGGTGTTGCGTGGCTGTCGGCTGCAGGTCAGGACCCGTGTAACTTCAACACCAAAAAAGAGGTCACATCACTGGCCGATCTTGACGGTCTGAAGCTTTACACCTTCCCGACCGCCGGGCGTTTCCTTGCCCAGTTTGGCGTTATTCCAGTATCGATCCCCTACGAGGATGCCGAAGTGGCCGTGCAAACCGGCGAGCTGGATGGCATGGCATGGTCTGGCATCACCGAAGACTACACAGTCGGCTGGGCCAATGTGACTGACTATTTCCTGACCAACAACATCTCGGGCGCATGGATTGGGTCGTTCTTTGTGAACCAGAAACAATGGGCCGATCTGCCCGAGCATCTCAAGTCAATTGTGATGGCCGGGATCGAAGCGGGTCACACCTATCGCAACCAGTGGTACTGGGGTGGCGAGGCACGTCTGCGCGCCACGGGTGATCAGCTGAAACTGCGCTCAATTCCACAAGCCGAGTGGAAAACGGTTGAAGACGCGGCTGTCACTTTCTGGGACGAAATAGCACAGGAAGGCGAAATTCACTCGAAAATCGTCCAGATCTTCCGCGATTATAACGAAGTGCTCGGCAAAGCTGGCCCGCCCTATTCGTTCGGCTAAAAACAAGCGCCCCGGTGGTTCGCCTCCGGGGCACCCCTAACCTCCAATTTTCAGGATACAGACCATGCCCGGCAATCTGACCTTTGACGCTTTAAAATCCGCCGTAAAATCTGGTGAAATTGATACGGTTCTGACCTGTATCGTGGATATGCAGGGCCGCCTTATGGGTAAGCGATTTCTGGCGCAGCATTTTGTCGATAGCGCGTGGGAAGAAACCCATTGTTGTAATTATCTGCTGGCGACCGATCTCGAAATGGCAACGCCGGACGGTTTTGCCTCGACAAGTTGGGAAAGCGGGTATGGCGATTATGTCATGAAACCCGATCTCGATACGCTTCGGCTGGTTCCCTGGCTCGAAGGCACTGCAATGGTGTTATGCGATGTTCTGGATCATCACACCTATCAGGACATCACCCACTCACCCCGCGCTATTCTGAAGCGCCAGATTGCCCGGCTGGACGAATTGGGTATGACGGCAATGATGGCGACCGAGCTTGAATTCTTTTTGTTCGAGAAAAGCTTTGACGAAATCCGCAAAAGCAAATTTCGCGATCTGGCACCGATTTCAGGTTACAATGAAGATTATCACATTCTTCAGACGACCAAAGAAGAACACGTGATGCGCCCGATACGAAACCACCTGTATGCGGCTGGCATTCCCGTGGAAAATACAAAGGGCGAAGCGGAGACAGGCCAGGAAGAACTGAACATTAAATATGCCGCGGCACTTGATACGGCGGACCATCATACGATCGCCAAACACGCTGTTAAGGAAATCTCCTGGCAGCAAGGGCATGCGGTGACCTTCCTTCCCAAGTGGCACCATGAAAAAGTTGGGTCATCCAGCCACGTCCATCAGTCGCTTTGGAAAGACGGAAAACCAGCGTTTTTTGACAAGAACGACAAGCTCGGCATGTCAGAAATCATGAAATATTACATGGCGGGTCTGCTGAAATTTGCGCCTGACTACACTTATTTTCTGGCGCCATATGTGAACAGCTACAAGCGGTTCCAGAAAGGAACCTTTGCACCTACCCGCACAATCTGGTCGGTCGACAACCGGACAGCCGGTTTCCGGCTATGTGGCAATGGGACAAAAGCGGTGCGTGTTGAATGCCGTGTCGGTGGTTCAGACCTCAATCCTTACCTGGCAATGGCGGCGCAGCTTGCGGCGGGGATCAAAGGTATTGAAGACAAGATGAAACTGGATCCGCCGACAGTTGGCGATGCTTACGAAGGCAACTCCGGCTTCATTCCGCAAAACCTGAGGGATGCACGTGAAACGCTGAAGAATTCCAAGATGCTGCGTGAGGCTTTGGGCGAAGATGTGGTGGATCACTACTGCCGTGCGGCTGAATGGGAACTGGAAGAATTTGACCGTGTGGTGACGGATTACGAAGTCGCCCGCGGCTTTGAACGTGCGTGATTGGGGATAATATGACGCAAGAACTGAAATGCATTTCACCGATTGATGGATCGGTCTATGCCACCCGTCCTGTACTGTCTCAGTCAGAGGCGGAAGCCGTAGTCAAACGCGCAAAGACTGCGCAAAAAGCCTGGGCTGCGCGACCGTTGGCAGAACGTGTTGATCTTGTCATGGCTGGTGTCGCCCGTGTTGGCGAGATGAGTGACGAGATTGTGCCGGAACTCGCCCATATGATGGGGCGTCCGGTGCGGTACGGCGGCGAATTTGGCGGTTTTAATGAACGCGCCAGTTATATGGCGAAGATCGCTGAGGATACGCTGGCGCCGATCGTGGTGGAAGAGAGCAATGCTTTTGAAAGGGTCATCAAGCGCGAACCACATGGGGTTGTTCTGGTGGTGGCCCCTTGGAACTATCCTTACATGACAGCGATCAACACGGTTGCCCCCGCGCTTATGGCTGGGAACACTGTGGTGCTGAAACACGCAACGCAAACCCTGTTGGTTGGCGAGCGGATGGTGCGCGCCTTTACAGAGGCTGGAGTTCCAGCGGATGTTTTCCAGAATGTGTTTCTGGACCATGACACGACGTCTGCGCTTATTGCAGCCAAATCCTTTGGATTTGTAAATTTCACCGGGTCTGTCGGCGGTGGACGGGCAATGGAAATGGCTGCGGCAGGCACCTTTACTGGTGTTGGGCTGGAGCTTGGCGGTAAAGACCCGGGCTATGTTATGGAAGATGCTGACCTCGACGCAGCGGTTGATACGCTGATCGATGGGGCGATGTTCAACTCAGGCCAGTGTTGCTGCGGGATTGAACGGATTTACGTTCATGAAAGCCTTTTTGATGCTTTTGTTGAAAAGGCTGTGGCGATTGTAAAAGGCTATAAGCTTGGTAATCCGCTGGACACTGAAACTACACTTGGTCCGATGGCGAATGTGCGGTTTGCAGCAGAGGTGCGCGCACAAATTGACGAAGCTTTGGCGATGGGCGCGACTGCGCATATTGATACCTTTGCCGAAGATGACAGTGGTGCCTATTTGACGCCGCAAGTTCTGACAAACGTAACTCACGAAATGCGGGTGATGCGGGATGAAAGCTTTGGGCCTGTTGTTGGGATCATGAAGGTATCATCTGATAAAGAAGCGATCATGTTGATGAACGACAGTGAGTTCGGCCTGACAGCATCGCTCTGGACGCAGGATGTAGAACGGGCAAGCCGGATTGGCGCAGAGGTTGAAACAGGCACGGTCTTCATGAACAGGGCTGATTATCTTGATCCGGGCCTTTGTTGGACCGGGTGCAAAAACACCGGTCGGGGCGGCGCGCTAAGCGTCATTGGTTTTCATAACCTGACCCGGCCAAAATCATATCATTTGAAAAAGGTGACGAAATGAATCTCGTCGGAAATTGGTCTTACCCGACCACAATGAAATTCGGTGCTGGCCGGATCAAGGAATTGCCCGAGGCCTGCGCGGCCGCAGGTATGAAGAAACCGCTGTTGGTGACGGACAAGGGGTTGGCCGGGTTGCCGATCACGGCGACGACGCTTGATATCATGGAGGCTGCAGGCCTTGGGCGAGGGCTGTTTTCCGAAGTGGACCCGAACCCGAACGAGCTGAACCTCGCGGATGGTGTTGCGGTCTACAAAACAGGCGGCCACGACGGTGTTATCGCCTTTGGTGGCGGTTCGGGCCTTGACCTTGGTAAAATGGTTGCCTTCATGGCCGGCCAAACGCGCCCGATTTGGGATTTTGAAGATATTGGCGACTGGTGGACGCGCGCGGACGCAGACGCGATAGCGCCCATTGTTGCCGTGCCAACAACAGCGGGAACCGGGTCAGAAGTGGGCCGTGCGAGCGTGATCACTGACAGTGTGACCCATGTGAAAAAGATAATTTTTCACCCAAAGGTTTTGCCAAGTATTGTGATCTGCGACCCGGAACTGACAGTTGGAATGCCAAAGTTCATCACCGCTGGTACAGGGCTTGACGCTTTCGCACATTGTGTCGAGGCATTCAGCAGTCCGCACTACCATCCGATGAGCCAGGGTATCGCGCTTGAAGGGATGCGATTGGTGAAGGATTACCTGCCACGGGCCTACGAAGATGGAAATGATCTTGAGGCGCGGGCGCATATGATGTCAGCGGCAGCGATGGGTGCGACAGCCTTTCAAAAAGGGCTTGGCGCTATTCACGCAATTTCCCATCCGATTGGCGCGGTCTATAACACCCATCACGGCACAACGAATGCTGTCGTAATGCCACCGGTTTTAACGTTTAACAGGCCCGCGATTGAAGACAGGTTCAATCAGGCCGCCGCGTATTTGGGCATCTCCGGCGGTTTTAACGGATTTTTCGGCTATGTGCTGAAACTGAACGATGATCTTGGCATCCCTAAAAAACTATCGGAGATGGGTGTTGGCACCGACAAGATCGATACGCTGACCGAAATGGCGCTGAACGATCCGAGTTGCGGTGGAAATCCGGTTGAGTTGAATTCTGAGAACATGAAACAGTTGTTTATAGACTGTATCTGACGCGAACTTTAATTCGACGCCCCGCTGGGGGAGGACAAAGAAGCCTCCGGCGGGGATATTTTTGGAAACTGGTAAAACAACTGATTTACAGACATTTATACCAGATTGCTGGATTAAAATCGTTTTGATCTTGATATCCTTTCATTCGGAGAACACTGACGGTTTCTTTTTGCAAATTATTCGCAATCTAGTTGACAGTTGCGAACGATTCTCATAATCAATTGGCGAAGCCCTTTGGGGCAAAAGGGTACCCAATGCAAAAAATCGTTAGAATTCTGACAAGTGCGACTGCCTTTCTTATTGTCGTGAGTACGGCTGCAACCGCAGCAGAAAAATTCAAAGCAGTAACCACCTTTACCGTTATTGCTGATATGGCATCGAACGTGGCAGGAGATGCCGCAGTCGTGGAATCGATCACCCGACCTGGCGCGGAAATTCATGGATATGACCCGACGCCACGCGATATTTTGCGTGCGCAGGACGCGGATCTGATTTTGTGGAACGGGATGAACCTTGAACTTTGGTTTGAGCAGTTTTTCGGCAACCTTTCTGATGTTCCAAGCGTTGTTTTGACCGAAGGCATTGAGCCGGTCAGTATTTCCGAAGGGGCCTATGACGGAAAGCCAAACCCACATGCCTGGATGTCGTTGGACAATGCTATCATTTACGTCGACAATATTCGGGACGCCTTTGTGACGTATGACCCTGATAACGCAGAAATTTATAAGGCGAATGCCGAAGCCTACAAACAAGAACTGGTTGCCGCTATTGCACCCTTGCGGGACGCCATTCTTGCGGTGCCGGAAAGTGAACGTTGGCTTGCAACTTGCGAAGGGGCTTTTAGCTATCTGATCCGGGATTTTGAGATGCAGGAGCTTTACCTCTGGCCGATCAATGCAGATCAGACGGGGACACCTCAGCAGGTGCGCAAGGTGATTGACGGTGTGCGAGAGAACAACATTCGCGCAGTATTTTGCGAAAGCACTGTCTCTAGCGACCCGGCAAAACAGGTGGCCCGTGAGACTGGGGCGGCGTTTGGCGGTGTTCTCTATGTTGACTCTCTGACCGAAGCGGACGGACCCGTGCCTAGTTACCTCGATTTGCTTCGTGTAACCTCTGAAACCATAGTTGCAGGTTTGACTGCGAATTCTGAATAGGACATCCCAATGCTGGCGCCGCTTGATTCAGGTATTTTCGCACAAGGCGTAACGGTCACGTATCGCAATGGACTGACGGCGTTGCGAGACGCCAGTTTTGAGATTCCGACAGGAACGATAACAGCGCTTGTAGGGGTGAATGGGGCTGGAAAGTCAACATTATTCAAGGCGATCATGGGGTTTGTGCCGGTAGCAAAGGGTGAAATCTCGATCCTTGGAATGCCGGTAAAAGAGGCGTTGAAGAAAAACATCGTAGCCTATGTGCCGCAGGCCGAAGAAGTCGACTGGTCTTTCCCGGTACTGGTTGAAGATGTGGTTATGATGGGCCGCTATGGCCACATGAACTTTATGCGGATGACACGTGACGAAGACCGGAGCGCGGTGACAGAGGCCTTGGCCCGAGTTGGAATGAGTGAGTTCCGGCACCGCCAGATTGGTGAACTGTCTGGCGGGCAGCGTAAACGGGTTTTTCTTGCACGCGCTTTGGCGCAAGACGGCAAAGTCATCTTGTTGGATGAACCTTTCACAGGTGTCGATGTGCAGACCGAGGATGCTATCATCGCGCTGTTGCGTGATATGCGTGATGAAGGCCGTGTGATGTTGGTGTCGACCCATAACCTTGGGTCTGTTCCTGAATTTTGTGATCGTACAATTCTGGTGAAAGGCACCGTGCTGGCACACGGCCTAACAGAAGAAACCTTTACACAATCGAATCTTGAGGCCGCTTTTGGCGGTGTGTTGCGTCATTTTGTTCTGGGTGGCAAAGACTTGCATGACGATGACGACAGCCGTCAGGTTACGGTTATTACCGATGATGAACGGCCCTTCGTTGTTTACGACGATAAGCCAGAGGGCGAAAGCTGATGGAAATGCTGCTGGAACCTTTCACCTATGGGTTCATGATCAACGCGATGTGGGTCAGCGCACTTGTGGGTGGGGTTTGTGCATTTCTGTCCGCCTATCTGATGCTCAAGGGATGGTCACTGATCGGGGATGCGCTTAGCCATTCTATCGTGCCCGGTGTTGCTGGGGCTTATATGCTGGGATTACCATTTGCCCTTGGTGCCTTTCTGGCAGGGGGGCTGGCGGCCGGGGCGATGTTATTTCTGAACCAGAGATCCGGGCTTAAGGAAGACGCGATAATTGGTCTGATTTTTACTTCGTTTTTCGGGCTCGGGTTGTTCATGGTCTCTATTTCGCCGACTTCTGTTAACATTCAAACGATCACGCTTGGAAACATCCTGGCGATCACACCGGGTGATACACTGCAATTGGCAGTTATCGGGTTTGTCTCGCTCACAATTCTTCTGTTGAAATGGAAAGACCTAATGGTGGCGTTTTTTGACGAAAACCATGCGCGATCGATTGGGTTGAAACCTGATCTTTTGAAAGTGCTGTTTTTCACGCTCTTGTCGGCGTCTTGTGTTGCTGCTTTGCAAACGGTGGGTGCGTTCCTTGTTATCGCAATGGTGGTGACACCGGGGGCGACAGCCTATTTGCTGACGGATCGCTTTCCGCGACTCTTGATGTTGAGCGTGGCGATTGGATCCATCACAAGTTTTGTAGGAGCTTACGCAAGCTATTTTCTGGATGGCGCGACAGGTGGAATTATCATCTGCCTGCAAACATTGATATTCTTAACTGCCTTTTTTCTGGCACCCAAGCATGGATATCTTGCCGCACGCCGCCGTTCCGCAGATGCATTGGAGGGTGGGGCATGATTGAAGAACTGCTCTTGCCATTTCAATTCGAGTTCATGATCCGCGCCTTTATCATCACCACAATTATCGCGGTGCCGACTGCGCTGTTGTCTTGCTATCTGGTCCTGAAGGGATGGTCCCTGATGGGCGATGCAATTAGCCACGCGGTGTTGCCGGGAGTGGTGCTGGCGTATCTGATTAATATTCCGCTCATCATAGGTGCTTTTGGTGCTGGAATGGTCTGTGCGCTGGCCACCGGTTTCCTGAAGGACAATAGCCGCATCAAACAGGATACAGTCATGGGTGTGGTGTTTTCGGGCATGTTCGGTTTCGGATTGGTTATCTACACAAAAATCGAAACTGATGTGCATCTGGATCATATCCTGTTTGGAAACATGTTGGGCGTAAGCTGGGGCGATATCCTGACAACTGGCCTAATCGCGCTTTTCGTTGCTGTGATCGTAGTACTGAAACGTCGCGATTTCCTGTTGCACGCCTTTGATCCAGCGCAAGCGCAGGCAGCTGGATTGAATGTTAAATTGCTGCACTACGGTTTGCTCGCGATTTTGTCGCTGACAATTGTTGCGACGCTGAAAGCGGTTGGGATTATTCTGGCGATCGGTCTTTTGATTGCACCCGGCGCTATCGCGTTTCTTTTGACGCAGCGGTTCGAGCTTATGCTTGTTTTGGCGGTATTATTAACAATGTTCGCGGGTCTCACGGGGGTTTACTTTAGCTTTTTTATCGGAAGCGCCTCTGCGCCAACGATTGTATTGATCTTGAGCGGTATCTTCATCGTCTGTTTTATTTGGAAAACGCAGGTATCTGCCAGAAGGGTCACTTCTGTCTGACAGGCATTTTGTGCGACCGCTAATTTTCTGTGCTAGGTGCGAAAAATCAGATGATCATTTGACAAACGCATGGCCCACGGGTTCTTTTGATAATGTGCGGCAGCGACCGTTAGAAAGTAATGCATCGCTATGCAAACCAGGCCTATTCATTAGGAAAGTGAGCGAATACATGTTCAAAACAAAAAATTTTTCGAAACCGCAACTGTGCGCTTTTTTCGCCTTTATGTTTATGGGTACGGGCGTCCTTGCACAGGATGCAGGCTTCTGTGGTCAGCCCCTCGCCTTGACGCAGGGCAGCTATTCTATCACGGGGGAAGGTGCAGAGCCGATCAATACGTTGATTGATATCGCGCGAGGTGAACCGGCCTATCTGGAACTTACGATTCAGTCCGATACAGGAATTACGGTGGAAACCGCAGCAGGCGAAGCTGACCCGATTATCATATTGTTCGATGACAGTGGCCGGATGGTGCGCTCTGACGATGATGGTGCAGGAGATTTAAACTCGCGGTTAGGGGCTGCGCTTTCGGCAGGTGTCTATTGTGCTCAGATCAGAACGTTGACTGAAGTTCCCCCTGCGGTTGGGGAACTGCCGCAAGGCTTCTTCACGACGATCCCCGTAACAGTAAGTACCGGAATTGTTGCCGGGGCTGGTGGGTGCCATTCTGCCGAGGGGCTCGTAACGCTGGACTCGACGCTGGCTCCGGGGTTTGAGGCGCAGATTCTTCAAGGTCGTAACCCAGGAAATGACAGCTTTGCGTTCAGTCTTGCAGAGCCGATGGCGCTGAGTATTGGTGTGCGCAGCAGTGATTTTGATACACTGCTAACGTTGGAAGACGGTAACGGTTCAGAACTTGGGTCGGATGATGACAGCGGCGGCGGCACTGACAGCTACCTGGGTTTTCAGGATGTATTGCCTGCCGGGGACTACTGCGTTTCGGTTAGCAGTTACGACACCAGCGGCGGAGATTTCAACCTGACGCTGGAAGAATGGTCTGAAGCGGCTGCTTCACGAGGTGCTGGAAGCGGTGCACCGGCCGATCCGTGCGGCGATCCAAATGCAACAACCGATTTGTCGACAAGCCTTAGCTCAGGTTTTGAAGCACAGAATTTTGCCCAGACCCTGAGCAGTGGGCACAAGTTCTATCGGTTTGAAACAACAGAACCGATTGAACTGCGATTGACAGCACGTAGCAATGATTTCGATACGGTCCTTGGTTTGTACAATGCGGAAGGAGCGGAAGTTTCCACCTCGGATGACGGAGAAGGGCTCGGAACGAACAGCCGCATCCAGCCGGATGTCGCTTTGCCAGCCGGTCAATATTGCTTGGCAGTTAGCCCATTTTCTGGGGAAGGTTCAGGTTCTTATTCTGTCACTATCGAGGAAATGACCGCTGAGGCAATGTTGGCCGAGGCTTATGCACTGGGAGAGCTTTTGCCGCCATCAGGTAGCGGTATTGTTTTCACCGATCTGGGTTTGCTTGATCGGACCCTGCGGAGTGACAACGTGGCCGCTGTGGGTACACAGTGGTTTCTGTTCTCGGTCGAAGAAGAAAGTCTTGTTGTCATAGACGCCGTTTCATTAGGCGACTCGTCGAGGCTCGTAATGTTCGACTATGAAGGCACCGGAATGCAGGTTGCTGAAAGCCTTAGCAATCCGGACGCACCTACAACCCGGATGGTGAAGAAGGTCGGCTCTGGCATCTATGCTATTGCAGTTGTTCGGGACCAGATGTCTGAAGGTCGCGAAGTCTCGCTACTTTCTATTCAGCGATATGTCCGTCCGCCACGCCGGTAGCAATCTGAAGGTGACCTCCAACAAATTAAACTGGGCGACCGCGAGGCCGCCCTTTTTTCTTGGCTGTCGATTGGCAGTGGCTTGCACCCCAACTATCAGAACAGAGTCCTGTCCAGAAAGGCTTTTCCCTAGAAATTCACGGTCACGCCCGGTAAATGCAGCGCTTTCATAAGATCGCGAACTTCCTGACGGGCAGCAACGTTTGAAATATTAAGATGCTCAACCCCAACTTCTTTGAGGTCAAGCAACGTTAATCCGCGTGGAAAAAGTTCCCGGAAAATCACACGTTCTCCGAAACCGGGCGCAATACGAAACCCGATGCGTTTAGACAGATTTTCGAGCGCTTCGCCCATCTTCTTTTTGTTGTGCATTTGCTGCGCCGCAAGTCGGTTACGAACAACGATCCAGTCAATTGGTGGAAGCCCGGCCTGTGCGCGTAGCTGACGCGCATTCCATACCATTTCAGAATAAACAGATGGACCCAGGATTTTGCCCGTTTCAGAGTTCAGCCGGGCAAGCAGGTCAAAATCAATGAAGCTGTCGTTTAACGGTGTGATCAATGTGTCAGCCAGCGAATGTGCAACCTGAGACAGTCGTGTATGAGAACCGGGGCAGTCGATCAGGATAAAATCACTATCGGGCTCCAGCGTCGCCACAGCAGCTGACAAGCGATGATCATAGATGTTTTCGCCGGGTTGTAGCGATGACCGGTCAATTTCTGGCAAATCGTGATAATCGGGAACTGGCAGGTCCAATCCTTGCGAATTTAGAAATGCTTTCCGATTTTCGATATACCGGCCAAATGTTTTCTGTCTGAGATCCAGATCCAGCGCGCCAACCTTGTGACCCATCCGCGCAAGTGCAGTTGCCACGTGCATAGACGTCGTCGACTTACCTGATCCGCCCTTTTCATTCCCGACAACGATGATATGCGCCAAGCCAGATATCCCTTCCCAGCAACGTAAAAAAGCGCGCCCTTATGGACATGCTAACTATATGTTGTGTTTTTCATTATGGGAAGCCACAGCAGTGCACAAGGCGGACTTATGTGGTTTTATTGTGAAATTGCATTTATCTGCCACTTTAGGCCGGGGTATTTTCAGGCACCGGAAGTCATTTTTCGGTTCCGAAACAGAGCGTATTACGATTGGTGTTTGCTGTAGATATGGATCAGAAATAACTGGGCAGAGACCAGCGTATCAGGATTTTACAAAATGTCGCTTTGCCATATTTAGACCAAACTTTGTTTCCATACAGGCAACGGGGACAACGTATCTACGTGATTATGAGAGAATCAAAGACGATCAGATGGCACATTCAGAAGGGCTCTGCATGCCATATTTGGAGTGGACGATATGAAGATCCTGGCAGTTGACGATGATGAAATCGCACTGGAGATTCTGAAGTCGGCACTGGTAAATGCGGACTACACCGATATCACAGTCGCAACCTCTGCAGACGAGGCACTGGCGCTTATCAACAATACGCAGGACCCGTTCGATTGCTACCTGCTCGATATTAGAATGCCAGGAAAAGATGGAATCGAGCTGTGCAAAACCATTCGCAGTTTCGAAGAATATACCAACATTCCGGTACTGATGATCACCGCCTTATCCGAGCAATGCTATATAGATCGTGCGTTTGCCGCCGGAGCGACCGATTACATAACCAAACCGTTTCATGGGTTGGAACTTGGCGCTCGTATTCGGGCGGCAGATGGGTTGAGTCATGTGGTCCATCAGGAACGTGAAGCGCGTTTGAATGCGGAAGCGTTGAAAGAACAGCTGGATGGTCTGCATAGCCTAAGGCTTGATGAAAAATTCGACCTCGAAGAGGTGACCGGAGCGGTTGATATCACCGAGTTGGAAAATCGCCTTCTGAAGTTACCCATGGGTAATTATGCGATGGAGATTGTTGCTTTCAAGATTATCGAAATCGAAACGATCCACCAAACACTTCCATCCAGTGATTTTCGAAGTCTGGTCAACAGCGTTGCCGGTTGCATAACCGATGCGATCAACAGCCCGAATTTGCAAATCTCATATGTCGGAGATGGGATTTTCGTTTGTGTCATTCCAAAATCAGGGCGTAAAAAGTCGAGCAACGTTGCAACAAAAGTAAAGAGCGCCGTCGGTGATCTTGAATTTTCCGATACTGAGGGAAACCCGATCACGATAGATGTCGCGATGGGCAAACCTTCACATGCTAATCTTTGGTCAAGTCAGGAAGCTCCGGTCGGCCTTGAAAACGCAATAAAGCGGGCGAATCTGAATGGAATTGACCAGAAGGCACAGTCAAATCTGGCGTCTTTGAAAAACGGCAAGGAAAAAGGCCCCCGACGTCATAGCAGACCACTTTCGATGATTGTTCCGATCTTCAAGTCTCGTCTGCCGCTGATGCAAGCAAATGGGTTTGAGCGCAGGTAGGTGGTGGCATAACAATCTGACCTACAAGCTGCCCAGCCTACAAATTGTAAGCAAAAAACTTTATGAAAATGCAAAACGCCGCCCCGAGAGGAGCGGCGTTCGCAATAAGAGCAGGTATAGGGTGCTTAGAAACCCAGACCTTCGTATTTCTTTTTGAACTTGGAGACGCGACCGCCAGTGTCCATCAGGCGCGTGCCGCCGCCGGTCCATGCAGGGTGTACTGTAGGATCAATATCCAGCGCCAATTGGTCGCCTTCCTTGCCCCAAGTCGATTTCATTTCCATGACCGTGCCGTCAGTCATTTTGACGTTGATCGTGTGATATTCGGGATGGATGTCTTTTCTCATTCTATCCGTCCTTACGCTTTGGCCGACGCGGGCTTGTAATTTGTTTGTTCAGCGATACGTGCAGATTTACCACGACGTTCACGCAGATAGTAAAGTTTCGCACGACGCACGCGACCGCGGCGAACCACGGTGATGCTATCAATGTTGGTGGAGTGCAGCGGGAAGACCCGTTCAACACCTTCACCAAATGAAATCTTGCGGACAGTGAACGCGCCAGCAATGCCGTTGCCGTTTTTACGGCTGATGCATACGCCTTCGTAGTTCTGGACACGCGTGCGCGAGCCCTCTGTCACTTTAAACCCAACGCGGATAGTGTCACCCGCTTTGAAATCTGGAATGTCTTTGCCAAGCGCTGCAATTTGCTCGGCTTCCAGTTGTGCGATTAGATTCATCGCTATGATCCTTTTTTGCTCGTGGTTTTTCCACGAAGGTTTGCGCGCCCCGATAGCTCTTGGTCTTCAACCGGGTCCCTATCGTGTTCTTCACAATAAGCCCGCCAGAGGTCAGGTCGACGTTCCTTAGTTAGCCTTTCGGCCATAACCTGCCGCCAATCGGTTATCTTCGCGTGATGCCCGGAAAGAAGAATTTCCGGTATCTCACGACCCTCCCAAACGGCTGGTTTCGTGTATTGCGGGTGCTCAAGCAATCCAGCCGCGAACGATTCGTCCTCGGTAGATTCCTGATTCCCAAGCACGCGCGGTATAAGCCGGACTGTCGCATCAATCAAGGCCTGTGCTGCAATCTCTCCGCCTGTCAAGACAAAGTCACCAAGCGAGACTTCCGTGATATCGAAATGTTCGATCACGCGTTCGTCCACGCCTTCAAAACGACCGCAAAGCAAAGTCATTCCTTCGGCCTCTGAAAATTCTTGCGCCATTGCCTGTGTAAAGGGCTTGCCGCGAGGTGAAAGATAAACCACTGGCCATTTTGCGCGGTCCACCGGTGTATCCCGTTCAGCGTGTTTCAACGCCTTTGCAACAACATCGGAGCGCAGGACCATCCCGGCACCCCCCCCATAGGGCGGGGCGTCAACATTGCGATGCTTGCCTTCGCCAAATGGTCTAAGGTCAATAGTCTCTAGTCGCCACAGCCCCTCCTGCAACGCTTTTCCGGTAAGAGATGCCCCCAGAACACCGGGAAAAACCTCGGGGAATAACGTGACGATCTTGACGGTCCACGCGTCTTTCAGGTGTGGTTTGTCTTGAATAAGTTCGCGAGGCGTTGCCGTCGCAGATATGGAGAGACGGCCATGAGATTTGGATGGGCTATTACTCATCTCGTGAAACTCCAACATGAATGCCGGTAACAGGAAAAAGATGGGTCATTCCGGATAGATCCCCTCGGGGGGATCCGCGATTATGCGACCCCCAGCCAGATCGACCGTTGGGACAATCTCTTTGGTAAAAGGAAGCAGCACCGTATTTTCCAAGACAGAACCTTCAATTTCCAGCAAATCGCCTGCCCCGTAATTCTGCACATTCTTAACGCGGCCAAGAACGTTGCCTCCGGTATCCAAAACCGTCAGGCCAATTAAATCTGCGTGGTAAAATTCATCGTCCGGTAATTCAGGCAGTTGATCGCGATCAGCAAATAGCCTTATACCGCGCAGTTTCTCCGCCTGCTCCTTGTTGGAAACGCCGTTTATTTTAGCGGAAAACCCATTCTTGACGACATGTGTCAGAGTGACGGAGTACCTTTGAGTTCCGTCTTCCGAAAACAGCGGATCAAAGTCAGCAATTGCCTCTGGATCAGCACAAAAGCTTTTCAAGCGAACCTCACCCTTTACTCCATAAGAACCAGCGATGGCGCCTACGCAAATACGGTCTGACATCGGTTATCCCTTAGCCCTAAGCGCGGAGCGCGCGGTTCTGATGCAAGAGGCTTTAAAGCGCTCTAACGGTCTACGATAGGCAAATGACCGCGTCGGTCTTCCCAACCGGCACGTTCCAACTCTGGTGTTTCCATATCATCTTTGGGCCAGCCGACGCAAAGATACGAAACTAATGCCCAGCCTTCCGGAATATCAATATCACGAGCAAGTTGTTCCGGATCGAGGATTGATACCCAGCCAACACCCAACCCTTCAGCACGTGCAGCCAGCCAGAATTGCGTGATGGCCGCGACAACAGAATAGCGGCGCATTTCTGGCATCGTAGCTGCGCCAAGGCCTGCACCCTTTTCGGTTTGCTCATCGCAGAACACAGCGAATTGCTCTGGGGCATCGCGCATTCCACTCAGTTTCAACCCGGCATAAATCTCGGATTTTTCACCTGAGTAACCGTTTAGTGCGTCTTGATTGGCAGATTCGAAATTCGATAGTGCTGCGGCTCGCGCCGCTGCCGATCGAAGCCGAACAACACGCCACGGTTCCGACAAACCGACGGAAGGCGCCAGATTGAAGGTTGCAAGACAACGATCAATCAAAGCACTTTCGACAGAGTCTGTGCGAAAGTGGCGGACATCACGCCGCCACCTCATTAACTGGTCAAGCTCTTGTCGGAACTGATCCGAAAATTGCGCCATGACCCAGCCGGCCCCGCTTATTCAGCAGAGGCTTCTTCAGCCACTTCTTCAACCGGCTCCTCGGCTGGAGCTTCTGCAGGAGCGGCAGCTGCTTCGACAGCAGCGGCAGCTTTTGAAGCTTTTTCTTCAGCGCGCTCAGTGGCTTTTTTACCTGGAACAGCTGATTTAGGGTTGTTGCGGGTCTTCTTCTCCAGAACACCAGCAGCTTCCAGCATACGGGACACACGGTCAGTTGGCTTTGCACCTTCGCCAAGCCAGTATTTTACGCGATCAAGATCCATTTTTACGCGGTCTTCGCTGTCTTTAGCGAGCAGCGGGTTATAGGTGCCCAGTTTTTCGATAAAACGACCATCGCGTGGCATACGGGTGTCCGTAGCAACGATACGATAGAAGGGGCGTTTTTTGCTGCCACCGCGAGCGAGCCTGATTTTCATAGCCATTGTGAGTTCTCCTTAAGATGATTGAGACGGACTAATTGCCGACTGTTATTCCTGATGTTTTTCGTGGTGATGAATGACTTCGCTAATTATGAAGCTCAAAAACTCTTTAGCGAATTCGGGGTTAAGGTCTGCCTCCAGCGCCATACGCTGAAGACGTTCGATCTGTTTTGCTTCGCGCATCGGGTCAGATGGCGGCAAAGAATGTTGTGCCTTCAGTTTACCGACGGCCTGCGTGTGTTTGAAACGCTCGGCAAGTGTGTAAACCAACACAGCGTCAAGCCGGTCAATGCTTTCACGATGTTCCTTCAGCACCTCTTCGGCGCGGGTTGCATCATCTGTCATTGCTCGCCTCCGGTTTTGGGTGACGGTAGACATGGACGAGGCCCATATGTGGGTTGTCGTAGCTTCCATCCAGTTTCGCGCCAAGCCGTTCCGCGAGCGCAATAGAGCGCGCGTTGTCGGGTACGATGTTGCTTGTGAGGGTCGGCCAGTTCAGCGTGCCGAACGTGTAGTCACGAACATGCGCCGCAGCTTCATAAGCAATTCCCTGACCTTCTGCGTTGGCCACCATGGCCCAGCCCAGTTCAGGCTCGCGCCAGCCTTCGGGGTTCCAAAGGCCAACAAGACCACAGAATGTACCGCTGGATTTTTCCTCAACCGACCAATAGCCGTAGCCGCGCAATTGCCAGTGACCAATAGAAGACGCGAGCCAGCGCCAACTGTCTTCGCGGCCGAGCGGCCCTCCGAACCCAGCACAGCGCGCATCATCGGCATAAAACTCTGCCAACGGCTCAAAATCCTCGGCGCGATGTTCGCGCAGGATCAGGCGTTCTGTTTCAAGTGTGGGGACGGATATTTTCATTTCTTTTTACCAAACCCTGACAAACCGGGGGGCAGAGGGCCGCCGCCAAGACCGGGAAGACCCCCCATTTTCTTAGCTGCGGCTTCCAGTGCTTTGGGGTCCATCGCAGATGGGTCCATATCGCCTGGCATTCCAGGCATCCCGCCGCCTTTGCCAAACATGCTGCCAAGCGCACCCTTCAGCATGCCACGTTTGCCCATTTTGCCCATCTTCTTCATCATGTCAGCCATCTGGCGATGCATTTTCAGAAGCTTGTTCAAATCAGAAACCTCAAGGCCAGCGCCTTTCGCGATGCGTTTTTTGCGACTTGCCTGCAGGATCTGTGGATTGGCACGTTCTTTTTTAGTCATCGACTGGATGAGGGCGACCTGACGTTTCAGAACTTTGTCGTTAAAGCCGGCTTCTTCAACCTGCTTGGCCATTTTGCCCATGCCCGGCATCATACCCATGATGCCTTCCATGCCGCCCATTTTCATCATCTGCTCAAGCTGCGCTTTCAGGTCGTTCATGTTGAACAGACCTTTTTGGAAGCGCTTCATCATGCGCTCAGCTTGTTCGGCCTCAATGGTTTCCTGAGCTTTTTCAACAAGCGAAACGATATCGCCCATACCAAGGATACGGCCAGCAACACGTTCCGGGTGGAACTCTTCGATCGCGTCCAGCTTTTCGCCAAGACCAACGTATTTGATTGGCTTGCCCGTGACAGCGCGCATGGAAAGCGCGGCACCACCACGTCCGTCACCGTCCATCCGGGTCAGGACAACACCGCTGATGCCGACTTTGCCATCAAATTCTTCGGCAACATTTACCGCGTCCTGGCCAGTCAGACCATCGACGACAAGCAGGGTTTCGCGCGGGTTGGCGACATCGCGAACAGCCTGCACCTCATCCATCAGCACCTGATCGATGTGCAAGCGGCCTGCGGTGTCGAGCATGTAGACGTCATAGCCCGCGAGCGTTGCCTGCTGTTTGGCGCGTTTTGCGATATCAACGGCGGACTGACCCTTGATAATCGGCAGTGTATCCACGCCGATTTGTTTGCCAAGGATTGCAAGCTGTTCTTGTGCCGCCGGACGCTGCGTATCGAGCGAGGCCATCAGAACCCGCTTACCGTTCTTTTCTGAAAGGCGTTTGGCGAGCTTTGCTGTGGTTGTCGTTTTACCAGAGCCCTGCAGGCCAACCATCAGGATGGGCGCGGGCGGGTTGTCTACCTTCAGCTCACCCGGTTCGGTTTCATCACCTGCAAGGACATGCACAAGTTCGTCATGGACGATCTTTACGACCTGCTGGCCGGGCGTCACGGATTTGGTAACAGATTGTCCGGCGGCCTTTTCCTGTACCGCCTTAACAAAGTCACGAGTGACAGACAGCGAAACATCGGCTTCCAGCAGGGCAACGCGGACTTCACGCAATGCAGTTGAGACATCAGAATCGCTCAGGGCGCCTTGTTTGGTAAGGCGGTCAAAAACACCAGAGAGGCGTTCGGACAGATTTTCAAACATCGCGACGGCTCCTTTGCCATTTCAAACCCACCCCTCCAGTTAAGAAGGGACGCTCCAATAACCAACGACACCAGTGGGCGCAACGCGCTGACTGATGGCGATCCCTGCGCAATGCAAAGGGACCGGAAGCTTTAAAAGACTTCCGGAGTTCGAGGTCGTTTAGGCCCGAGACGGGAAAGAGTCAAGCCAACAGGCCCTATCCGCGAGAATGGGCCTGTCAGAATTTTTGCGGTGTGTTTTATGCGGCAAGTTTGCCGATCTCGGTCTTTGCAGCCACGATTGACGCGTCGGCATTCTGAGCCAGCTCGGTCGCACCAACAAATTGCACATCTGTTATGCCCAAAAATCCCAGAACGAACTTAAGGTAAGGTGTGAAGTGGTCATAGTCAGAGCCAATCGCGGTGCCGCCAGAGGCTAATGCGACGATAACACGTTTGTCTTTCAACAAACCTTCGGGGCTGTTTTCACCGTATTTAAAGGTGACACCGACGCGGCTGATCTGGTCAATCCAGGCCTTTAGAGAAGAGGGAAGGCTGAAGTTGTAGACAGCCGAGCCGATGACGATGATGTCAGCGGCTTTTATCTCTGCAACCAGTTCGTCAGAGAATGAAAGCGCTTCGGCTTGCTGTGCTGTACGGTTTTCGGGTGGGGTGAAGGTCGCACCGACCCAGGTTTCAGACAGGTGTGGAATACCTTCCGAAAGATCGCGGGTGATAACGGTGGCACCACCGAACCGGGCGACAATGCTGTCGGTGAGGGAACGGGAAACGGAATCTTCTGTGCGGGCAGAGGCGTCGATGCGTAGAATTGATTGTGACATTTGTGAATTCCTCATGTTGATAGACTGAAATTAAGTATTGCAAAAATGAACACAATGCTGATATTCGAACATAATATGTTGGATATTGCACAGGTAGAGTAATGGAAAACTGGGATGAGATACGAACTGCGTTTCAGGTTGCGCGCATGGGCACAGTTAGTGGCGCAGCCGACGTGCTTGGCGTGCATCATGCCACAGTTATCCGCCATATAGATCATTTGGAAAAGCAGCTGGGAACAAAACTGTTTCAGAGGCACGCGCGCGGATACACAGCGACCGAAGCGGGGCAGGATCTGTTGCAGGTTGCCCAGACGACCGCTGAACAGTTCACGCAGCTTGCCGGACGCATACGCGGCCAGGGAGAGTCAGTAACTGGTAACTTGCTGGTCACTTCGCTTGCGAATATGTCGCCCTTACTTGCACCCGTTCTGGTCGAGTTTCAGCAGGAGCATCCGGATGTGAAGGTGCACTATATGACAGGGGAGCGCGTGTTTCGCCTGGAATATGGCGAGGCACATGTCGCAATCCGCGCTGGTAAAACTCCGGATCAGCCAGACAATGTCGTGCAACCGCTGGTGACGCAATGCATCGCACTTTATGGCGCTAAATCCTACATTGATCGTTATGGTCTGCCCGACAGTGAAGAAAATCTTAAACTGCACAGATTTGTTGCAGGGGAAGAACGTCAGAAACGCGCGCCCTTCTACAAATGGCTGGACGAGCATGTTCCGCCAGAGAATGTCGTCTTTCGCGCAGGGGATTTTCAAAGCATTGAACATGCTGTCTGCGCGGGCGGCGGCCTTGGGTTCCTGTCTGATTTCGCTGCGAGCCAGAACGATGATCTGATTCAGGTATTCCCTCCACGTCCCGAATGGGTTTCACCGCTATGGATCGTGACCCATGTCGACCTGCATCGCACAATGAAGGTACAGGCATTTCTGACCTTCTTGAAAGCGAAGGCGAAAGAGTGGGGAACAATATGAGCCCAACACAGGGCGCCCGGATCGATCGCAGCAAGCTAACATCAGAAATGCGCGGACATTTTGCGATGCTAAGCTTCTCAGCGTTGGTCGCGGGTTCTTTTAGCCTGGGTTCAATGGTTGCGAACGAAGTTGAACCAGCCGCGTTTAATGCGATCAGGTTTCTAATTGCGACAACGCTAATGGGTTTCATTGCCGCAGCGACCGGTGGGCTTACCAGACAGGTTGCACGCGCTCCTTGGCGTTTTGTGATCCTGGGCGGCACGATGGCGTTTTATTTTGTTACCATGTTTGAAGGTTTGAAAACGGCACCGCCCGTTTCGGCGGCTGCTGTTTTTACACTTACACCCCTTATGGCAGCAGGCTTTGGGTATTTGATCCTTCGCCAGATAACGACAGTTCGCATGGCTGGGGCATTAATTCTGGGCGGAATTGGCGCGCTTTGGGTGATATTCAAGGCGGATCTCGCGGCGCTGTGGGCCTTTAACATCGGTGTTGGTGAGGCAATTTTCTTTTGGGGCTGCGTGGCGCATGCGTTTTACCCGTCAATCATGCGTCGGCTAAACCGGGGCGAGCCTGCTTTTGGGTTTACATTTGGAATGATGTTCGCGGCTTTCTGGGTGTTTGTAATCTATGGATGCAATGACATCCTGGAAACTGACTGGTTGGCATTGCCGACAATTGTCTGGACAACGATTGTGTATACGGCCGTTTTTGCAAGTGCCGGATCTTTTGCGTTGCTGCAATACGCGAGCCTGCGCCTGCCATCTGCTAAAGTCATGGCGTATACATATCTGGTGCCAAGCTGGGTTATCCTTTGGGAATTAGCGCTGGGCAACGGTGCGCCACGGGGCCTGGTGCTAGCCGGTGTTGCACTAACCGTTGTTGCTTTGCTTATGCTATTAAAGGACGAACACTGAGTGGCGTGTTTTTTGCGTCTGGCTCAGGCGGTGTCATTATCCAGTTCGCGCTCTAAGAACCGCTCAAACGCATCAAGATTCACGGCTTCGAACTGACCAAAGCTTTGCATCCAGATAGAGGCATCCCTTAAAGCGTCGGGTTCCAGCTTGCACCATTTTACGCGCCCACGCTTTTCCTGGCTGATCAATCCCGACCGCGTAAGAATTGTCAGATGCTTTGAAATTGCCGCAAGTGACATTTCGAAAGGCTCTGCCACGTCAGTGACTGCCATGTCGTCTTCCAGCAACATCGTCAGAATATGGCGGCGCGTGGAGTCAGAAAGCGCTGAAAAAACAATATCAAGTTTGGTGTTCATAGGTCTGAGGTAAATCGGGTATTCAGCAATTGGTCAACCATTTGGTTGAATATGGGCTGGCGGGGTGAGGTGACGCATCTACCCTGCAAAGCGTAGTGAACACTTTGTCGTGGCGAAAATTAAATATAGCTGTTTCAAATACTTAACTCTAAATTTCATGTTGTCGATGTTGCTTGACTCATGCGGCTCCGCTTTCTAGTTTGCGACGACTGACTGAGAGGCCGATTTTATGCCTGATGCACCCGACCCCGAGCGCCTGAAAACGCTTGAAGACCGGATCGAAGGCGCGCGAAAAGCGCAGGAACCAGCCCCTCGGAAGGAAGAGCATTATTCTCAGGCACAACATGCCTGGCGAATGGTGATCGAACTGGTCGCGGGTATTGCGATTGGTTTTGGCATCGGGATCGGGTTGGACACGCTGTTTGGGACCAAACCAATCTTTATGGTGCTTTTTATTTTGCTGGGTTTCGTGGCCGGCGTGAGGACAATGCTTCGCACCGCCAAGGAGATCCAAGAGGAACATGTGGCTGAGCAACAAAATGCAGCCACACGAGACAAGAGGGACTAGACGTGTCAGCAGAAGCAGAGGCAGAAACCGGCGGTTTGGTATTTCACCCGATGGATCAGTTCGTTGTTCAGCCTCTTTTTGGCGACGGACCGGTCATGTGGTACACCCCGACGAACGTGACACTTTGGATGGCTTTGACCGTTCTTTCGATCGTTTTGTTGCTGGTCGTTGGAACACGTCGTCGTGCCATTGTGCCAACGCGCACACAATCAGTCGGCGAAATGGCCTATGGTTTTGTCTACAAGATGGTTGAAGATGTGGCTGGCAAAGATGGCCTGCGCTATTTCCCATATATCATGACACTGTTCATGTTTATCGTGTTTGCGAACTTCCTTGGCCTCTTGCCGATGAGCTTTACGACAACGTCACACATCGCTGTTACTGCGGTTCTGGCGATTGCCGTGTTCCTGACAGTTACCATTCTGGGCTTTGTTAAGCACGGATTTGGGTTTCTAAACATTTTCTGGATCTCTCAGGCACCGTTGGTGCTTCGCCCAATTCTGGCGCTGATCGAGATCATTTCCTACTTTGTGCGCCCTGTTAGCCACTCTATTCGTCTTGCAGGGAACATGATGGCTGGTCACGCGGTGATCAAAGTATTCGCAGGCTTTGCGGCGATTCTTGCGATCTCTCCATTCTCTATCCTGGCGATTACTGCGATTTACGCACTTGAGACCCTGGTGTCCTTTATCCAGGCCTATGTTTTTGCAATTCTGACCTGCGTGTATCTGAAAGATGCGCTGCATCCTCATCACTAAGGTCTTGTGAATAATCACGAATTCTAATGCCAATTCCAACGTAAGGAGTAACGACTATGGAAGGCGATATCGTACAAATGGGTGCCTATGTGGGTGCAGGTCTTGCATGTACCGGCATGGGTGGTGCAGCTGTCGGCGTGGGTCACGTTGTTGGTAACTTCCTGTCGGGTGCCCTGCGCAACCCGTCTGCAGCGGCTGGTCAAACCGCAACAATGTTTATCGGCATCGCGTTCGCAGAAGCACTGGGGATCTTCTCGTTCCTCGTCGCTCTTCTGCTTATGTTCGCCGTTTGATCTTCCGGACCATCCTTACGGCCGGGGGGGCGCATGTTGCCCGCCCGGTGTAATCTAAGGTCTTAGGAGGACGACATGGCTACAGAGGTTGAAGAAACCGCAGGTCACGCTGCCGAATCTGCAGGACATGCTGCAGAGGCTGTTGGCATGCCGCAGCTTGATTTCAGCACGTTTTCGAACCAGATTTTCTGGCTCGTCCTGACGCTGCTGGCCATTTATTTCATTCTGTCGCGTATTGCGCTGCCTCGTATTGCTTCGGTTCTGGCTGAACGCCAGGGCACGATTACAAATGACATCGCTGCAGCCGAAGAGCTAAAGCTGAAAGCTGTGGAAGCGGAAGATGCTTATAACAAAGCACTCGCAGAAGCTCGCGCAGAAGCAAACCGTATCATTGCTGAAACAAAAGCCGAGATTCAGGTTGATCTGGACAAGGCAATTGCAAAGGCAGATGCAGAGATCGGCGTAAAAACTGCAGAAGCAGAAAAAGCAATTTCTGCTATTCGCGAAAGCGCTGCGGATAACGTCAAGGAAGTTGCAAAAGAAGCTGCGAAGGAAATCGTTGCAGTTTTGGGTGGTTCTGCTGACGCGCGCTCGATCACCTCAGCGGTTACCGCACGTTTGAAAGGGGCTTCAAGATGAAAAAGCTGATTTTCCTTTTTACCGCTGCGGCAAGTCCGGCCTTTGCTGCGTCGGGTTCGTTTTTCTCGCTTGGAAACACTAACTTTGTTGTGTCGATCGCGTTCCTGCTTTTTATCGGAGTTTTGATTTACTTCAAAGTTCCGGGGATTGTCAGTGGGCACCTCGACAAACGTGCTGACGGAATAAAATCAGATTTGGATGAGGCCCGTGCTCTTCGTGAAGAAGCGCAAACTATCCTCGCATCTTACGAGCGCAAGCAAGAAGAAGTGAAGGATCAGGCGCAACGCATCATCGAAGCCGCCAAGGTTGAGGCTGCGACCGCTGCAGAGATTGCAAAAGAAGATTTGAAGGCAAGTATTGCGCGCAGGCTAGCGGCTGCTGAAGATCAGATTGTTTCTGCACAGTCGTCTGCGGTTAAAGCAGTTCGCGATCGCGCGGTTGTGGTGGCTGTCGCTGCTGCCGGTGATGTGATTGCCAAGCAAATGAGCGCTGCCGAAGGCAACAAGCTGATCGAAGCGGCAATAGCGGACGTGGACGCGAAACTACACTAGCTGCCACTGCACTTAAAAGAAGCTAGAAACCCGGCCTTCGCGGTCGGGTTTTCCTTTACGCAGGCGCGCTTCTAACGTGCCTGCTCGTGCGCTAGCCGTTGTTGCGCAATCGCCTCGTTTTGATCTGTCTTTTGCTGATCCGACATGCATTGCTCAACATAATTGAGATGCTCTTCTACTGCGACACGGGCACCCGCAGCATCACGCGCCTGCAACGCCTTGTTAATTGCGCGGTGCTGATTCAATAGCGTGTCACGGGTTGTGCGTTGTTTAAACATGACCTGACGATTGTAAAAAACACCTTCGCGCAAAAGCTCAAACATGGATCGCATCATGTGAAGCATGACAACGTTGTGGCTTGCCTCGATAATGGCGAGGTGGAACTCCGCATCAAGTTTTGCTTCTTCCGTCGGATTACGCTTGGTGTGAGCCGCTTCCATTTTCTTAAAAACCGTATCGACGACCAAGAGATCAGTATCCGAGCCAAGCCGCGCAGCACGTTCTGCAGCGAGTCCCTCCATATCGCGCCGAAAATCAATGTAGTCAAAGAGGGCTTCATCATGGCTTGCAAAAAGGGCGACCAGGGCAGGGGAAAAAGCAGACCCAAGGACATTGGCCACATAGATACCAGCGCTAGCCTTGCTGTTCAGAAGTCCGCGATCTTGCAGATCAGCCACTGCTTCACGCAGGCTGGGGCGTGACACGCCAAGCTTTTCGGAAAGTTCACGTTCGCTTGGCAGTCGTTCGCCGGGGCGCAATATCCCGCGCAGGATCAAGAGCTCGATCTGGCGTACGACAGAGCTGGATAGTTTTTCGGATTGAACTTTTTGAAATGGCATTGCGGACCCCTTGAAAGTGGTAAGATCATATGACCAGCAACGGAAGACGACAATGAAAAAGGCCGATCCTTTTAGGAATCGGCCTTTCGAATTGGTTTAACAATGATCAGGCAGTTGGGCGGATCACGATTTCAACACGGCGGTTTTGTGACCGGCCTTCGGACGTCAGATTGGAAGCGACAGGTTGGCTTTCACCTCTGCCGAATGCCCTTACACGATAAGAAGGAACGCCCTGCCCAAGCAGAACTGAAGCCACGGCATTTGCTCGCCGCGATGACAGACCTTGATTGTAACCAGCTTCACCGACATTGTCGGTATGGCCTATTACTTCAACTGTTGTGTCTGGGTAATCGAGCAAATTTCCAGCGAGCGCCCGCAAATCACGTTGTAAATCGGAACGGACATTCGCGCTGTCAGTTGCAAACAAGATGTCCTGTTGCATTGTCACAATTAGTTCGTTGCCAGTGTTAACGATACCAATCTCATCGTTGCCTAAATCGCGGCGCAAATCAGCGGCTTGTTTGTCAAGCTGGCTGCCAATAACGGCACCTACGCCGGCACCAATCGCGCCACCAATAACTGCATTCTTAAAGCGATCATTGCCGCTTTCGCGCGTTCCTCCAAGAAGTGCGCCAATACCAGCGCCTATCAAGGCCCCGTTTGCAGTGCGATTTGGGTCTCCGTCTGCGGTTCTGATGCCGCCACCCGTGTCTTCACACCCGGCAAGTGCCAAAGCACCTACAGTTGCGGCTATAAGTGGTAACTTAAATCGAATCATAATCTGCCTCATAAACTCTGAGTACTCTGCGTACACTCACTGCTTAATACATTGGGCGATGTTATCGAATAACAAGCCCTTTTTCTTGGCGATAAACCGCCAACAGGAGGTTTTCAGGCCGATTCCGAGCGTGCAGATTCCCAAGCCAGCATGGCGCGTTTGACCGGCAAGCCCCAATGATACCCCCCAAGCCCGCCGGATTTTCTTAGCGCGCGGTGACAGGGAATAAGCCAACTGACAGGGTTACGGCCAACGGCTGTTCCCACTGCACGCGCAGCGCGTGGCGCACCAACGGCCTGCGCGATTTCGGAATAAGTTGAGACATGACCTGAAGGGATTGAGAGCAATGCCTCCCAGACTTTGATTTGCAGTGGTGCACCTATAAGGACAAGCCTCGTTTCAGTTCCACCAAGCGCACCGTCAATCCAAGGCTGCAGATATTGTGGGGCCTCTATAAATGTCGCCTTTGGCCATCTCGAGGTCATGTCCTCCATTGCATGTTCGCGCCCGCATTCCGAAGTGAACGCCAGCCCGCAGAGGCCTTTGTCCGTTCCCATGGCAAGCATCTCGCCAAAGGGGCCATCGAACCAACCCCAATATATCGTCAGGCCTTTGCCACGCGCCGCGTAGGTTCCGGGGCTCATCGCTTCCCATTTGATAAACAGGTCATGCAACCGACCACCACCAGAGAGACCTGTCGCATGTGCGGTATCAAGCACTGTGAACCTATCCCGCAGCAAGGTTTTTGCGTGACCAAGCGCAAGATATTGCTGGTAGCGTTTTGGCGAAACACCAACCCAACGGCTGAAAACACGCTGAAAATGCGCTGGGCTCATGTTCATGCGCTTGGCAAGATCATCCAGCGATAGCGGTTGATCCGCGCTGTCGATCTCATCCAGTGCGCGGCGGATGAGGTTAAAATGATAGCTGTCTTCGGTCTGCATCTGGTCGCTCCGTCTTTGGTAAACAGGATAGGTTAGGCAGGGGGCCAATGCGACCCGAAAGCTGCGCCATCGACGGGCTGGACGGCAGGTGCGCGCTTGTGCATACCTCTGGCATGGCAAAGCAATTAGACTATCATACGATATATGAAATATTCACCCGGTTTCGGGACGCGGAACCCGAACCAAAAGGTGAATTGGATCATACCAACGCCTATACGTTGGTGGTTGCGGTCGCGCTAAGCGCCCAAGCGACGGATGTGGGTGTGAACAAAGCGACGAAGGAATTGTTCAAGATCGCGGATACGCCGGAAAAAATGCTGGCGTTGGGGATTGATGGCTTAACCGAGCATATAAAAACCATCGGCCTTTTCCGTCAGAAAGCGAAGAATGTCATCAAGCTCAGCCAGATATTGGTTGATGAATATGATGGTGTTGTGCCGTCTTCCCGCGCAGCATTGATTTCGCTTCCGGGCGTAGGGCGTAAAACCGCGAATGTTGTTTTGAACATGTGGTTCAAGCAGCCAGCACAGGCCGTTGATACACATATTTTCCGTATCGGAAACCGGACCGGTATTGCGCCGGGTAAAGATGTTGACGCGGTTGAGCGCGCTATTGAAGACAACATTCCAGCGGAATTTTTGCAGCACGCTCATCATTGGTTGATTCTGCATGGGCGCTATGTTTGTAAGGCTCGCAAACCCATGTGCGGTAATTGCATTCTGCGTGATCTCTGCCCTTTTGAGGAAAAAAATCTATGACGAAAAAGTATCAGGTTGTCGGCATCGGAAACGCGATTGTCGATGTGCTTACACAGTCTGACGATAACTTTCTGGAAAACATGGGCATCCAGAAAGGCATCATGCAACTGGTGGAGCGTGACCGCGCAGAAACCTTGTACGGAGCAATGAACGGTCGGACGCAAGCACCGGGAGGTTCGGTTGCAAATACGCTTGCCGGGCTTGGAAGTCTTGGGCTGACGACGGCCTTTATGGGGCGTGTGCATGATGATGACCTCGGTAAGTTTTATGCGCGTTCAATGGCTGATGAGGGAACGGATTTCGTAAACCCCCCTGTCGCCGGAGGAGAGCTGCCAACGTCACGTAGTATGATCTTTGTGTCCCCAGACGGCGAAAGGTCGATGAACACATACCTAGGCATCTCGGCGGAACTTGGCCCTCAGGACGTTTCGGCGGACGTGGCCGCAGACGCGGAGTTGTTGTTTCTTGAAGGCTATCTTTACGACAAAGACAAAGGCAAAGCTGCTTTTGCCGCTGCTGCGCGCGCTTGTCGGGCGGCAGGTGGCAAGGCTGGGATCGCATTATCCGACCCGTTTTGTGTCAACCGGCACCGGGCAGATTTTCGTCAGCTTGTAAAAGGCGAAATGGACTATGTGATTGGCAATCAGGATGAATGGGTTTCGCTTTACGAAGCCAATGATCTTGAAGACGCACTGGCGCAAGCACGCATCGATTGCGGCACGGTTGTTTGTACACGCAGTGGTGAGCCTGTCGTTCTGATTCGCGGTGATGAACGCGCCGAGGTTCCTGTTGAAACAATCACGCCCGTTGATGCGACAGGGGCGGGTGACCAGTTTGCAGCGGGTTTCCTCTATGGTTTGTCCACCGGACAGTCACTGGAAAACTGTGGACGCATGGGCTGCATTGCGGCATCAGAAGTGATCCGACACATGGGGGCGCGGCCCCAAGCGAACGTCAGAAAAAGCTTTGAAATGAGTGGGCTGATCTGACGGGGAGGTTCTGCGGAAGCAAAGGTTTGCTGCATGTGTGCAAATTATGCTTTTAGGCTTTGAACTGAAAGCGGACGGGTTAAAACGAATGAGTTCGCTGAACTAACGCAGTTTTTAATGAACAGCGCATCTCCGTTTTTGTTTGGCTAACGTTTTTGGCGAAAGGTTTAGCAAGGACAGGAATACCCGACTTGCCAAAGGCCCTACCTATGCATTTAGTGGCTTCATGTTGTCGCGTACGTTATTCTGGCTTTTCTTCGTGTTCTGGGTCGCGTCGGTCATCTATAGGATGGTACTGACTGCGGTTACCTATACCTATTCTTTCGATGTGGCACGTGCCTACTGGGGTATGCGGTTCTTCAACCTTCACCTTTTTTGGAATTTGCAGTATTGGCGGGTTTGGGGTGTATTGTCCATTTCAAGCCGAAAACATGGACAGGGCTAAGATCGCTTATAGAAATAGTCACAATTGTTGTTTTGGTAGGGCTCCATTTCGTGACGCTTCGATTAGAGATTGGTTATCGTGAACGGATAACAATAGCGGATCAAATGCATGTGGTGGACTGGGTCTATAGCCCGTCTGGACGCGGCAACTTTTCCAGCAAGCGTGGACTTCGGATTGAGGTAATCCTGCCAGGCTACCGTCCAATCCACGGCGAAAGGCCTCCTGTCTATTTGCGGCTCAATCTGGCGAAAGGGGACAATCCGTGGCTGATGAACAACCACCTTCTTTCTAAGGAACCGGTGGGACCGGATGAGGCAGTTTGCGTTGAGGACATCGTGAACCGCTACTGCCGTTTTGCAACAGGAGGGGCGTGGTACATCGCCCATCATCAGGTTTCCTCTGGGGTGAAGGAGCATCTTTATCCATCGCTTGACCAACTTCGGTCGGAGGTTTCTGCGCTATTTGATACGTTCATTGAGGTAAACTAGACGGAACCCCCGATTGTCGCCGGAGTTGGGAGAGAAAACTACCAATTCGACTACTAGTAAAGGCGCCTCACGAAGGTTCGGAAAATTCACAAGTAGTCCAATAAAATTTGCTGACTTCGTCACCGCTTTTCTATTCACCTAACTTCGCGTGTACCTCATCCAGGTCAATCTCGCCTTTCGGGAGCTTGTTGCCGGGATTTTCAAAGTCATACTTGAACAGATTGAAATCGCGTTTGTAGATTTCGTAGACCAGATGCTTTGACAGATCGTCAAAGTAGTCTTCGACCGGATGGGCGCGTTTCGGGCCGTGGCCTTCGCTTTCGTTAAACCGCGGCATAGCGCCCAGATCAACTTCGTGCTTCTTCTCGATAGCATCAAGAACCGATTGCATACCTTCGTTGAAGGTTTCGGTGTGGAAGATGTTATCGTAGCGCCCACCGTTCACGATGTAGGTTGAAATATGTCCGGACATGGCGGACCAGTGAATATCGGGTTCCATGGGACGCCGCCAGCGTATGGTATCGCGTGCGAATAGCAGAAAACGGCGAAATGACGCGACCTGATCAAAATCACCCTCAACCTGAATTCCGTATTTCTGTATCAAAAGTGGAACAAGATTTCCGCGATAGCGTTTGCCATTGCGCTGTATCCCGCAGATCTTGTCGAAAAACGAAGAAAGGATGCGCGTGTAAGGGTTTCGCACACAGGTGAAGGCATAACTTTGGTGCTTTGTGACATTTTCTTCAATCAACGACTGGCTGTCTTCAAGCGCCCATTTGTGTATGCCTGAAGTTGCATCATGAATGTCGCCATCAAAGAACGTGCCATGATCTGAATAGTACATCACCTGACCGATTGTGGAGCAGGCGCACTTTGGCACAACGCGGTAAACCACGCTTTCGCTCTCGGTCATCCAGGTTCCAGGAAAACCCATATTTTATTCGCCTCCAGATACCCCACGTTAGTCACGTTATTGTTAGGGGACATTTGTAACTAAAAAAGCAAAGAAATACTGTTTATTCAATGGCTCTTCACGTTATCTATGTAAACAATCGTAAGTTTATGGGATCTTAGTTTCCAAAATGGCAAAAATAGCCTTTATTCTGCTCTGTCATAAAGACCCTGATGCCATCATCAAACAAGCGCAGCGTTTGACTGCGGCTGGTGACTTTATGTCGATCCATTTTGATGCACGCGCCAATCCCGAACATTTCTTTAAAATCAAGGACACGCTTAAGGACAACCCGAACGTCACCTTCGCCAAAAAACGCATTAAATGTGGGTGGGGTGCCTGGTCTCTTGTACAAGCGACACTTCATGCGGTTGAGGCTGCGGTAGAGACATTTCCACGCGCAACGCATTTTTATATGCTGTCTGGTGACTGTATGGCGATCAAATCAGCTGAATACGCGCATGAGTTCCTGGATTCAAACGATGTTGACTACATCGAAAGCTTTGATTTTTTCGAAAGTGACTGGATCAAAACCGGTATGAAGGCAGAGCGCCTGGTCTATCGCCATTTTTTCAACGAACGCACACACCAGAAACTGTTTTATGGCTCGCTGAATTTGCAACGCAAGTTGGGGCTTGTAAGAGAGGTGCCGTCTGACCTTCAAATAATGATCGGTAGTCAATGGTGGTGTTTGCGGCGGCGCACGATTGAATGGATTTTAGATTTTATCAAATCGCGCACTGACGTTATGCGGTTTTTCAAAACGACCTGGATACCGGACGAAACCTTCTTTCAAACTTTGGTAAATCATCTTATTCCCAAAGAAGAGATTGAAAGCAGGACGCTGACATTTCTGGTGTTTTCCGACTATGGAATGCCAGCGACATTTTACAACGATCACTATGATTTATTGCTTAGCCAGAATTTTCTTTTTGCTCGAAAGATTAGTCCCGAAGCGCATGAACTCAAACGACGGTTGGGGGCACTTTACGCAAGTACGGGTGAGACTTTTCAGATTTCAAATGAGGGGCGGAGCCTTTTTAAGTTTCTGACAGGACGCGGTCGTATGGGGCGTCGTTTCACACCGCGGTTCTGGGAAACGGAAAGTACTTTGGGGCGTGAACGGGAACTTATGATCGTCGCGTGCAAGAAATGGCATGTGGCCAAGCGTCTTGTCGATAAGGTGCGTCAGGTGACGAACGTACCCGCAATTGATTATTTGTTCGACGAGGAAAACACCGTGCTGCCTGATCTTGGCGGCATTCAAGCAACGATCAGCAAGCGTACACGTCACAGACGCGCGCTCATGCGGATGTTGTTTGACTATTACGAAACGGATCGGATGCTGATTTGTCTGGATCCTAACAACATTGATCTGTTGCAAGATTTCTATGCAGACAGAAGCAAAACCAAACTGCTCGAAATTGATTGCGATTTTACAGATGAATATCTGATTGGGCACGCAAAAAGGGTTGGATTGGCAGGGGAACGAACGTCGCAAGAAACATTGGATCGCCTTTTGCCAACAATCCGGTTTGATGTCTTGTTCGAAAGTGACGCGCTGCGGGATGCAAATTTCCCCAGGTATTACCGTTTACGAGAGTCTGCATCCGTCGAAGAAAACACTGTTCACCTCGCAGAGTTTTTCGATATTTCCGAAGAAAAAGCGCATGAAATCGCCAATACCACCCATCTGTTCGCTGACTGAGAAACCAAATGAGCTATGTTTACGATGACCAGAATATTTTCGCGAAAATTTTGCTGGGCGAAATTCCAAATGATACGGTTTTGGAAACTGAATATAGTTTGGCGTTTCGCGATATCGCGCCGCAGGCTCCGGACCATGTTCTGATAATTCCGAAGGGTCCTTATGTTTGCTACGATCACTATGCGAACGAAGCCTCCGATCCCGAAATCGTAGATTTTACCCGGACAATTGGCAAAGTCTGTTTAATGCTTGGCATTGATCCCGTCTCAGGTGGTAAGGGCTACAGAGTCATATCCAATACCGGTAAAAACGGCGTGCAAGATGTCCAACATTTACATGTCCATGTACTTGCAGGACGCTCCTTAGGGCCAATGCTTCGGCAGGGTTGATATGTTCACGCAACGCCTTTTTCGGACGTTAGCGCGACGAATACATCTTCAAGGTCCGGTTCTTCCGTGGCTACATCCTGAATGACGATGTTCGCTGCGCGAAGTGCATCCAGTATCTCAGAAGCATTTGTTTGACTCGTGTGGTAAGTGAAGGCAAGCGCGCCATTTCGTCTGTGTGTAAGCGTGACACCTTTTGGCGGCGTAATATCTGCAGCGCCTTGAGGCAGGATAACGAGCGTTTTCTTATCCATCCGTCCGACAAGAGCAGCGGTTTTATCACGTATCAGAATTTCGCCGTGATTAACGATCGCTATTTCGTCGCAGATTTCTTCGGCCTCTTCCAGATAATGTGTCGTCAGAATAATCGTCATACCCTGCTCGTTTAGCTTGCGAATATTTTTCCAAAGCATCTGGCGCAGTTCGATATCGACGCCGGCCGTTGGCTCATCAAGCACCAGAATTTGCGGATGATGTACCAGAGCCTTCCCAAGAAGAAGCCGCCGGCGCATCCCGCCTGAAAGGGTTCGCGCATAGGCCTCTGCCTTGTCGGTCAGGCCGATCATCGCAAGTATTTCGTCGGTTGTGCGTTGCGACTTTGGAACGCCGTACAGCCCGGCCTGCACTTCTAGGGCGGAACGGGGGCTGAAGAACGGGTCCATGTTTAGTTCTTGGGGCATAACACCAATTGCCGCGCGTGATTGGCGGGGGTTCACGTCCTGATCAAACCCCCAAATGCGAACTTTGCCAGATGTCTTGAGCACAAGGCCTGCAAGTATGTTTATCAGGGTCGATTTCCCTGCACCATTTGGGCCGAGTAAGCCAAAAATGCTTCCGGCAGGGATGTTGAGATCAATGCCTTTCAGTGCTTTTTTCCCGGGTTGCTTCCCAGAGGGTGCGTAGGTCTTGGTCAGACCTTCGATTTCGATCGCATTCTGTGACATTCCAACAGTCCTTTTGGCCCGTTCCGGCCTTGCCCGCGCGTGTCATTGCGCTATCATGTCTCTGACTTACGGGCAAAGTCTGCCCTCGACAACCTGAACGGAGCCACCATGACCACTGATGCCCCAGAAACCGTCGTCGTCGACACGTATCGCGTTGCTTGTGATGGGGGTGAAGGCGCGCAGGGCCATCCGCGTGTCTGGTTGCAAATTTCGACAGACAAAGGTTGGGTCGAATGCGGCTATTGCGACAAGAAATTCGTGCATAAAGATCATACCGAAAAATCCAAGTAAGCAGATAATTCGGGTACCCGCCTAAGCGCTGTTCAGCGCAGGTGTGCAATGCGTGTGAATAGGAACTGGGAGGGGTATCATGGCCTTTGGCAAAGGATGCCATTTGCATCTTATAGATGGTTCGGCTTTTATTTTTAGGGCCTATCATGCTCTGCCACCCCTTACGCGTAAATCAGACGGTTTACCAATTGGTGCGGTCGCAGGGTTTTGCAACATGCTGTACAAGCAGGTTGAGGACAACAAAGGGGATGATGCGCCGACACATGTGGCAGTGATCTTTGACCATTCCGGCAAAACGTTTCGAAATGACATTTACGACAAATACAAAGCGAACCGTCCCCCGGCGCCGGAAGATTTGCGACCGCAGTTCCCACTGACACGCGATGCGACGCGAGCGTTCAACATCGCTTGCATCGAGATCGAAAATTTCGAAGCCGATGATATTATCGCAACCCTTGCGAGGCAGGCGCGTGAAGCGGGTGGGCGATGCACAATTATTAGTTCTGACAAGGATCTGATGCAGCTTGTTGGCGGCGGCGTCGAAATGCTCGACGTGATAAAGAACAAGCGGATCGACCGGGAGGGTGTCGAAGAAAAATTTGGCGTCGGGCCAGAGCGTGTTGTCGATGTGCAGGCGCTTGCCGGGGACAGTGTCGACAATATTCCGGGTGCGCCCGGAATTGGTATCAAGACAGCGGCTTTGCTGATCAACGAGTATGGCGATCTGGAAAGCTTACTCTCGCGTGCTGAAGAGATCAAACAACCCAAACGGCGGCAGTCTTTGGTTAAAAATGAAGAGCTGATCCGCTTGTCCCGCCAACTTGTGGAGCTCGATCAGAATATGGAGCTCGATTTCAGCCTGGATACGCTGGAACTGCGAGAACCGATTGCAGAAGATCTAATGGCCTTTCTTGCCGAGATGGAATTTCGCACGCTGACGAAGCGGATTGCAGATCAGATGGGTGTTGAGGCACCCTTGATCGCGGATGCTCCCGTTGCTGTTGAGGTGGGAACACCGAAAGCAATTCCATTCGACGCGGACGCTTACGAATGGGTGAAAGATCGTACAGCTTTGGAGAAATGGATCGCGCAAATCTATGGACGCGGCTGGGTCGCCGTCGACACAGAAACAACCGGGCTTGATGAAATGCTGGTTGATCTGGTTGGCATATCCTTATGCGTTGAGCCGGGGCAGGCCTGCTATATTCCCCTTATCCATCGCGCCGAAGCCGGAGAGGATTTATTCGCCTCAGACGCACTTGCCGAAGGGCAGATGCCTATAAATGAAGCCCTCGAAGTTCTGAAACCGATGCTTGAGGATCCGTCGATCCTGAAAATTGGTCAGAATATGAAGTATGATGCCAAGATTTTCAAACGATATGGCGTTTCAGTCGCGCCAATTGATGACACGATGCTGATGTCTTACGCGCAGAATGCGGGTCTGCATAACCACGGTATGGATGCGCTTTCGCAGCGCTATCTGAACCATGATCCAATATCTATCAAATCACTGCTCGGAACCGGGAAATCTGCAATCACCTTTGACAAAGTACCCGTTGCAGATGCTGTAAGATACGCGGCGGAAGACGCAGATATCACGCTACGTCTATGGCAGTTCCTGAAACCACAACTGCACCAAAAGCATGTCACGACCGTTTATGAAACGCTGGAACGCCCACTCGTTCCGGTACTTGCCGAAATGGAGATGCACGGCATCAAGGTTGACCGGGATACCCTGAGCAGGATGTCAAATGCCTTTGCGCAGAAAATGGCCGGGCTGGAGGCGGAGTTGTACGAACTGGCAGGGCATAAGTTCAATGTGCAATCCCCCGCTCAGGTTGGTGCAATCTTGTTTGACGAGATGGGCTTGGAAGGCGGAAAAAAAACCAAGACCGGCCAGTGGTCGACCCCGGCAGACGTGCTGGAAGATCTTGCAACCGAGCATGGCTTTCCCGGACGGGTGCTGGATTACCGGCAATTGCAAAAGCTGAAATCGACATACACAGATGCGTTGCAAGAGCATATTCACCCCTACACAGGCCGCGTGCATACGTCCTATATCCAGTCTGGAGCATCGACCGGGCGATTAGCGTCATCTGATCCGAACCTACAAAACATCCCCGTTCGTACCGAAGAGGGGCGCCGTATTCGCGAGGCATTTGTCGCAGAAGAAGGTAAAACACTGATCAGCCTCGATTATAGTCAGATTGAACTGCGTATTTTGGCGCATATCGCCGAAATAGATGCGTTGAAACAGGCGTTTCGTGAAGGGCAGGACATTCATGCGCTGACAGCGTCTGAAATGTTTGGCGTACCGATAGAAGGCATGGACCCCATGGTGCGCAGGCAGGCAAAAGCCATCAATTTTGGCGTTATCTATGGAATTTCGGGTTTTGGACTTGCCCGCAATCTGCGCATTCCCAGGAAGGAAGCACAGGAATTCATTGATCGCTATTTTGAACGTTTTCCGGGAATTCGGGCCTACATGGATAAAACCGTGGAGTTTGCGAAAGAACATGGTTTTGTTCAGACGTTGTTTGGTCGGAAAATCCATACACCCGAAATCAATGCCAAGGGACCGCATGCTGGTTTTGCGCGCCGCGCTGCAATCAATGCCCCAATTCAGGGAACAGCGGCCGACGTCATCCGCCGCGCAATGATACGGATGCCTGCGGCAATTGCCGACCTGCCCGTAAAAATGCTGCTTCAGGTCCATGACGAACTGATTTTTGAGGTCGACGATAGTGCGGTGGAAGAGGCAATCACACGCGCGCGTGACGTCATGGAAGGCGCGGCAATGCCGGCTGTGAAACTGGACGTGCCGCTGACGGTAGATGCCGGAAGAGGGGCGAATTGGGCGGAGGCGCATTAAGAGTATGCGAAACCTAGATCGGCGCTTCAAATCTGACGCCAGCCCGCTCCGGCATCTCTGCGATCAGTTTTGTGAAAATCAGAAAGGGTTTTGCCAGGTTCAGTTCTGAAACTGTCCAGTTCGATCAGCTCTGCAATCCTGTCCGCACGAAACACCCGGAAGCCGTTTCGCAGTTCGCACCATGTGACCAGTGTCCAGACTTTCCCCCAAAACCAAAGTCCGAGGGGGCGAACGGTTCGTGATGTTTGGCTGCCTTCAGCATCACCGTAGATCATTTCTAACCGTGTACGGCTATCGATTGCGTGTTCCAGTAAATCAAGACGCTCACGCAATTCTTCGTTCATGTCTGGCATCGGAATCGCGTGAACCTGAACTGCGTTTGCCCGATCACGTTCAGTGTCTGGCAAAACAGCGCTGATTTTCACCAAGGCTTCCTGAGCGGCCTCGGCCATTGATGCGCCACCCCACGCGCGGATCATCCGGGCCCCCGCCACCAGCGCGACAATTTCATCGCGGTTGAACATAAGTGGAGGCAAATCATAACCGTCGCGCATCAGATAACCGACACCGGCTTCGCCATCTATAGGCACGCCCGAACCGATAAGATCAGCGATATAGCGGTAAATTGTACGTTCTGAAACTTCGAGCCTTTCTGAAAGAACCCGGGCCGTAAGCAACCGACCACCGCGCAGATATTGTACTATCTGAAAAAGGCGGTCGGCCCGGCGCATGGTTATGCAGCCTCAAACATGCCGATGGAGTTCCCGTCAGGGTCCAGCCCGTAGACAAAACGCCCAACCGGAATTGTGACCGGTGGACTGAGCACTTCTCCTCCGGCCTTTTTGAACCTTTCTACCGTTGGTTCCAGCGCATCTGGTACAGCCAGATGCAGGGTTGCCCCGGTCCCGTCAGAGGCAGGTTTCCCGGGATAAAGATGCGCTGCGGTCCCAGTTCCATCTGCGGTCGGCAAAATTGCAATCGGGTTTGGACCGGTGTCGTCAATTGTCAGGGTGTAGTTGAAAACAGTTTTGTAAAATTCCATTGCGCTTGGCAGGTTGGTTACTGGAATTTCCGCCCAAACAAGGGCATTTTGGGGTTGGAACGTCATCTTGGTCATCTTTCCTGTGTTAGTGATATAATGACCATCGCACACCCCTGCTGACAACGGGGTGTCAGGAGTGTTCGCGAAATTGTGACAGTCCCGGTTTTCTTTTCCCCCGCAAGGTGAAGGGTCTCTTACTCCGAGATCATATAGAATTTGTGCAGGGTTTTTGTGATCTCCCAGATGCATTTCGTGCCTTTGGCAATGAAAAACGTGTCACCCGCCGTGAAAGTATCTGAAGACCCATCGGCGTTCGTCAGCGTGACAGAGCCCGAAATGACCGTCATCATTTCATCTACCGGATATGCCTCGATCTCTTCACGACACGGGGCGCATTTCCAGACGCCCGATGAGATACCCGTTTCCGAATTGTTGTAGGCTTCGTGAATTAGTTCGGTTTTGTCGGTCTTCGTGAAAAGCTCTGGCGGAACAAGATCTGAAGGTTGAAACCCGGTTTTAGGGTCTCCGTCCGGCAGTAGCCTGATTACGTTCAAAGTCATTTATTCCCCTCCGGATTGAAATTGGTCTTTTGTGCAGACCATCCAATTTACAACATTAGTTAGATCACTTAGTGATGGCCAGTGCTGTAGCCCAAATCATGCTATCCACACTGGATAAAGCAGCAGTTCGCCGCAGCCACATCAATGTCGATTTGTGCCGCAACGCATCACTGTCAGAGATCAGTGCGCCAGACCATTCTTCCTACGTTGCACCCATTTCGCCGCTCAAGAACGGCTCCGGGCTATCCACTTCTTCCAGTTTCTTGCCGTTAATCCACCAAAACCGATTGCCCACATGTCGCAGGAAGCTTCGATCATGGCTCACCAACAGGCAGGAAGCACTATGTGTAATTAGCTCATCTTCCAACGCTTCCTGCCCTTCGATATCCAGATGATTAGTTGGTTCATCAAGCAGGTAGAAATTTGGGTTCTTGAGCCGCATGACCAACATCGCCAATCGGGCTTTTTGTCCACCTGATAATGCACCAATCTTGGTGTCCTGCATCTGAATCGTGACGCCCGCACCCGCTAAAACCCCTCGTGCGCGTTGATCGCCAATATCAAATTGCCCCGTTACCATGCTCATAGGGGTGTCGGTATCGGCAAGCTGGCTCAGGTGTTGGTCAGAATAGGCAGGTACAATTGACGGTGCACATCTCATTATATCATCCGCACCTGTCAACGCCCGCTGTATCATCTTGATCAGCTGTGTTTTGCCAGCGCCATTGGCGCCCAGCAATACGATACGGTCGCCTTGAGAAATCCATTTCTGCCCCGTCTTGTAAAGCAACTGTCCATCGGGCGTTTCAACCGGAACGTCAGCCAATGTGATCAGAGCTTTAGCGTGAGTGCCGCTGTTAACCAGTCTGATGTCGCCCGCGCTTTGCTCTTGGTGGGCAGGCTTGGCGGCCGCCTCCAACTTGGCGGCTCGTTCGGTCAGTTGCTTGGTTTTGGTTAGCAATAGATCAGAACCCGAGTTAACTCCGACATTTTTCAACTTCGCGGCCTGTTTGCGCAGTTGCTGGGCTTTGTTCAGGTCATTGGCAAAGCGGCGCTCATCGGCAGCGTCGGCTTCATCTAATGCGATACGTGCAGCGGTGAAGGGCAGCTGAAATACGCGTGACCGCTCGGGTCGCAAAAACAACGTACGATTGGTTGTTGCGTCCAGAAACGCCCGATCATGCGAAATAATTACGACCGGCACGTCGCAGGGTAAAGCGGCCAACCATTCTTCCAGCAGTCCTATGCGATGCAAATCCAGATGATTGGTCGGTTCATCCAGCAGCAACACATCTGGTTCTGTAATCCAGACCGCCGCCAGCATTGCAGTGCGTTGCCATCCGCCACTGAGTTGGTTCAATGGTTTATGCTGCAATTCATATGGTACCTTTAGATCATTCAGGACGACATCTACACGCCAGTTTTCATATTCGGCCTGTTCAGTGGAGAGCGCAGCCAACACCCAATCATAAAGTGTCATTGCCAACGCGTCATCCGGCACATCCTGTTTCACATAACCAACGCGTAAACCACGCGCGCGCGTGATTTCTCCGGTGGTTTGTTCAAACAGACCTGCCAAACAGCCAAGTAAAGTGGTTTTACCGCGCCCGTTTGCGGCAACCAGTCCTATACGGTCGGCTTTGGATATAGTCAGATTCAGGTCGGAAAAAAGAGTGTCGCTAAGGGTTACACCCAAAGCACTGATATTGATAATTGTCATTGGAAACTCAGGTCAAACAAAGGTGGCCGCAGCACGGCTTGGGGCAGACCGATAGTGAAACTATTCTCGGGCCAGCCCTGCAAACGAGTTTACAGGGCGAAACGGGGACCATGCTGAAGTCGGCGGATGATACGCATGCTCAGCTTGTGCCCTCCCATTGTTGATTGTGACCTTATGAAGCCATTCTAGAAAACATGACTGATCCTGGCAACAGTCTCTTTGTGTGCAGCCATTCGTATTGGTTTCTCCTGTCTCTCAATGTCAGTAACTTTAAAGTAGACGATGGCAACTTCGGGCGCACCGTGACCATTCATACCCAGCGCAGCAAACAGTAATTTGGACTCGAAACGGTAGTTCGCTGCTTGAGTGATTGTCTATTTGGAGCCGAAATTGTAACCGGGTGGCGTAAGACAACGCTAGTTTAGATTCTGGTCATTAGTCCAACAAACCTGCGTACCATGGGCGAGACGATAAGGATCATCACGAATGCAATCGCCTAGGCTGGCTTTCATGCGTTCATCCACAGACTGATATAATCGCTTACAATTCCGATAGTGCGGTATGTTGCGACGGCTGCAACAACGAATGACATCAAGCCGGACCCCAAAAACCCAAACAGAAACAGTGCAAATTTTTTCGGAAGCATAGGAAGTCTTAGAGTCGGGACGAAGTCGCGCGTTATGTTGTGAGTGGTTAGATAGGCGCGTTTCAGCTTTCGCCAAGTTCTGCCGATGCAATAATCGGAAAAAACTTCCCGCCGGACCAGACGCCGAACCAGCTTGTGCCCTCAACATTCTCGTGACAGCCGATGTCGACAAGACGGTAAAAACTTTTCCTGTCAATAAGCGCCTCAAGATTGGCGCGGATCAGAACATAAGGTGATGGCTCGCCCGTTTCGGGGTCACGCGCAACGCGTATCGGATGATCAGGGCCTGCTTCTGCTGTGTCATCGACTTGTGTTGTAAAGGTCAGGGTTTGATCGCTTCCAGTTCCCGAAACCTCAAAATCAACGGCAACGAAAGGGGCATCATCAACGGTAATGCCAACCTTTTCGACAGGTGTGACGAGGAAATAATCATCACCGTCTTTCCGAATGATTGACGAGAAAAGTTTGACCAGCTCTTTGCGGCCCATCGGTGTGCCAAGGTACCACCAGGTTCCATCACGCGCGATGCGCATATCCAGATCGCCGCAGAATGGCGGATTCCATAGATGCACCGGTGGTGGCCCCTTTTTTCCTGCCGCTTTCGCCGCTGATACGAGGTTTTCCGCCGATGGTTTCACAATCTTTTGTCCAGACATCGCTTTTGTCATTTGTTTCTCAGAAGATAACAGCCTTTAATACGCAGATATAGATGTTAAGGGAGTCATGCCATGGCTGAGGCCGAAAATCTTGTTGCAGACATTGAGGCGCTGGGTGAAAAACTTGCGCTGGCAAAGGCCAGTATTACCAAGCGTTTTATCGGACAAGAACGGGTCGTAGACCTTGCATTGACGGCCTTGCTGTGTGGTGGCCATGGTTTGCTGATCGGGTTGCCCGGACTTGGCAAGACGCTTTTGGTCGACACACTGGCAAAAGTGATGGGGCTTGACGGCAATCGCATTCAGTTCACGCCTGATCTGATGCCTGCTGATATCCTCGGCTCAGAAGTGCTGGAAAAGAAAAAGGGCGGAGAGCGGGCATTCCGTTTCATCGAGGGTCCGGTTTTTTGCCAGCTTTTAATGGCGGATGAGATCAACCGTGCAAGCCCAAGAACGCAATCTGCCCTATTGCAGGCAATGCAGGAAAAGGAAGTCACCATTGCGGGTGAGCATCGCGCGCTTGGTGTACCCTTTCATGTTCTTGCAACACAAAACCCGATTGAGCAGGAGGGCACTTATCCTTTGCCAGAGGCGCAGCTTGATCGGTTTCTTGTGCAGATTGATGTTGATTATCCTGATCGCGACACAGAGCGCGACATTTTGTTGGCGACAACCGGGATAGAAGAAGCCGTTTCTGAACAGGTGTTTACTGACAAGGAATTGCTGAAAGCGCAAACTCTATTGCGACGGATGCCTGTCGGGGAAGCAGTGGTCGAGACAATTCTTGATCTTGTCAGGGCATTCCGACCTGAGGAAGCTGGTGTGGCACAGATTGTGCGAGATTCAGTTGCCTGGGGGCCGGGGCCAAGAGCGGCACAGGCTTTGATGCTGACTGTCAGGGCGCAAGCGTTGCTTGAAGGGCGGCTCGTGCCTTCTGCTGAAGATGTTGTGAAAATGGCGCGGCCCGTACTGTCCCATCGGATGGCGCTTACCTTCGCGGCGCGCGCACGGGGCGAAGAGCTAGGTTCATTGATTGAGAGAATTTCCGAAGAGGTAATGAGAATCGAGGCTGCTGCGTGAAGACAGCTCGTCATCTTCGACGCGGCGCGGCAGAGCTCGCCGCACCTTTACCCCCGCTTCTTGCAGAAGCAGAAAAGCTGGCGGCGACGGTTTTGCTGGGTGAGCATAGCCGCAGGCAGGCAGGTGCGGGTGACGAATTCTGGCAGTACCGTCCGGCCGTCGAAGGTGATGAGACCCGACAAATTGATTGGCGGCGTTCTGCCAAATCTGACGTACACTTTATCCGCCAAAGGGAATGGCAAGCTGCACAAAGTGTTCTTCTTTGGCCTGATACCGCAGCATCGATGGATTTTTCATCAGATAAAAACCTGCCAGAAAAGGGCGCACGCGCGAAGGTATTGGCGTTGGCTGCGTCCATTTTATTGGTACGTGCGGGCGAACGCGTTGGTCTGGCAGATAGCGATACCCCGCCCAGATCTGGTGAGGCTCAATTGCTTCGAATGGCGGAAACACTGTCGTTTGAAGAAAGTGACAGGGACTATGGCGCGCCACAGTTGACAGGTTTGCGGCCAAATGTTCGGGCGGTGTTCTTGTCAGATTTTCTGGGTGATTTTGCGCCGGTTGAAGCGGCCCTTACCAAAGCAGCAGACAGAGGCGTGCGTGGGGCATTGCTTCAGATACTTGATCCTCAGGAAGAAGCTTTTCCGTTTGATGGCCGTACCATTTTTGAGAGTATGGCCGGAAAGCTGAGGCATGAAACGCTTAAGGCGAGCGATCTTCGCGGGCGCTATCTTGATCGCTTGGCGGCGCGTAAAGATGCGTTGCGGTCTTTGGCGCGTGCGACCGGCTGGCACTTTGAGTGCCGCCACACAAACCAAGGAGCGCAATCCGCATTGTTATGGCTTTATCGTTCACTGGAACGGAGAAACTGATGGTGATGTTTGGTCCCGTTGGATTTGCGCTGCCGTGGCTGCTTTGGGCTTTGGTCGCGCTCCCTATTCTTTGGTTTATTTTGCGCGCTATTCCCCCGGCCCCAATTCGGCGGCGGTTCCCCGGTGTTGCGCTTTTGCTGGGACTTACTGACGACGAAAGCCTGAGTGATAAAACGCCGTGGTGGTTGTTGCTTTTGCGGATGTTGGCGGTGGCTGCAATCATCATTGGTTTTGCGGGTCCGGTCCTAAACCCGGAATCCGCACGCAGCGGTGACGGGCCACTTATGATTGTTGTTGATGGTACATGGGCCGACGCACGAGATTGGCGCGCTAGGCAAGACCGGATCGCAGGTTTGCTGGCTGAAGCCGGACGTGCTGGACGGCCCGTTGCCGTAATGACCCTGACAGAGCCTGATAAAGGGCCGGTGCTATTTCAAGCGGCCGGCGTCTGGGCAGAGCGTTTGGCGGGTGTTCAGCCACGTCCATGGGAACCTAACTTAGAAGAGCTGGAAAACTGGCTGGCGGAACTGGGAGACGCAGAGTTCGAGACCTTTTGGATATCCGACGGCCTGGAACGTTCTGGCCGCGCAGAATTGTTGGAATCTTTGGAAACGTACGGCGCTGTCACGGTCTTTGAAGGAGAAAATACAGTTCATGCACTTAGGCCGGTTGTCTTCGAAGATGGCGTTGTTAAGGTAGAGGCCATACGCTCTGAAACTGGGGAAGCCAGGGATTTTTCAATTTCGGCAATCGGGCTTGACCCCAGCGGTCAGGAACGTGAGCTGGCACGCGCTGATCTCCGTTTTGGATTGGGTGAGGAAACGGCTGATGTGGCTTTTAGCCTTCCCCCGGAACTTCGAAACAGGATCTCCCGGTTTGCATTAGTTGGCGTGCGTTCAGCCGCAGCAGTGACGCTGGCCGATGACAGTTTGCGCCGTCGTGAGGTTGCCCTAATTGCCGGGCGTGAAGACCGCGAAGGGTTGGAACTGCTTTCACCGCTTCACTACCTCAAGAAGGCCTTGGTACCGACGGCAGATTTGATTGATGGGGTGCTGAGCGATGTCTTGCTGGCAAATCCGGATGTGATTGTCCTCGCGGATGTCGCAACTTTGTCAGAAGGTGAATCGCGCGATGTCGCTGAATGGGTTGCTAAGGGTGGGTTGCTGTTGCGCTTTGCCGGTCCCCGGCTTGCAGCAAGTGATATCAGTCGGGACAGCGAAGATATTCTGATGCCTGTGAGGCTGCGGCGCGGTGGGCGCAGCGTTGGCGGCGCGATGAGTTGGGGATCGCCCAAAGGGCTTTTACCTTTTGCAGAAGACACCGTGTTTTACGGACTTGAAATACCTGATGACGTTCGTGTTAACGCGCAGGTAGTTGCCCAGCCTGACCCGGAACTGGCTGAGCGTGTGATCGCCTCGCTTACGGATGGCACGCCTTTGGTAACACGCAAAGCTTTGGGTGACGGGCAGGTCGTCTTGTTTCACGTTACAGCGAATGCGGAATGGTCAACATTACCTTTGTCCGGGCTGTTCGTAGGTATGCTCGAACGGCTGGCAGTTTCTAGCGGATCTTTTGATCGTGGTGAGGAAGATCTGGCAAGCACGACCTGGGTTGCAGAAAAAGTCTTGGATGCCTTTGGCCAGTTGGATGATGCTGGCGCGATGGCGGGTATCGCTGGCGAGACTTTGGCCGCTGGCAAACCGATGCGAGCGATGCCACCTGGTCTTTACGCAAGCCGCGACAGGCGAATAGCCTTGAATGCAATCGATCAGGAAACGGAACTGAAAACGACCAGCTGGCCTGTTGGTCAGCGTGTTGAAGGGCTTGGTCGCGCGGCTGAAACCGCTTTGAAAAGTATGTTTTTAATGGCGGCACTTCTTTTCTTGCTAGTTGATATATTTGCGTCGCTCGGGCTTGCCGGGCGTCTTCGAGGCCCTCGCGTAAGTAATGCTGCAGCTGTCCTGCTTTGCGTGATGTTAATAGCACCTGAGGCGCGCGCGCAGGATGATTTTGCAATTATTGCAACCTCTGAGGTGGTGCTAGCACATGTTATTACGGGCAATGGCGAAATTGATCGCGTCGCTCGGGCAGGGTTGGTAGGTCTTTCACAAGTGCTGAACAGCCGTACGTCGATTGAACCTGCACCTCCGATCTCGATTGATCTTGAGCGTGATGAGCTTTCGTTCTTTCCCTTCCTTTATTGGCCGGTAACACCAGATCAGCCGCTTCCGTCAGATGAGGCATATGGAAAGTTGAACCGGTATCTACGCAACGGCGGCATGATCCTTTTTGATACAAGAGACAGTGATATTGCTGGTGGGCGTGGCGGAGGCCCGAACGGGCAGAAGTTGCAACAACTGGCCTGGTCACTTGATATTCCCCCGCTCGAACGTGTTCCGGCCGACCATGTTCTGACTCGCACGTTTTACCTGTTGCAAGATTTTCCCGGCCGCTACGCGAGCCGGAATGTCTGGGTCGAAGCTGCACCCCCTGATGCAGAACAGGTCGAGGGAATGCCATTTCGCAACCTAAACGACGGGGTGACGCCGGTTGTGATCGGCGGTAATGACTGGGCCTCTGCCTGGGCGGTCGATGATGGGGGCAATCGGATGTTTCCAATCGGACGTGGGTATGCGGGTGAAAGACAACGTGAGATCGCTAAGCGGTTTGGCGTCAATCTGATCATGCATGTGCTGACTGGAAACTACAAATCGGATCAGGTTCACGTTCCCGCTTTGCTGGATCGGCTGGGGCAATGAACATGGCGAACAGCATTATTTTTGACCCCCTTTTACCCTGGAGTATCTTGGCTTCAGTTTCTGCTGTTATGGTGATCGCGCTTTGCTTTGCGCTTTGGCGTGGATTGGCGGGCTGGCCGTTGCGTGGCTGTGCAGTATTGATTTTAACCGGGGCTCTTTCGAACCCGTCCTGGCAACAAGAAGAACGCGAAGCTTTGTCTGATATTGTGCTGCTCGTGGTCGACAGCACCGCGAGCCAGGGAATTGGCGAACGAAGAGAGCAGAGCGCCGCGGCGCTTGAGCGAATGAAAGAACGCATAGAGGCGCGCGCAGATACAGAGTTGCGTGTTGCTACGCTGCTCGATGGTGAAAGAGACACCGGATCATTGCTGATGGCCGCGTTGTCTGAGGCCCTGGCAGATATACCAAGCGATCGGTTGGCAGGTGTGTTTCTGCTAACGGACGGGCAAATTCACGATGCTGAACTCGCACCTGATTTACCTGCGCCGCTTCACGCATTGTTGTCAGGACGCGCGACAGATTGGGACCGTAGGCTTGTTGTAAAAAACGCGCCCGCCTTTGCCATCCTGGGTGAGCAGCTAACGCTCACGCTTAGGATTGAAGACCAGGGAGCGGTGCCTCTGGGTATACGACAAACCGCTGATCTGCACATTTCAATAGACGGGCAGGACCCGCAGGTATTTGAAATTCCTATTGGGGAAAATCTGGATTTGCCTCTGACCTTGCCCCATGGCGGGATGAATACCTTGCAGTTCAGCACACCCGAAATGCCCGAAGAGCTTACGGACCGGAATAACGCCGCGATCGTTCAGATTAACGGGGTGCGAGACCGTTTGAGGGTTTTATTGGTCTCTGGCGAGCCGCACCCCGGTGAGCGTACATGGCGTAATTTGCTGAAGTCAGACAGTTCAGTTGATCTGGTGCACTTCACGATTTTACGGCCACCTGAAAAGCAGGATGGCGTGCCCGTGAACGAGTTGTCGCTGATTGCGTTTCCAACGCGTGAGCTGTTTTTGGAGAAGATTGACGAGTTCGATCTTATCATTTTCGACCGCTACAAGCGGCGCGGGATATTGCCGGAAATTTATCTGGAAAACGTGCGCCGATACGTTGAACGCGGGGGTGCGGTTCTGGTTGCGGCAGGTGTTGATTTTGCATCGGCTGACAGTCTTTATCATTCGCCGCTAGCGCAAATTTTGCCTGCGCGACCAACGGCACGGGTGATCGAAGAAGGGTTTACACCACAGATTTCGCTAACAGGTCAAAGGCACCCCGTAACCGAAGGGCTCGAGACTTTTGCCCCGGAACGGGAGAACGTCGAACCTGGTACAGGTCCCGGATGGGGAAGGTGGTTCAGGCTCGTTGAGTTGCAGCCGTCCGAAAGCGGACAAACCGTTATGACCGGGACAGAAGATAAACCATTGCTCGTACTTGATCGAGTTGGCGAAGGTCGTGTTGCGCTATTGGCATCGGACCAGTCATGGCTTTGGACACGCGGGTATGAAGGAGGCGGACCACAGCTTGAGCTACTACGCAGGTTAGCGCATTGGATGATGAAAGAACCGGAACTTGAAGAAGAAGCGCTTTGGGCTGAAGCACGCGGTCAATCGATGACTGTTATCCGGCGAACTCTCGAAGATTCTGCTGCTGATGTTGAGATCACAACGCCAGGTGGCGAACTTGTGACTGTGCCCATGGCGCAAACTGCCCCAGGACGCTACCAAGCTGATTTTGATGGACCGGAGATTGGGTTGTACCGTCTTTCGGATGGTACGAAAGACGCAGTCATTGCGCTTGGCCCGGCTGCGCCGCGCGAGTTTGTGCAAACGATTGCAACTGGTGATGTCCTGGCACCAGTCGTTGACGAGACCCGAGGTGGGGTTGTTAAGCTTGAAGAGGGTCTTCCGGGTTTGCGGAATGTACGCTGGGGCCGCCCGGCAGCCGGGCGAGGCTGGGTCGGTCTGACCCCACGCGGCGCTTATCTGACCACAGATGTGACTGTTCATCCCCTATTGCCGGCGTGGCTGTCTTTGCTCTTAGCCGCAGCGTTTATGCTTGGTGCCTGGCTGCGCGAGGGGCGACGGTAACGATTATTGAGGCGCGTTCCGCGCCACATCTTCTGGCACTTCGTGCAGATTTGCGCTCCGCGCGGGGATATTTTTGGAAGAAGAAATTGCTTCTTTCCAAATGATCAGTTGAGCTATGGCAATTTGAACTCTGTCCGTGACTCTGCCCAGCCTTCTACATTGGTGCGCGCACGTATGTAGACTGTTGTTATGTTATCGGGAATCACGATCCCGGACTGGGAGCGCGTAAAGGGCTGCTCTGTAACATGTGGATGCCCCAGTACGCGAATTCCAAGCTCCTCACCGTCAGATGTTTCGATACGCCAACCGTCTGCGTAGTCGTCCCAACCGGTGTCTTTGTGGCGTAGTGTTACTGAAAACGTCCAGCCCAATGCTGTAGGCGTTGCGGTGATCTGCTCAACAGAGGGTGCGTCTGCGAGGGAAGGTGTCGCAACAAGTGACAAGAGCAATGCGAGATATTTCATTCTTTGGACGTGTCCTGTGTATGTGACGGTAAAAGAATTGTGCGTGAATGAGAGGCGAACTCGCGCCGCCACAGCATGATCAGCGTTATCGCGACCGCAACGATGAGTGCCCATGCGCCAAGTAACCAAGCGACGGCCGACAGGGCAAAATAGATAGATCGCATGCCGCGGTTGAAACTGCGCGATGCCGTAATGTTTATTTCTGCAGCCTGTGCTGCCCGAACCGCTGCGTCTGGGTCTGTCGGGTCATTGGGAACAGACGCCATGACGACAGCACAATACCCGAACAGACGGAGCGACCATACAAATTTCAGAAACGCGTTGGCAACGAAAAGTAAGATGACCAATAGTTTAACTTCCCAAACGATTGCCGGAGCCGCCTGAAGGGTCAGGTCGCTGGCGACTCCAAGCAGGCTTTCAGTATTTCCAATCAGAGCAAGCCCACCGCCAATTGCTATCATACAGGCTGACGCAAAAAATGATGCGCCCTGCCGCATAATTGAGAGGATATTTGAATCAAAAATGCGTGGATCGCGTGTTATAAGTTGTTCAAACCATGCGCGCCGATAGTCAGCCATCAATGTAGCGACCGAGGGTCGTTTAGCACCGGGGTTTTCGATAAGAAGATCAATACCCGCCCATGCAATGACAAGAAGGCAAACGGAGAAAACATCAAGCGCATTGAAAAACTGTAGTCGTTCGATAAGTTCCATGTTTGCACTCTAGTCTTAAGGGAATCTACTTGCCAGACGTGAAAATTGGTTATATTTAATTACCAATTATAGTGTTGAGACCAATTATAGTGTTGAGTTGGAGACTGCTGATGGAGATGCCGACCCCTGATCCGGCCATATTGGCTAAGAAGGAAATTATTGTGGCGCGGCTGCGCGAAGTGCTGCCGCATGACGCGGTGATTGACGCTCCGGAAGAGACGCGCGCTTATGAATGCGATGCACTGACGGCTTATAAGTGCCCGCCTCTCTGCGTGGTCTTGCCTGCATCCACAGAAGAGGTGTCAGCGGTTTTAAAGGTTTGTCAGGCCGAAGGGGTCCCCGTGGTTCCACGAGGGTCTGGTACGTCTCTGGCAGGCGGCGCATTGCCAACTGCTGACTGTGTCATTTTGGGTGTGGCACGGCTGAATGAAGTGTTAGACACAGACTACGAAAACAGGACGATACGGGTTCAGAGCGGGCGCACGAACCTGAGTGTTTCCGGGGCGGTCGAAGAAGAAGGTTTCTTTTACGCGCCAGATCCTTCGTCTCAGCTAGCCTGCGCAATTGCAGGTAATATTGCTATGAATTCAGGTGGAGCGCATTGCCTGAAATACGGGGTGACGACAAACAATCTGCTTGGCGTTACACTTGTGCTTATGGACGGCACGGTCGTTGAGATTGGCGGTGCGCATCTTGACGCTGGTGGCTTGGACTTGCTGGGCCTGATCTGTGGGTCCGAAGGTCAGCTTGGTGTTGTAACGGAAGCGACGTTGCGGATATTGCGTAAACCTGAAGGGGCACGGCCTGTCTTGATGGGGTTCGACAGTAACGAAGTTGCGGGGGCCTGCGTCAGTGACATCATTAAGGCAGGTGTTTTACCAGTCGCAATTGAATTTATGGATCGGCCTTGCATACGTGCGTGTGAGGCCTTTGCCGGGGCGGGTTACCCGGATGTCGAAGCCTTACTTATTGTTGAAGTCGAAGGGTCAGGCGCGGAAATTGAACATCAGTTGGGACTGATCATGGAAATTGCCCGCCGCCATAACCCTGTTGAGTTGCGCGAAAGTAAATCTGCCGAGGAAAGCGCAAAAATCTGGCTTGGGCGCAAATCTGCATTTGGCGCGATGGGTCAGATCAACGATTACATGTGTCTGGATGGAACAATTCCGGTGACGAGCCTGCCGTTCGTTCTGCGCAGGATCGGCGAGTTGTCGAAAGAATACGGGCTTGATGTGGCGAATGTTTTCCATGCAGGTGACGGAAACATGCACCCGCTTATTTTGTTTGATGCGAATAAACCCGGAGATTTGGAACTGTGCGAAGAATTCGGCGCAGATATTCTGCGGCTATGCGTTGAGGCAGGGGGGTGTCTGACCGGAGAACATGGGGTTGGTGTGGAAAAGCGTGACCTTATGTACGATCAGTTTACCGCCGAGGACATTGAAGTTCAGCTTCGGGTGAAAGATGTGTTCGATCCGGAATGGTTGTTGAACCCGGCTAAAGTTTTTCCACTGAAGTCGACAGCGTCGCGGAGAGCCGCGTGAGACCTTGTTTAGGCTACAGACGGGGGCTTTCTGCCCCCTCTTGCCCTTACGGGCAATTCACCCCCGAGGATGTATTCGGGAAAAAGAAATTCAAGGAAGTGTGTAATGCGCCCGGATAATGAAGCAAATCTGGCAGAAATGATCTGGGATGTTCAGGAGTCCGTTCGCATTCGGGGTGGTGGAACGCGCGCTGTTGGATTCGTTGCTGAGAGCGATTTACTGGATCTGTCAGGACTGTCTGGTATCACATTATATGAGCCGGGCGCGCTGACAATGGTTGCGCAGGCAGGCACTCCTTTGGCAGAAATCGAGGCAGCACTTTCTGCTGAAGGCCAGCGGTTGGCGTTTGAGCCTATGGATCACCGTGGTTTGTTGAGCACAAAGGGAACGCCCACAATTGGTGGTGTCGTTGCTGCGAATGTTTCCGGCCCGAGGCGTATTCAGGTTGGTGCAGCGCGCGATTTTTTGCTTGGCGTTCGATTTGTGGATGGGCAGGGTACGGTTATCAAAAACGGCGGCCGCGTCATGAAGAATGTGACCGGGTACGATTTGGTTAAGCTCTTGGCTGGTAGCTACGGCACGCTTGGCGCAATGAGCGAGGTTTCATTCAAAGTGCTGCCGAAAGTAGAAAGTACAGGTGTCGTTTTGATAAATGGTCTGAGCGACAGAGACGCGGTGCGCGCACTTTCGCAGGCCTTAGGCTCACCTTATGAAGTTTCCGGCGCAGCTCATGCGCCGAAGGGGATTGATGGGCATCCGGTGACAATGATCCGGCTGGAGGGTTTTGAGAATTCGGTTTCCTATCGTTTAGCTGAAATGCAGAAATTATTGGGTGGTTTTGGTGAAACTGTGGTCGAAAGAGACCCAGAAAGAACCACAGCTGGCTGGAAATGGGTGCGTGATGTTGAAGCATTTCACAATCAGGAAGGGGATGTTTGGCGAATTTCTGTCAAACCTTCCGATGCACCGGAGCTCGCAGCGCGCGCAGAGGCTGATGGGGTTTTGTATGATTGGGGCGGCGGTCTGGTATGGGTCCTTTTGCCAAAAGGGACAGACCTGCGTGCGCGTCTCGGGGAATTTGGTGGCCATGCAACGCTCGTTCGCGCGGACGACAAAACCAAAAAACAGCTTGGAACATTTCATCCGGAACCTACCCCGCTGGCCGCAATCAGCGCAGGATTGCGCGCGAAATTTGACCCCAACGGAATTTTCAATCCGGGCTTGATGGGTTGATTGAATTGAAGTGTCCCAACGGGCGTGACGGGTTTTTCTGAGGAACGAAATGCAAACCAACTTTACCCCTGAGCAGATGAAAGACCCGGCGATAGAGCGTGCGAATGAGATTTTGCGCAGTTGCGTACATTGTGGTTTTTGTACCGCGACATGTCCGACATATCAGGTGCTTGGGGATGAGCTTGATTCACCGCGTGGTCGGATTTACCTGATCAAAGAAATGCTGGAAACTGGCCGGCCAGCCGATGAGAAGACGGTTAAACATATTGATCGCTGTCTTTCCTGCCTTGCCTGCATGACGACCTGCCCGTCCGGGGTGCACTACATGCATCTGGTTGATCAGGCGCGTGCCTACATTGAAAAGACGTATAAGCGGCCCTTTTCGGACAGGGCGCTACGGTGGTTGCTTGCGCGCATTCTTCCCTATCCAACGCGGTTTCGTTTGGCCTTGCTTGGCGCAAAGATCGGACGACCTTTCGCTGGTTTGATGCCGGATGCGCGCCTTAAAGCGATGCTCGAGATGGCGCCGAAGAAAATTCCGCCAGTCAGCCGCAATGATGATCCGCAGGTTTTTAAGGCGATCGGGGAGCGTAAGAAACGTGTCGCGCTTATGACGGGCTGTGCACAAAAGGCGCTTAATACCGATATCAACGATGCCACCATCAGGCTGCTACAGCGGTTAGGTTGCGACGTGGTGATTGCGCGCGGAATGGGGTGTTGTGGGGCTTTGGTGCATCACATGGGCAAAGAAGAAGAAAGTCACGAGGCCGCTGCAAAGAACATTTCGGCATGGATGGCAGAGGTGAAAGGTGACGGTCTGGATGCGATTGTCATCAACACCTCCGGATGTGGCACAACCGTCAAAGACTATGGACATATGTTCCGCAATGACCTGTTGGCTGCGGATGCTGCAAAGGTGTCGGAACTGGCGATGGATGTGAGCGAAGTTCTGATGCAACTCGATCTGCCTGAAGGTGCGGACAAAGGTTTACGCGTTGCCTATCATGCAGCTTGTTCATTGCAACATGGCCAGCAGATCAAAACGTATCCCAAAACACTATTGAAACGCGCTGGGTTTACAGTTTTGGAGCCGGCCGATGCGCATCTTTGCTGCGGCTCGGCAGGGACTTACAACCTCATGCAGCCGGAAATTTCCAAAGAACTGAAAGCACGAAAAATAAAAACCCTTGAGGCAAAGACACCGGATATCATCGCAGCTGGAAATATCGGGTGCATGATGCAGATCGGTTCGGGAACAGAAGTTCCGATTGTGCATTCAGTCGAATTGCTGGATTGGGCGACAGGCGGCCCCAAGCCCCCGGCTCTCAGCGAAGAGGGTAAGAAGCACCCCCCGAATGTGCCAATTCTAAGATAGATTTCTGCCGTAATCCTGCCGTAAGCACCCACTAGTGTGGCTTGGTTATAGGAGAGATCATGCGCGTTTTTCTAACAATTTTTGCATTTTTACTGAGCTTTTCGACATCTGCCTTTGCAGAGGACCCAAGCCCATTGCGTCAACTTATGACAGGCGATGACAGTCGCGGTTGGGAAGCCGTCGGAAGATTGAACATTGGAAGAAGTGGCATGTGCACCGGTGCGTTGATTGCGCCAGATCTGGTGCTTACCGCGGCCCATTGCGTTTATGACAAACATACCCACCGCATGGTTGACGCAACTCAGATTGAGTTTTTGGCCGGGCTTCGCAACGGCCGTGCCTCTGCCTATCGCTGGGTGGAAAGCGCAATGGTACACCCCGACTATTTTTACGATCCGGATGGCCGCCCTCAAATGCGTAACGATATTGCACTGCTTCGGCTGGTTCAACCAATTCGAAACGGTTCAATTGTACCTTTTGAAACCTATGATCGCCCTTCAAAGGGTGATGAGGTTGGTGTTGTGTCCTATGCCCATGATCGTATGGAAACACCAGCATTTCAGGAATCCTGCTTTGTCCTCGCGCGGCAGTCAGGTACACTTGTTATGTCTTGTGACGTAGATTTCGGGTCTTCGGGCGCCCCTGTGTTCACAATTGTTGATGGCATCCCAAAGATCGTATCCGTTGTTTCTGCTAAAGCAGAGCTTGATACCAGGCGTGTGGCGATTGGCGCTTCTCTTGATGGTGCACTTCCTGAATTGCTGCTCGCTATGCAAAACGATTTGCGTCCCCCAACGCCGGAAGGTCCGGTTATCCGGCGTATCGGCCAAGGCCGCGCGCAGCAAGGATCAGGCGCAAAATTCGTACGTCCATAGGGGACTTGAAAGCCGATTTTTTCGACATATTTTATGTGTAGCAGGTGCCGAAGGTCGGGCCTGTTACATGCGAATGCCTGTCCAATGTGGAAGGCAGAACTGTTGTTGCTCTAAGGAGGATAACCATGCGAGCTTATGATTTTTCACCACTTCACCGCGCGACTGTCGGTTTTGATCAAATTGCTGATTTGATGGACCGTGTTTTGACAAGCGATGTAAGCCAACCAACCTATCCCCCATATAATATCGAAAAAACAGCTGATGATGCGTATCGTATTTCGTTGGCCGTTGCAGGGTTCACTGACGCAGACCTGAATGTCGAAGTTCGTGACAACGCACTGATCGTTTCAGCCCGCAAAGAGAAGGATGAAACGCAGCGGGCCTTTTTGCACAGGGGTATCGCGACACGTGCGTTTGAGCGGCGATTCCATCTTGCAGACCATATGCGTGTCACAGGTGCGAGCCACGTTGATGGAATGCTTCATATCGATCTGATCCGCGAAGTGCCCGAAGCCCTGAAGCCGCGCCGTATCGAAATTGCGTCGTCAGGTGCAAAAGTGCTCGAAGCAGCTGAGTAATCTAGTGCTTTAAATTGTTGTTAAGGCGCGCCGTTTCGCGGCGCGTCTTTTTTGATGCGTTCCAAGCCCCTGATCTCTGTGGTAAGGAACGAAAAGTTGATCCAATCTGAGAATTTTAATTCCTATGAAGCCTTTTCTGATCCTGCAACTGCGCCCTGAACCGGAAGCCTCTGACAGTGAATTTGCAGCCTTTCTGAAAAAGGGTGAACTAAGCGAAGATCAAGTTCACAGAATTCGACTGGATCAGGAGGATATCCCGCAAAACCTGGACCTTGATTGTTTTTCGGGGATCATCGTTGGCGGTGGGCCCGGATGTGTAAGCGACCCCCTTGAAAAAAAATCCGAAACAGAAGCACGGATAGAGCAAGCAGTTTTAGGCGCAATGCCAAAAATTATTGAGCACGACATTCCCTTTCTTGGATGTTGTTATGGTATTGGTGTGCTCGCTCATCATTTAGGGGCGACAGTCAGCAAAGAAAAATATGGCGAAGAGGTTGGAACCGCTGAATGTTCGGTGACGAACGAAGGTCGTAATGATCCTCTGCTTTCTGATGTCCCGGAAAACTTCGGGGCCTTTGTTGGTCATAAAGAAGCGGTGCAGGAATTGCCCAAAGGATGCACTCATCTGCTGTCGTCCCCAACCTGTCCGTTTCAGATGATCCGCTACAAAGAAAATATTTATGCAACCCAGTTTCATCCAGAGGCGGATGGCGCGGAATTTGAAGCGCGTATTCATATTTACAAGCACAGAGGGTACTTTCCACCTGAAGACGCGGATCGGCTAATAAAACTTTGCCGGTCAGCAGATGTTCACGCACCAGAGGCGATTTTGCGGAATTTCGTAAACAGATACGCAGACGTCACCTGATTTCTTTATTCTGAAAATATCCCCGCCGGAGGCAAAATCCTTTGAAAGGATTTTCTGCTCTGCCACCGACGGGTCGCTTTAGATTGCCCTGTATCTACATCATTTCGATGAAAGCGTTTCAGCAAGGCGCATCAGTGTCACCGCTTCGCTGCGATACCCAAAGCTGTCGTCACCACGTGCGTCAGACGCCAGAGCAATCGCATCAGTATAAGTCCAGTCTCCGATGTAAGTACTGTTCCTCAGTAATTGGCCGAAACCGGCGATGGCGCTGGCAAACAAGATGTCTTCAGAAACAATACCAAGATCTTGCTGAATCGGTGTTTCGATCAGGTGGCTCACGTCCTCGCCCGGTGTTTTGTAGCGCAGCTTCAGAAACCCAAGCTCGGCAGAGCCGTTTGTCTCAGGTTCAGGTGCATAGCGCAGCGCATCGGTCAGAACAGCGTCAGAGCCAACAGGCGTTACTTCGTAAATCGCCGTCACTGAATGCCCTGCACCAATCTCACCCGCATCAACGGCATCATTGTTGAAGTCCTCGCGCCGCAAAGCACGGGTTTCATAACCAATCAACCGATATTCGGCAATCTGTGCCGGGTTGAACTCGACCTGAATTTTCACGTCGTTGGCAATTGGGAACAGTGCGCCGGAAAGCTGGTCAACCATCACCTTTTGGGCTTCTGACAAAGTGTCGATATATGCGGCCTGTCCGTTTCCGTTTTGCGCCAGCGCCTGCATGGTTGCATCATCCAGATTTCCGCGACCAAAACCTAAAACCGAAAGATAGGTGCCACTGTCGCGCTTGCCTTCGATATAGGTTTTCAATTCATCTGGGTCGTAAATTCCGACATTAAAATCACCGTCTGTTGCCAGGATTACCCGGCCAATCTCCCCGTCTTTTGACATGCCTTCGGCGACGGCATAAGCCTGCTGCAATCCAGCCTGCCCAGCGGTTGAACCACCGGCGCTGAGGTTGTTAAGCGCTTCCATTATTGTTGCACGCTCAGACGCAGGGGTTGGCTCAAGCACCTGCCCGGCACTGCCTGCATAGGTCACGATAGCAACCTGATCTTCCGGGCGCAGTTCTGTCAGCATCAACCGGAAACTCTGAATCAGTAGTGGCAGCTTGTCGGGCTGATTCATTGACCCGGAGGTGTCGATCAGAAACACCAGATTAAGGGGTGGGCGTTCTTCAGCCTCAGGAAGCTGACCCTGAATGCCGATGTGAACCAATTTGGTGCCTTCGTTCCAAGGGGTCGGCAGTACGGTCACGGTCTGGTTGAACGGAACATCCCCCTCTGGGCCCGCATAGGCATAGGGGAAATAGTTCACCATTTCTTCAACCCGGACAGAATCTGGATCTGGCAAATAACCATTCATCAGCGAAGACCGGACAACGGAGTAAGAGGCCGTGTCGACATCAATCGAAAAGGTCGAGACCGGGTTTTCCGACGTGATTTGAAGCGGGCTGGTTCCCTCGTTCGAAAACGCCTCTGTGTTTTCTTCGGGCTGAGGCGCAATAGCATCGGCAACAAACCCTTCCACCCTACGTTCGCGGGTAGCTAACGGAGCGGCGGCAAAAAGACCGCCCATAGGGGCTGATTCTCGAGCGACGGGTTCCGACATAAAGGGCTCTTCAACAAATATATCGAGCGCTGCGGAATTAGAGGTTGAATCCGAGAGTGATTGGGTCTGTGAGGGGGTACTTGTACTTGAAGGGGCTTGAAGTTCCTTACTCACATCTTCTTCCACAGCAGCAATTTCTTGCTCTACAACGGGCTCAGCTTGCGCCCTTTGCGAGGTGTCCTGATCCGTACTAACAACGGGTTCAAAAGTGGCGGGTGGCGTCAAAAGCCCTTTGTTCTCTGGGGCTAAAACAAGAACGATAAGCCCGATAGCTGCAAGGCTGGTAGTGGCGGTTAGCGCACCCTTCATGGAAATTGATTTAAGCATCGACATTACTCCTCTCATAAACCCCTTGGTTTCAGGGTGATCAGAGGTAAGACGTGCAGCATCGGTGGATTCTTGGGCGCGAGCGAAATTTTCTTTCGCCATCCGCAGGTTTGCCGCTTTTTTAGCGGGGTCAGGCGCGGGCGTCGCAGCACGCAGTGCGGCTTTCAGAGCGTCGAGGTCGTCAAATTTATCTGTCATGACTGAGCCTCCTTTTCATGAATGCGGCGCAGGTATTTTTTAACTTCGGACATGCGCCAGGCAACGGTGCCTTCCGATATGCCCAGCACGTCAGCGGCGTCGGATTGGGACAGCTCTTCACCCAGTATCAGTGCCACGGTGTCGCGCAGGTCAGGTGGCAGGGTTGTCATTGTCTGTGTCAGCCAGTCTATTTCTTGTTGCGTTTCGCGATTTTCCGCGCGACGGTTGACTTCCCAGTTGCCCCAGCCGTCCGCTGCGCGTGCATGGCTCGCCATACGGCGGCGGCGATCATGTGCAGCGTTCACGGTCACCCTGTAAAGCCAGGTGGTAAACCGCGCCGCACCGCGAAACCCATTCAGCTTTGCGGGTAGCGCTGCGCAAATGTCCTGTGTCAGGTCCTCTGCGTCAACGCGACTACCGGTGAGCCGAAAGGCAAAGCCAAACAGCCGGTCATAGTGACGTTCAACAAGCAGCGAGAAGGCAGAAGAATCTCCGCCTGCTGCTGCAATTGCCAAAGCTTCATCACTTGTTTTCATGCGCATCACATTGGGTATGACGCATGGCAAAGGTCAATCCTTGGCAGATTTTTAATTATTTTTGGCAAACAAGCAAAGGGCGCGGCCCAGGGACCGCGCCTTTTCTTACGTTCTGCAGAAATGAACTTGCGTCAGGTCAGCCGATCAGACCGACATGCAGAGATACTTCATCTCCAGATATTCTTCGATGCCGTGGTGTGACCCTTCGCGACCAAGACCGGACTGTTTGACACCGCCGAAAGGCGCAACTTCGGTTGAGATCAGACCGGTATTGATACCAACCATGCCATACTCCAGAGCTTCGGCCACTTTATAAACGCGGCTAAGGTCCTTTGCGTAGAAGTAGGAAGCGAGCCCGAAGATGGTGTCATTGGCCATCTCGATGACCTCTTCCTCTGTTTCAAATTTGAACAGTGGTGCAAGTGGGCCAAAGGTTTCGTCCTGTGCAACCATCATGTCTTGTGTCACGCCGGTTACGATTGTTGGCTCGTAGAATGTACCACCCAGGGTATGTGATTTCCCGCCCGCTGCTAGTTTGGCACCTTTTGATGTAGCGTCTGCAAGGTGCTCTTCGACCTTTGCAACAGCTTCGGTATTGATCAGTGGTCCAGTTGTTGTACCAGCAGTCAGGCCATCGCCGACATTGAGCTTAGCAACCGCTGCTGCCAGCTTCTCTGCAAAGGCATCGTAAACCCCGGCCTGAACGTATATGCGGTTCGCGCAGACGCAGGTCTGGCCGTTGTTGCGGAACTTGCAAATCATTGCACCTTCAACCGCAGCATCAAGATCAGCGTCGTCAAACACGATGAACGGTGCGTTGCCACCCAATTCCATCGAGCATTTCATGACTTGGTCAGCGGCCTGACGCAGCAAGATGCGCCCAACTTCGGTTGAGCCGGTGAATGTCAGTTTGCGCACAGTTGGGTTCTCGCAAAACTCTTTGCCGATCTCGGACGAGCGTGATGAAGGAATGACGGATAAAACGCCTTTTGGTATTCCGGCCCGGTCCGCGAGCACACCAAGCGCCAGCGCTGAAAGCGGCGTTTCCGCAGCTGGCCGCGCAACAAAAGCGCATCCCGCCGCCAAAGCTGGCGCAGCTTTACGTGTGATCATGGCGTTTGGGAAATTCCACGGGGTAATAGAGCCAACAACGCCGATTGGTTGTTTGATTACCGTTATGCGTTTGTCCGGCTGATGGCCCGGAATGGTTTCGCCGTAGGTGCGTTTTGCTTCTTCTGCGAACCATTCGACAAATGAGGCGCCATATATAATTTCGCCTTTGGCTTCGGCATGGGGCTTGCCCATTTCAGCCGTCAGAATTGTTGCAAGATCGTCAGCGTTGGCGATCATCAGGTCAAACCATTTGCGCAGAATGGCGGCACGTTCTTTTGCTGTTTGGGCGGCCCATTTCTTTTGCGCGATGCGCGCAGCTTCGATTGCACCGGCGGTTTGGGCGCGGCTAATGTCGGCAACGGAAACGATCACGTCACCGCGTGCAGGGTTTGACACATCAAAGGTTTCGCCGTTTTCGCCATCTACCCATTCTCCAGCAACATAACCCTTTGTCGCGAGAAGGGCCGGATCGTTAAGCAGATTTGCTAAATTTGTTACGGAATCGAGCATGAATGCCTCCATTTGATCATATTGCGCTGACAAAGCACGACAGGTAAGCCTTGTCCATACCACAAATAGGGGACGCTATAATGACAGATTGGGATGATGCCTATGCAAACAGGGCCTATATTGAAGATGGGGAAAGCTATCCTGACCGCTGGGCAGATGAAGCCAGAGAGTGGCGCGAGGTAGAACATGCGATTGGCCGTGCCCGTTTGAACATTTCGTATGGTGCAGGTGCGCGCGAATTGTTGGATCTATTTTTACCCGCCGGACGACCCGCTGGAATTGTTGTGTTTGTGCACGGTGGCTATTGGCGCGATTTCAACAAATCCTTTTGGTCCCATCTGGCTGCCGGGGCAACAGCACGGGACTGGGCTGTCGCAATGCCGTCTTATACATTGGTGCCCGACGCTCGTATCTCTGAAATCACAGCGGAAATTGCGCGCGCTGTTCATAAAGCCGCTGAACTTGTTGCTGGGCCGATCATTCTGAGTGGCCATTCGGCCGGTGGCCATCTGGTTGCGCGAATGCTGTGCCAGGATATTGTGCTAAGCGAAGACGTGTCACGCCGTTTGCAGCGGGTGGTTCCGATTTCACCTCTGTCCGATTTGCGACCTCTGCTGAAAACAACAATGAACGAAGATTTTCAGATGGATGCTGCTGAGGCTGCGGCTGAAAGCCCGGTGCTGGAAACAAACCCTCGTGATGTTCCTGTGACTGTCTGGGTTGGCGGCGATGAACGCCCGGCCTTTCTGGATCAGGCGCAATGGCTGGCCGACGCATGGCCGCGCGCCGAGGTCGTAGTTGCGCCCGGTCTCCATCATTTCAATGTTATCGAGGGATTGGCAGATTCTGAAAGTTCACTGACAAATGCGCTTTTCGCACTTGCTTAACCTATCTGGGGGAGCTGATTGCGGACCAGCACGGCAGCGTGTCACCGGGCGCGGGAGTTGCGCTGTAAACAGCTCGTGCAATCGCCCGGGCAAGGCAAACTGCCGCCGCATGACCCAGACGCAAAGCGTCAAAGACAGGGTCTGAAAGCGGCTTTTCCCCGGTTGCGGCCGCAAAAACCAGATCACCGTCTAACGGTGTGTGCGAAGGCACGATAGCACGTGCCATGCCGTCATGCGCAGCAGTCGCCATCCTGGTTGCCTGTGCTTGTGTCAGTAAAGCGTCAGTTGCGATGATTGCAATTGTTGTGCTTTCGCCAAGTTTGGCTTCTGGTCTGGGTTCAATGCTGGGATCAAAGTTTTGCACCACCCCAAACCCGCCAAATTCATTATTCATCTCAAAGGGTCCTGCCCAAAACTGCGGCCGGTTGCCAACAGTTGCACTGCCCAGAGCATTGACCGCGACGAGCGCACCAACAGTTACACCACTTTCCAACACCAGCGAAGCAGAGCCAAGCCCGCCTTTCAAAGTCTGGGTGGTTGCCCCGGTACCCGCACCCACTGTTCCAAGCTCAAAGTCCGTGTCAGCCGCTTCAAAAGCTGCATGGCCGAGTGATGAATAGGGGTTTGCAGACCAGTTCTTGTCGCCGCCATTCAGTAGGTCGAACAGGATTGCTGCGGGTACAATCGGCACCTTCTGACCACCCACATCAAAACCCCTGCCTTGCTTGCGCAAGCTATCGACAACGCCCGAAGCCGCATCAAGACCAAAGGCTGAGCCGCCTGAAAGAACAAGCGCATCCACCTCTTGTACCAGCTTGTCGGGTTCAAGAAGGGCCGCCTCTCGTGTGCCAGGGGCGCCCCCCATGATGTGAACGCCTGCGGTAAAGGGTTTGTCGCCCAGCAAAACCGTACAGCCGGTCTTGATTTTCACATCGCTCGCATTGCCAACGCGCAGGCCAGCAACATCGGTGATCAGATTTCTTGCACCGGGCAGAATAACGAAACTCCTTTTTGTTCCTTGTAACTGTTCCAAACTGATGGTGCCCTGTCCAACAAAACCAGTTGATAGGTAGTGTATTTTTTATTCAGTTTCCTAGGTATAACGACGCTTTACCCGTTAACGCGTCTTAAAAAAGCCGCTAGAGATACTCATATCACTCTGAATTCATTTACCAACGAGGAGCAACATGGCCGATTTCGATAACCAAATTCGCGAGTCTCAGGACCAAGTCGCCGAAGCCCAGCAGAAAATCTCGGACCTCACCAGCAGGATCGAAGTTGCCCGCGCCAAGTTGAAATCAGGCGATGATATAACAATCGATATCGAAAATGCCTCGCTCGAAGATGTTCATGCCCACACCGAAGCGATGAACGCCAATATTGCTGAACTCATTATGGGTTTGGATGATGTGACGGCTGGTTTTTCCAAAGATTTTGATGAGATGCGCAACAAAACCGGGATGGAAAGCTTCATTGGCATTTTCTCTGATGTGAAATCTGAATCGATGCGTCAGGAACGGATGCGCAGCGCCAGTGTCGACGACAAATTGCAGGACCTGATTGGTAAGTCCGACGTTATCGTTCAGCTTCTTGAAGGCCAACTCGCAATTCTGAATGAACAAAAGGACAAGGTTGAAGAAAACCTTACAGATACGCTTGATGAACGGGAAATGACGGTGTCAGAACTCGAGGCTATGAAAGCAGATATTCAGGCTCTTGATCCCAAGATTATCGAACTTGAGAACAAGATCAGCGTCGAACAGGATGCCGCAGCGCGTACCAAACTGGAAACCGAACTGGCAGAGCTAAACGCGCGTTACAACGAGATGGTTCAACAGGAACAGGTGCATCTGGCAAAAAGTCAGACACTGGAACGTTATATTGAAAAGGGCAAAACCTGGGTTGACTCTTTGCAAAACCAGGCGGCGACACAGATGGTACTCATCAACAAGCTGCAAACAGATACAAAGCAGCGTGTGGTTTTATATGATGCGCTGACCAAATCTTTGAAGACCGCGCAGCAACAGGATGTGGCTCACCGCATCAACGAGATTGGTGTTGAGACGGATCAGGAAGCGCAAACCGCAATGGCGGCAATCGGCACGGCAACGAACAAGCGGATGGCCGATATGATGGAAGCACACGAGGACCATATGGTTTTCGCGCGCAAAGTGCTGGAGCAGAAAGCAAAGGCCGATGAAAGATTCGCCAGACGCTTTGGAAAGATCATCGAGAAGCATGACAAAAACCTGTATGGCGCCTAAATGAAAGAAGCCCTGACACGGGATCATGCGGAGCTATCAGATGCCCGTCTTGCGCGACGTTACTTCGCGAAGTTTGAGGCGATCACAGGCCATTTGGGCCGCGTCGCTGCGGAAATGCACGAAGAACGCCGGTTTTCCAAGGCGGATATGACAATTGTCGGGCGCTATCTGCAGGGTATTTCGTGGACATTTCAGGCGCTGGCGAACAAGTACTTGTTAACAGGTCGAGTCGAAGGCCTCCTTGGCGGAGAACTTACCATCGACCGGGTGGAATCCGGGTTTCCGGTGCATGGTGAACTTCTGATAATGGCAAATGACGCGCAGCAAGCCGAACGGCATTTGCGCAATATGCCTGAGGCGTCAGAGTTGAAAGATCATATGATCCGGCAAATTCTGAGCGAACTGACGATACCGACAAAGCTGCAATTTGCGATGTCGCAGCGGCTTTACTACGAGGAACTTCTAACCGGAGAGCTGTTTTGGGCTCAAAACGACCCAGAGGCGCTTTGGCAAGGAACAGTCGGCGACGAACGGCGACATTTTCTTGTTCATTGGGCGGTCTATGATAGCCAGGTTAACCTGCCGACGATTTACCTTATGGATGTTGAAGATTCCGGCCGGACGGCACTACCAAAAGATCAGCGGCGGTGGCCGGAAGCGCAGCGCCATCTGATGGCGCAGGGGATGGGTGGGCTGAAACTTCTGACCATTGCGAAGGGTTTTGATCAAGACTTTGATGATCTGCACCCCAAACGCCTGCGCCGTATTCATATTGGCCCGATGTATTCTTCGACCTTCACCAGCCAATCAGGCCCCATTCGTGAAGTTCTTGAAAAAGCGAACGCGCCTGTGGGGGATGACTGGGCACTGGCCTGGACTGTGGAGGAACTCGAAAGTGAACGCGTCACCGAAGAGCGCAGCGGATGGTTTGGGACGGTTGAACGCGAGATATTTGCACTTGATCCTTTTTCAGGTCGTGGCGTGGATACGGGCGCTACCCGTACTGAACGCGCGATTATCCTTCCGCAACGCCCCTACCAGGTGCTTGATGAAATGTCGCCGCCCGGGTTCCGAAGTGTTCGTAAGTTTGTTGTCAGTCCAAATGGACGGGTGTTGAGCTACAGGTGATCATGTACTTTACCAGTTTCCATAAATATCCCCGCCGGAGGCAAGAAAGTTTTTATGCCTCCGGCGGGGATATTTAGCGGATAAAGAATGAGGAAAAACAATGAGCCTTTCGTCGGATCAGATGGAACTGCGGGAAGAGGATATTCGCAAGCATTATGATGCGGCGGCCTTGATGCTGGAAGGTTTCGATCACACGCCGCGCATTGCGAAACCGAAAGTGGTTTCTGCGTCACCGGAACGATCACCAGGAATTGGGTCGCGCAGACGGTTTCGCAGCACGACGCCGGGGCTGGTAACCCGCTCCACAGCGCGGCCTGAAGGGGTGCGCCTGATTGACCGGATCGAAAGCGCGGATGGGAAAGACCCACTGACGTCTCCCTTGCAGGCAAGTATTTTGCAGGGGTTGCGTCGTGCGCTCGCGATTGCGCTGGCAGTTGGTGAAAACTACGCCGAGCAAACCGGGCTTGCCGCGCTAAAGCGCGAGAACCTGAATGGAAGCCTTGCGAAGTCAAAGTCTGCCGAGTTTAGCGAGATGTTGAGCGGTGAGGCGCTTGTCACCGCCCATGTTTTTGCAAACGGTCTGGTGTTTCTTCTGTCGCCGTATCTTGGCGAAACGAGCGCCGAGATTGGCGAAGTGGAAGAAGTGCTCACTGACAACGGTCAATTGGCGCTGCATGGCGCACTCTGGGAGCTTGATCAGGAAATCGCAACATTCGCGAAAGACGAGCCTACGCTGATTGCAGTGGTAATGGCCTACGGCGAACAGTTGATGGAGAAGGTCGCGTTGCGCGCACAAAACGCCGGGCGTCTGGCGCCATTCAGTGGCGTGAGTTACCGAGTCGAGGCGGATGATTTCACCATTTCCGGCTTCACCCCCGCACGGCGGGGAAAGAGCACGACCCTGACAATGACCTTCAAAAAACCAAACGAGGTCGTGGGGAACCACATCGCCAAATATCAGGCTATGAAGCTTAGCAAAATGATCATGGCCTATGACTTTGAGCGCAAGCTGAACCCTTTTGCTGAAATGGGCGGCTTTATCTTCACCTTCATGGGCGATGGAGCACCGGGCACCGGGAAGACCACGCTGATCCAGATGATGGCCGGCCTGATCAACGCGTATTGTCAGAACGCAGGGTACCCGTTTCGCTATCAGAACCTCAGTACGGACAATATCGACAGCTATCAGGGCAAGTCCGGGCAAAACGCCAAGGCATTTATCAACAACATCATTGATCCCAATGTGATCGGCTTTGGCACGATTGATGACATCGATCAGTTGGCAGGCAAGCGCGGCGACCGCCAGTCAAGCGCAGGACAACTGGAAATCACGGCTGTTCTGATGGAGAGTTTTGCCGGGGCCAACACGGTGGTGCGTGGCAATTGCACTTTTGGGATGTTCTCGAACTATCCTGAGAACGTGGATGACGCGCTGCGCCAAAGGGCCGGGGCACGTTTTCTGGTTGATGGCCCGCAGACCCGGGACGACTATATCGACATTCTGTACCTGCTGATGGGCAAGAACCACGACATCCCTGTTGGCAAGCATGATCTGTTTGCAGCGCAAGAGATCAAAAAGGCGGTTGCGGCAAGCTTTGAGGCGCATGGACGGCCACATGAAGAAGGACTTTTGAAAGTCTTTGAAAAAGTGCATCAAGAAATTGGGACGCTTGATACGATTACCAAGCTCGGTACGTACCTAAGGGGTATTCAGGAGGCTGATCCGCGGTTCACTGGCCGCGCGATCAAGAACATCACAGACGCCGTAAAGGTGCGCGCGATGGATTTTGAATTGCCGGATGAATGGATGGAAAACCCGGACCTGTTTTTGTTCAAACCCTATGACGAAAAGCTGGGTATGATTAACGATATGCGCCAGCCGATAACGGTTGAGATGGTGATACAAGAGATCAACCGCTACGCGGATTCCGAGTTCCGTTATGCAGATAAATCGGATGAGGTTGCAATTGAGAACGCCGTTCGGGAAATGGGCCGAATGGAAGAGGCCAAGCGGCGGTATCTGGAGGGGAAGAGTGGATAAAAAAGCCTTAGTCCATTTGGATGAGATAAGCCTCTCTTGGGAGGAATTGAAAGAATTGCCGAACGATCATCTGGCCGCAATAGCAGTTCTTAGTTATGCAGTGAGCGAAACGAACGCATTGTCTCGCATATATCTTTGCCAATCTCACGAGTATTTGGGCGAAAAGGCGATTGACAGTGCTTCTAACGTACATCGATTCATGATCATTCGTAGCTGGAGTTCACGCCTATTTGAAATCGAACAATTCTTGAGGTTTGGTGGAAAGAAACCTGAGACTTCAGATGAACTGTTGAAAGAGTTAGCTGACGCGGCTCTCGAAAGACTCAAAGAGATTAGCGTCGGTGAAGGATTTGAGGTGGCGCGTGATATTCGGAACGAAGCGACCAATCATTATTCCTTCAAGGCAGCAAAAAAGAACCTTTCTAGTGTTCATAACTCTGCTGACTGTAAAATGTATCTTCACCGGCAAAATGGAAATTGTTTTTACCCCTTTGGCGAAGAGGTCATGTTTCATGCTCGCCTAAACAGAAGGTGGAAGCAAATCTCCACAAAACAGGAGCGAGATCGACTGTTCGGACAATGGCTCGATTGGAACATTGCTGCGAACCGCTGGTTAGCTGAGACGCATGCAAACTTCACAAATTCTCTTGTTTTCAAGCCGCTTGATCGTAACGAGGCAAGAAAGAGAGTTTACTGGGTTCCAATTGAATTCGTCGGCAACTACAGCGAAAGATTAACACCTATTTTTTTTGAAAGCCCTGAAAGCAAATGAAACGCCTCATCGAAAAGGGTCTAATGTTCGGCAACCTCGTTGAGGTGACGTCGCCTGCTTTGGTGGAGCGGTACAACCGCGCGCTCGAAAGCCTGACGGGAAAGCGCACAAAGCTGGTCGACTTTCACATCGATATCTCCGGTTATTCGCCGGAAGTCGGGGATGAGTTGGGCGATCATCTTTACCTCAATCAAGGCGGCTGCAACCGGCAGTTCATTTTACTGACGACGGAGCAGAAAACGGCGCCACTGCTCAATGCGCAATTCTCTACCTCGCGTGGGATATTGCGACAGTTTATTGAAGATAATCAGCCACAGCTATTTGCACTGACGGCACGTGACGCGGTTGCAGGGGAATTGTTGAACTCTGTCTATGACGTCTCTGAACCTGCAAAACTGTTTGATATTCGCCAGATTGCGATTGAGGCGGATACCACCAAGGCACATGTTGCTGGTGCGAAAAAGCTGACCAAACTGATTGAGCGATTCAGGCGCGAAGACGAGGCATGGTGGGACGATCTGCTGATTGCCGAGATGATCGGGCTTGCCAAGAAAACGGGTGACGTAACACGCCAACCGATCCGCCTGAAGTCAGTAACATTTCGGCAGGATAATTTCTGGACCAAACATTTTGGCGGGCTATATGTTTTTCGCGCTGTTGAGCATCCGGCGGCAATTGCTGCGGGGAAAAAAGCGGAACTTGGAAAGTTACCGATCGACTATGTTTTCAGCTTTGAAGACCGGAACCAGATTGCCAGATTTCTTGAAATCAATGAATTGGTTGAACCAATTGTAAAGGCGCCGGGAATCAACGCCGCCGCGATTTTGCAGCAAAAGATGGATTTTATCATTGTCGCTGTCGCGTCCGAAAAGGGCGAAGACCTGAACCGCGCCAGCCGCCGTGATTTGCGCGCCCTTGCGCGCGCCTACAGTAAAGACCTGCCAGAGGAGTTTCATGGATTGGCAGCCCTTCAGCGCTGGGCAGAGGGCGGAGGGAAATGGCCGCGCATTAATTCTGCCCATCCGGCATATTTCTATACGCTCCGGGCAAAGCCGCATGCGGACCGTGATCTTGTGAACCGGTTGCTTGCGGATTTGTCGCCTTTGGATGTCCGGCAATTGTTTATCTGCCACAAGGAGAAATTTTACTCGGCTTATGCTGACTGGTCTGACGCCAAGAAAACCTATGTCGCGAATTTTCTGGAAACGGAGTATCAGGTAGATAAGGCGGGTGCGCGCGAGGCATTGTTCGGCACCGACGCCACGATGGAAGAGGAACAGCCAACGGTTGATGTTGTAGATCTGGTCGGTCCTTGGGGCGCAGTGATGAAAGAGAGACGCTGATGTTTTTTCAAATCGCCCGTCTGGCGTTTTTCGGCTTTATCGTTCTGACGGTGCTTTATGTGATCCTATCGTGGTACTCGCGGTCTATCCGGCGCGGAAAGCTGGAGACGGAATTTGATGAAGAGGTTAAAACCGGCGACCGGGATGCTTTTATCAAAGAAGGGTTGGCGCGATACGATAGTTCGCTTCGGCGCAAGCTGATCCTTGGGGTTTACGTCGTGCCTGTTATCGTTGTCGCGGCCCTTATCTACGTTACGAATTTTATGTGAGGATATGATGCGATATATTAAATGGGGTATATTCCTCCTTCTGGCGTTACTGACGTTCGGCTTCTTTCACTACACCCTGCCACAACATGACGTCGTGCGGATTGTTGATACCGAGGTCCGGCGCGTGGATTTTGGTGAAAACTCGATTTTCTGGGCCTCACCTGACACTGGTACGGATACGGCTGCGAACCGTGATGTGCGTTTTATCAATGCTGTCTATGAAAATGGCCGGGTCATGGTCTACCGGAATGAAGATACCGGTTGGGGATGGCCACCCTACTTTAAGCTCGACAGCAGCAATTTGCAGACCGAGGCAAGGGATTTGGCTTCGACGTCGGCTGCGCCGCAGTGGGTTGTAATCAGACACTACGGCTGGCGAAATGAATTTATGACGATCTACCCAAATGCAGTCTCTGTTCGTGCCATTGCTGGGCCGGATGTGCAGATTATTCCGTGGCTCAACATAATAATTCTAACGCTTTTGGTGTTGTTCATATTCTGGCTGTGGCGTGTCTGGCGGCGTTTCAAGGAAAGGCGTATTGATCCGGTTCTTGATGACGCGGCTGAGGCTTGGGATTCCGTTGATGAACGGGCAGACGCAGCTCGGGATAGCGCACGTGGGTTCTGGGGCAGGATGATGGCGTGGATCGGAACATGGCGCTCAAAACCACGCGAGTAAGATTTTAGTCTGAGATACCGCCAAGCCCGGCAGAGAGTTCTGCTGCAGCAATGCGCACCAGTTCCCCGATATGCGCGATCTGGTCTTTTGTCATGCGGCTTGTGGGGCCGGAAACGGATATTCCGGCAATCGCTTCGCCTGACGCGTCGATGATTGGGGCCGCAATACATCGCATACCACTTGTGCGTTCTTCGTCGTCAAAGGAAAATCCCTGCGCACGAATGCACGCGAGTTCTTCCAACAGACCTTCCTGGGTTGTGATGGTTTGGGGCGTGAAACGCTCAAGCGTACTGTTACGTAGTATCTTTTGCATTTGCTGGTCGCTGTACTGGCTCAACAGGGCTTTGCCGATGCCTGAAGCATGAAAAGGCGAACGGGTGCCCGGTGGGAAAAACGCGCGGATGGTTTCGTTCGTCTCGACCTGACTGACAAATAAAATGCTGTTTTCCCGCGCAATCCCCAGATTTGCGGTTTCTCCTGTCGCTTCCATCAAACTGCGCATAACCGGGCGGCTCCGCTCAACAAGGCCAGTGCGTCTCAGGAATGCAGAACCAAGCCGAAACGCGGTTGGCCCGATGTGCCACGTCTGCGTATTAGCGTCGGCTTCGACAACGCCGCGTTTTTCCAGTGTCATCAGCACGCGGTAGGCCGTAGCGGGCGACTGATCCAGATCGTTCGCAATTTCGGTAAGCGTCAGCCCGGAGGAGCGTGCAAGCAGCTCCAGAATATCCAACGCGCGATCAAGCGACTGAATGGTGGATTGGGTCTTTGGTTCGTTGAAACCACGTGGGCGCCCACGCGCGCGTTTTTCTGCCATTTTTGATGATTCCTCCGAGAAATTTTATTTCTGCTAAATTAATTGAAAAATTATTTCTCACAACGAAAAAAGATAAATATTTGAATTATATTAATAAAATAAGATAAAGACAATTTTGAAAAACTATTTCAAAAAAATTGTTATATCAGCAGGCCGCGCTTATGGTTGTGACAGCCTAATAGATAGGAGGGCGCGATATGAGCTTCCAGAACCCTGTTTTCATTCCCGGTCCAACCAATATGCCAGAAGTTCTGCGTAAAGCAGTTGATATGCCGACGCTTGACCACCGGTCGTCGCTGTTTGGAGAAATTCTGCATCCGGCACTCAAGGGTGTAAAAAAAATCCTGAAAAGTGAAACTGCTGAAGTTTTCATTTTCCCGTCGTCAGGGACCGGAGGTTGGGAAACAGCGATCAGCAATACGCTGTCGGCGGGTGACAAAGTTCTTGCCGCACGCAATGGCATGTTCAGCCAGCGTTGGATTGATATGTGTCAGCGTCACAATCTGGATGTCGAGATTGTCGAAACGCCTTGGGGCGAGGGTCTGCCAGCAGATCGCTACGAAGAGATTTTAACGGCGGATAAAGCCCACGAAATAAAAGTTGTTCTGGCAACACACAATGAAACCGCGACTGGGGTTCGCTCTGACATAGCTGCGGTACGCCGCGCACTTGATGCTGCAGGCCACCCGGCAATGCTGTTTGTTGATGGTGTCAGTTCGATCGCATCAATGGACTTCCGGATGGAAGAATGGGGCGTAGATGTCGCAATTACGGGCAGCCAAAAGGGTTTCATGCTGCCTGCGGGACTCGCAATTGTTGGTTTTAGCCCACGTGCGATGGCTGCACTGGAAACGGCAACCTTACCAAGAACATTCTTTGACGTTCGCGATATGCGTAAAGGCTATGCCAACAATGGGTATCCCTACACGCCATCTGTAGGTCTATTGAACGGCCTGAAACTTTCAACCGAAATGTTGTTAGGCGAAGGGCTAGAAGCAGTTTTCGCGCGCCACAACCGGATTGCGAACGGGGTGCGTGCTGCGGTTAACGCGTGGGGCCTGGATTTGTGTGCCGCAAGCCCAGACCTCTATTCTGATACGGTCAGTGCAATCCGGACCCCCGAAGGCTTTGACTCAACCCGGATTGTTACTCATGCTGCTGACGAATACGGCGTCGCCTTCGGCGTTGGTCTGGGTGAGGTCGCGGGCAAGGTTTTCCGTATCGGCCACTTGGGCAGCCTGACTGATGTTATGATGCTCTCCGGTTTGGCAACAGCCGAAATGTGCATGGCCGATTTGGGTTTGGGTATCGAGCTTGGCTCAGGCGTTGCAGCGGCTCAAGAGGTTTTCCGCAGCAGCAAAGGCAATGCCGCGAAGGCAGCAGCGTGATGAAGGATCTGGATCAGATGTATATTCCCACGATTGACGACATGCTGACCGCACACGAGCGGATCAAACCCTACATTCACCGCACACCTGTGCTGACATCATCTTTTTTGAATGATCTCACAGGAGCGGAATTGTTCTTTAAGTGTGAAAACTTTCAGAAAGCTGGTGCATTCAAAGTGCGCGGTGCATCGAACGCGGTGTTTGGTCTTTCAGACGACATGCTTGAAAAAGGCGTTGCCTCGCATTCATCGGGCAACCACGCTTTGAGTTTGTCTTACGCAGCAGGCCGACGGGGAATACCCTGTACTGTGGTTATGCCGCGCACCGCACCGCAGGCGAAAAAAGATGCGGTTATCGGCTATGGCGGACGGATTGTAGAATGTGAACCATCGACTTCCAGCCGCGAGGCGACTTTTGCCGAAGTGGTCAAGGAAACCGGGGCAGAATTTGTACACCCATATAACGATCCGCGCGTTATTGCTGGGCAGGGTACTTGTTCCCGGGAGTTGACGGAACAAGTGCACGGCCTTGACGCAGTGATCGCACCAATAGGTGGTGGGGGTATGATATCCGGCACCTGTTTAACGCTGTCGAACATTGCGCCAGAGGTGAAAATTTATGCGGCGGAACCCGAGCAAGCAGATGACGCCTATCGCAGTCTCAAAGCTGGCCACATCATCGCTGATGATGCTCCGGAAACGGTAGCGGACGGCTTGAAGGTGCCACTCAAGGAACTGACCTGGCACTTCGTTTCTAACCACGTCACCGACATTTTGACAGCGAGCGAGCAGGAAATTGTCGATGCAATGAAACTTATCTGGAAGCGAATGAAAATCGTTATGGAACCCAGCAGCGCTGTGCCGCTGGCGACCATCCTGAAAAATAATGACACCTTCGCGGGGAAACGTGTGGGCGTCATCATTACCGGTGGAAATGTCGATCTCGACAATTTGCCCTGGATGAACAGCTGAATAGGGAGAGATCAAATGAACGCGCCTACAAATTTCAAAGACCTTGAGGTTGGTTTTGACGTTCCCGCCCTTCCGGGCATGGATGAAGCAGATATTCAGACGCCTTGTCTGGTGGTCGACCTCGACGCACTTGAACGCAACATCAAAAAGATGGGGCAGTTCGCCAAGGAAATGGGTGTGCGGCACCGTGTTCATGGGAAAATGCACAAATCGGTGGATATCGCGAAGCTGCAGGAAAAGCTGGGCAATTCTTGCGGTGTTTGTTGCCAAAAAGTGTCAGAGGCAGAGGTGTTCGCCCGTGGCGGTATCAAGGACATATTGGTAAGCAATCAGGTGCGTGATCCTGCAAAGATTGATCGTTTGGCGCGGATGCCAAAGCTCGGTGCACGTACCATTTGCTGTGTCGATGATTTGGCAAATGTCGCGGATCTGTCAGCGGCAGCGCAAAAACATGGTACCCAAATTGAATGCCTTGTTGAAATTGACTGTGGTGCAGGTCGCTGTGGCGTGCAGGCAGGTCAGCCAGTGGTCGATCTGGCAAAAGCAATTGACGCTGCACCGGGCCTTAAGTTTTCGGGCATTCAGGCCTATCAGGGCGCAATGCAACACATGCAAAACTTTGAGGACCGGAAAGCGAAGATCGACATCGCAGTTGATATGGTGCGCCGATCTGTAGGCATGCTGAAAGCCGAGGGACTGGAGTGTGACATTGTCGGCGGTGGTGGTACCGGTAGTTACTATTTCGAAGGTACCTCAGGCGTTTTTAACGAACTTCAGTGTGGCTCTTACGCGTTCATGGACGCGGATTATCAAACGATCCACGACGAAAACGGGGAGCGGATTTCAGAATTTGAAAACGCACTTTTTATTCTGACAAGCGTGATGAGCCACGCAAAAGCGGACAAGGCAATATGTGACGCTGGTCTGAAAGCGCAATCCGTAGATAGCGGGCTGCCCTACATCTATGGCCGCGATGATGTGGAATACATTAAATGCTCGGACGAACATGGCGTGATTTCGGACCCGAACGGAGCGCTCAAAGTCAATGACAAGCTGAAACTCGTACCCGGTCACTGTGATCCAACCTGCAATGTGCATGACTGGTATGTTGGCGTGCGTGACGGGAAGGTCGAGGTGCTCTGGCCAGTTTCTGCGCGTGGAAAAGCATATTAAGAAGTCTCCCGGATTGGCGGGGCAGAGCGATCTGGCCTCGCCGATTTTCCTTCGATGAAAAGAGAAACCAAATGATTATTGTTCCAGAGAAAGAAATTGCTGGTCTACTTGGCAGGGCCGAAGCTTTTGATGCGGTAGAAGCGGTCTTTGCTGCAATGTCACGCGGAGACGCTTACAACTTTCCGGTCATCCGAGAAGCCATAGGTCATGCCGATGCGCTTTACGGTTTTAAATCCGGCTTTGACCGGGCCGGGTTGTCCCTGGGTCTTAAATCTGGCGGATATTGGCCGGGAAACGAAGCCAAGGGTCTGACAAATCACCAATCGACCGTGTTTTTGTTTGATGCCGACACCGGGCAAGCAAAAGCGGTTGTTGGTGGTAATCTTTTAACAGCGTTGCGCACGGCAGCCGCGTCGTCAGTGTCGATCAAACATCTGGCGCGTGCCGATGCCAAGGTTTTGGGGATGATCGGTGCAGGTCACCAATCGGCCTTTCAGATGCGCGCAGCGGTAGAGCAACGTAATTTTGAAAAGGTGATAGGCTGGAACCTGCATCCTGAAATGCTGTCACGTCTTGCGGAAACAGCAACAGAGTTAGACCTGCCCTTTGAAGCTGTTGATCTGAACAGACTAGGAGCGGAAGCGGATGTCATCATTTCAATTACCTCAAGCTTTGACGCAATCCTGATGGATGCTCAGGTCACACCAGGAACGCACATCGCCTGCATGGGGACCGACACCAAAGGCAAGCAAGAGGTCGAGGCAGCACTTGTCGCACGTGCCACGGTTTTCACTGATGAGATTGCGCAGGCAGTGACAATTGGAGAGTGTCAGCACGCTGTTTCTGCGGGGACGAAAAGTGAAGGTGATATTGTCGAAATTGGTGCGGTGATCAACGGTACCCATCCGGGCCGATCATCACAGGATGAAGTGACCTTGTTTGACGGAACTGGTGTTGGGTTGCAGGACCTCGCCGTTGCGTCCAAGGTTGTTGATCTTGCGGTTGAGAAGGGCGTTGCCACTGTCGTTGATTTTTAATTCTGGATCTGTGTGCATTTTGCGCTGGTAATGCCCTGAAGAATCCCGTGAATTGCGGCGAAGACCGAGACCAGCAAAGAAGGCAGGCCCAGAATGGCGCAGCGGCTACGCATTGCGATAAACGGATTTGGCCGGATTGGCCGGACCATTTTGCGAATTGTCGAACAAGGCAAGGCAGGGCAGGACTTTGAAGTTGTTTGCATTAACGAACTCGAGCCGTTGGATATTTGCGCATATCTGTTTCAATACGATAGCGTTTTTGGTCCCTTTGACGGAACGGTAAGTTCCGAGCCGGGTGTTTTGTGTGTGAATGGCCGTGCGATCCCGTTCCGCGCGGAATCAGACATCAGCAAACTTGACCTGACTGGTGTTGATCTTGTGCTGGAATGCACAGGCATGGCCAATACACGTGAGGTTGCCGAACGCGGTCTTAAAGCAGGCGCTAAGACCGTTCTGATTTCCGGACCCTCAGATGCCGCGGACCGAACTGTTGTTCTTGGCGCAAACGAAGGTCAGATTGGTGACCACAAGATCATTTCAAACGCATCCTGCACAACAAATGCGCTCGCGCCGCTTATGAAAATTCTGGATGAAGCATTTGGCATTGTTAGTGGTCATATGACGACTATCCATTGTTACACCGGAAGCCAGCCGACAATTGATAAACCACGCGGCGACCTTGCGCGAAGCCGCGCTGGCGCGTTGTCCATGGTGCCAACAACGACGAGTGCGCAGCGTCTGATCGATGAAGTTTTGCCGCATCTCGCCGGACGTCTGGAGGGGCGTGCCGTTCGGGTGCCGACAGCCAGTGTTTCCGCGATTGACCTGACGATTCAAACCCGCGAACCAGCAAGTGTTGCAGCGGTGAATAAGCTGCTTTCCGAGGCGGCACAAAACTCTGAAATCATCGGATGGATCGAGCAACCTTTAGTCTCGACCGATTTGCGTGCAAGACCTGAATCGATTGTCATGTCAGGACTTGAAACGTCTGTTTCAGTCGGCGGGCTGCTCCGGGTCTTTGGTTGGTATGACAACGAATGGGGTTTTTCCACCCGAATGCTTGATATGGCGCGGCTAATGGGCGGGCAATAGAAAGTCCTGATATCAAAGTTGGGACTTTCAGGGGCTCTGTCACACAATTGCATTTGTCAAAGAACACGCAGAAACGGGATTTCAAAAATCCTGTTGCAACCTTCTAAGTATTTCCCTTAAACAATCTTAAGTAGTAATTGAGATTAGATTGTTTTAATCGATTTTTGAGAGGTTGCAGAGAGAACCAATCCAAAGTCCACGGACACTATTACCGTCTTTTCGATTGGAAAACTTTCGCGCTCAGATATCGAAGATGTTTTGATCTTCACCTGGAAACCAATTTATTATGGAGCCCGATGAATGATGGGATACAAATTTCTAGCCCTGCTAATTTTCGCGAGTCTTGTATCAGGTTGCGGAATGTCAGAAGAAGAAATTGAAGCTTGGAATAACCGTTTTAAAGGGCAGACAGTTGCCGAGGTTTCCAAACATATTGGACCACCCGTTTCACGAACCAGAGATAGCGCAGTTTGGGAACACCGAAGCTCTTTCATTAGTAGACGATCACGAAAACAATATTCTTCTTATACAGGTGGCCAGGTTTCAACTGGCTATACCGCAGAAAGTGATGGCGGTAATTGTACCTTCAGAGCTGCACTTGTTGGTGGTCGTGTCGATACAAGTGTTTTTGAGGGGTCTGGATGTGATTTTGTAGCGCCTCGCCGATAGTGGTTGTAAGGTTTCCTTTTTTGTCGTTTTGGATGTCTCCTAGATTCTGTGCGTCAACCAGAGTCCCTATCTCTTTTTAGTATTCGAGATCCCGTTCACTTTAGAAATCATCTAAAACGTGTGTTAAGTTTCAAATAAAAAAATATTAATAATAAATATTAAACGCTTGTCAAAATCTTCTACATAGGCGAATTGAGTTGATATCAGCTTAAAGAAGAAAAAGGGTGGGTTTAACAATATGAAAATTTTTTCGCGACGTGCCATGCTTGGTTTTGTTTGTGCATTTGCCTTGTCTAGTTGCGGCGCCGCGCAAGAGACGGGAGCAGAACCGGAGCCAGAGCCAAAGGCCTTTACGATCAATGATGTTCAGTTGACTGTAATTGAAGGTGCTGCTCAAGGTCGATTTGAAGAGGACGATACTCGAATTGCAGCGATTGCAGCTTTGGAAGCGGAACTTGAGAAAACTTTGGGCGCTGTTCAGGGTGGTGATATTTCAGCTACCGCACTTATAAGTATTTCGTCAATGCGTCTCAAAACCGCAGGTGCTCGTACATTCGGAGGCAGTAACCAAATCGAAGCTACGGTGCGTATTGTTGACGCCAGTGGAAACTTACTTCAACCAAACGGATCTGTCGGTTACTGGGATCAGGCTAAGAACACGGAATTTTCTATTGGTGGTAACCCAATAATTGGAAACCTTATAAGTTTAGGCCGAAATGCCGCGCATTCGGAAAACGGAAAAGACGTGGGCCAGCTCCTGAGTGGATTTTCGGATGCAATGGTAGATTGGCTGAAAAGTTAGGATCGAAATATCTAACCAAATCTGGCCACTGTAATTCAAGCCCCGCAAAGGAAACTTTGCGGGGCTTCGCTTTCATTCACTCCAGAGTAGATTCAATCATGGGGCGAAAATTTACAGGTTTCAAAACCTTATTCCCCCAAAGACCCTTCTCCATGACCGGTCATGCCGCCGGAGACTTCCTCTGTCGCTTCATCTGACAGGTGTTCTGGCAAGATGAGGTTCAGGATGATCGCGATCAGCGCCGCTGGAAGGATGCCCGAGGCCCCCAGAATGCGGATGGCATCCGGAAGTTGTTGCAGCGCATTCGGCGCGCCCGGCGCAAGGTTCATCGCTTCAAGCTGAAAGCCAAGGCCGATCGAAATTGCGACTGCAAAGATAACCATATTGCGGCGGTTCCAGTGAACGTCAGACAACATCGAAATACCGGCTGCAACCACCATGCCAAACATGACTATCACACCACCACCTAACACCTCGATCGGAACAGTCAGGATCAACGCGCCAACCTTGGGGATCAGCCCGCAGATGATCAGGAAGAAAGCACCGATTGTCACAACCGTGCGGCTCATCACGCCGGTCATGGCAATCAGGCCAACATTCTGGCTGAACGAAGTGTTCGGAAGACCGCTAAAAATACCGGCAAACGCAGTGCCGAAACCGTCAGCATAGGTAGCGCCCTGTATTTCCCTATCTGTTGCCTCGCGTCCGGCGCCACCTTTGGTGATCCCGGAAACGTCGCCTACGGTTTCAATGGCAGAGACAAACGCCATGAGGCAGAACCCGATGATCGCCGCAAACGAAAACTCGAACCCGTATTTGAAAGGGCTGGGGAATGCGATTGCCTGCGCGTGCCCCCATGATGTGGAAATACCCTCAAAGGTCACCATGCCCATCATAAGCGCATAGAGGTAGCCGATGAAGATACCAATCAGCACCGCTGACACGGCGAGCATTCCGCGTGCGTAGAATTTGAGGGCCAGCGTTACAAAGATAACAACGCTGGCAGCGCTCCAATTCAGCAGGCTGCCATACTCGGGCTTGTCAAACTGTTTGGCAGGTACGCCGCCTGCTGCATATTCGATGCCAACTTTTACCAGGGCCAGACCAATCATCATAACGACAAGGCCCGTCACAAGCGGAGGCAGCGCAAAGCGGATTTTACCGATGACCGTGCCTAGCATTGCGTGAAACAGCCCTCCGACGACAACCCCTCCAAATAGCGCGGCAAGCCCTTCCGTACCTTTCCCCGCAACAAGTGGGATCATGATGGGAATAAAGGCAAAGGACGTTCCCTGAACAATGGGCAAAGCAGCACCAACAGGCCCCAGAGTGATGGTCTGCAACAGGGTCGCTATGCCCGCAAACAGCATCGACATCTGGATCAGATAGGTCATGTCCGGAAAGCCGAGCGCGCCAGCGTCTGAACCATAACCAAAACCGGCGAAGCCCGAGATTATGATCGCAGGTGTGACGTTTGAAACAAACATCGCCAGCACATGCTGAATACCCAGAGGTATCGCTTTTATAAGTGGTGGGGTGTAGTTCGGGTCGCGTAGCTGTGCTGCGGTTCCGAGTGACGTGTCAGCCATTGGTTTTCCTCCCTATAGACTGTCCCTTTTTCCTGCCGCTTCTTGTTCTGGCGGCTCGGATCTATCGTTCAACAAGCCAGGGCTTTTCGAACCAGTGTTCCTGTAGGTTTGCGCCATCTCCAATTCTGTCGACGACAGCAAACAAACCAGGCTCAGACAACGGGGTCAGGACCCCATGCCAGATGTTTCGGTGAATATTCACACCCTGACCGGGTGCCGTGATAAAAGCGCGGGGGGTGCCGGGTTTGTCGCCCTCGTCAGGTGCAACGATAACCAAGAACGGGTCAAGACTCATGGGCAGGAATGCCTGTGAACCCTCAGGGTGGCGTTCAACCACATCAAGCAGATGGGGCAGGCTGCGCGGGTTTGCCTTAAACACACTGATACCGGCGCGGCCATTTAAAATATCAAGCTGTGCCCGGTCATGATAGCGCCCGCAGTTGCCTTGATTGATTACTATATCGGCTTCGCCCGAAGCGTCCAGAACATCACCAAATTTGGCAAATGCCTTTTGCGTAAGACGCTCTGTTCGAAGAGTTTGGTGTACGGCGTTCATTCTGGATACAGCGACTTCAGACGCAGCAGCGCAATCCGTTCGACCTGTTTGCACGCTTCTGCAAATTCGGTTTCGCTATCGTTTCCCAAGCGGCGCTTAAAAGCTGCAAGGATGCTCGCCTTGGTATTGTCGCGGACCGCGATGATGAAGGGAAACCCATGTTTCGATGTATACGCGTTGTTCAATTCGGTGAAGGTTGCTTTTTCCTCATCGGTCAGCATGTTTAAACCGGCCCCGGCTTGTTCCTCGGTTGACTCTTCAGTCAGGCGTCTTGCTTCGGCCAGTTTACCGGCAAGGTCAGGATGGGCTTTCAAAACGCCAAGGCGTTCAGTGTCACTGGCGGATCGGAACATGCGTGCAAGCGCACTGTGTATGCCTACCGCGGTGTCGTGGGCCGGGCCAAGTTCCAGATCATGGGCACGTTCTGCAATCCACGGGGAATGCTCAAAGATACTCCCAAAAGCGGTGACAAAGGAGTTACGATCCATGTCCGACGGGCGTGTGATGGGGGTGGGTGCCGGGTGGTGGGTATGCCAATGCTGCGCAATATCGAGGCGGCGTGCGAACCAGACATCGGTGTGACCCTTGACATAGTCGATAAATTTTCTCAGTGCCTGAATGCGGCCTGGTCGGCCCAACAGTCGACAATGGATACCAACAGATAACATCTTTGCTTGACCGGCTTCGCCTTCGGCATAAAGAGCATCGAAACTGTCGCACAGATAGGCAAAGAACTGATCGCCAGAGTTGAAGCCCTGTGGTGTCGCGAACCGCATGTCATTGGTATCAAGGGTATAGGGGACGATAAGCTGATCCCGCTCGCCGACACGTACCCAATAGGGCAGGTCATCTGCATAGCTGTCGGCGATGTAGTCGAACCCACCTTCCTCGGCAACGATATCCACGGTGTTGATCGAACAGCGGCCAGTGTACCAACCGTGTGGGCGCTCTCCGGTCACTTCGGTATGAAGGCGTATCGCCTCTATCATATCTGCCCGTTCTACTTCGGGACTCGCATCTTTGTATTCGATCCATTTTAAACCGTGGCTGGCAATTTCCCAACCGGCGTCCTGCATCGCAGCGACCTGCGCGGGAGAGCGGGCAAGCGCGCTTGCAACACCGTAAACAGTTACCGGAATCGCCGTCTCGGTGAACAGGCGGTGAAGACGCCAGAATCCGGCACGTGCACCGTATTCGTAGATGGATTCCATGTTCCAGTGGCGCTGTCCGGGCCATGGGGCTGCGCCGACAATTTCAGAAAGGAACGCCTCGGAGGCAGGATCGTCATGAAGGATGTTGTTCTCTCCGCCCTCTTCATAGTTCACAACAAACTGGACAGCGATTTTTGCGCCATCAGGCCATTTCGGGTCTGGTGGGGTTTGGCCATAGCCATGCATGTCACGCGGGTATCTGTTCACTCGGTTTGTCCCCAATGCGGAGTTAGATATTTATTTCTCTATATATCAAAAGAATAACCCTGATCTTCAAAAAATACACTAAACAGTTTCCGCATTTCATGGCTTTCCGAAAGCTACTGACTTAGACAAAAAACAATGATGATGAGTTCAGAAATGGCGAGGTCGGAATGTCAGGCTATTTGACAACACATGTTTTGGATACTGCACTTGGGTGTCCGGCGGCGGGGATGAAGATTGAACTTTATCACATCGAAGGCGAGGCGCGTTCTTTGTTGAAGTCCGTCGTAACAAATGACGACGGGCGCACCGATAGTCAGATTTTGCCAGCTGATGAGTTCCAAAAAGGTACCTATGAACTGGTGTTCCACGCAGGTGCATATCTGGATGCCTGTGGCACGCCCCCGGAAAACCCGCGGTTTCTTGATCTGATCCCAATTCGGTTTGGCATGTCAGAAGCCGCGCACTACCACGTGCCGCTATTGCTTTCGCCTTTCAGTTTCTCAACCTATCGCGGCAGTTAACTAGACAGCGTGCGCGTGTTCTATTCGCCGTAGGGTATCCAGACGTTCTTAACGTCGGTAGCCTGTCGCAGGAATTCACGCCCTTCACCGTCAGTGCTGAACCAATCTCGTGCTTGGCCATTGTTGACCCAAGTGCGTTTCAGGTTGCCCGCTGAGCGTTTTTCAATATCGGCTGAAAGATCGGTCGAGGAAAAGCTCCAGACTGCATCGACATCCAGATGATCAGAGAGCGTTTTGGAAAGCTCTACATGGTCGCCAGTTAAAATGCTTACGACTCCGTCTGGTACATCCGATGTTTCCAAAACCTGATAGAAATCTGTTGATGCTAGTGGAAAAGGTTGTGATGCAACCAGCACCGATGTGTTGCCCATGGCCATAGCTGGCGCCATGGCGGAAATCAGGCCCAGCAAGGGTGTTTCGTCTGCGCATAGTGCACCGATGACCCCTACGGGTTCATGCATCGCCAATGCGACCCCCCGGATCGGAACGCCATGTACCTGACCATCGTATTTATCGGCCCAGGCAGCATAGGTGAACAGACGGCTGATAGAAGCCTCAACTTCTTTGTTACCGCTACGTTTACCGGTCATTGCGTCGATCCGGTCAGCAAATTCTTTTGCACGAGCCGAGAGATTCTCAGCGATGTAGTAAAGGATTTGCGCTCGTAGATGCCCCGTTGTCTTTCCCCATCCGCTGGCCTTGTGCGCGGCTTCGACCGCGTTTCGCACATCTTTCCGGTTGGCGATACCTACGTGACCCAGAAGCCCGCCTTGCCGTGTCCAGATTGCTTGCATATAGCCGCCGTCAGGCCGGGCCTGTTTGCCGCCGATGAAGAGTTTTGCTGTTCGGTCTAGACCATCGGAAGGTGCTAAATCCTTACCCTCAGCAAAAGGTGAAATAGGAGCGAGGGTCTTCGTTTTTGTCTTCGGACGGGTGTAAGCCGTAAGGCCTTCCCAGCCACCTTCGCGACCAAAGCCGCTTTCACGAACCCCGCCAAAACCTGCAGCAGCGTCAAACAGATTGGTCGCGTTCACCCAGACAACGCCAGCGGCAAGTTTTGGGGCGATATCAAGCGCGAGGTTTATATTCTCGGTCCAGACAGTCGCGGCAAGGCCGTAGCGGGTGTTGTTGGCCAATTCGACAGCTTCTTTCGGCGTTCTGAAAGTTGTGCCGACCAATACAGGCCCAAATATTTCCTCCTGCATAAGCCACGCTGAGGTGTGAAGCCCGGTAATCAGTGTTGGACGGTAGAAACACCCCGTTTCAGGAAGGGCACTGTTGGCGTGATACACCTCGCCCTCACCCCCGTGTTCATCGACCAGTCTGGTAATTGTCTCAAGCTGGATCGGATCAACGATCGCACCGATGTCGATACATTTATCAAGCGGGTCACCAATGCGAAGCCCATCCATACGGGTCTTCAACTTTGCATAGAATCGGTCAGCGATTCCTTCCTGCACCAAAAGGCGTGATCCGGCGCAACAAACCTGTCCCTGATTAAACCAAATCGCATCAACCAACCCTTCAATAGCAGAGTCGATGTCGGCGTCGTCAAAAACGATGTAGGGTGATTTACCACCAAGCTCTAACGTCAACGCCTTGCCAGACCCGGCTGTCGCCTCGCGAATTTTGCGCCCAACAGAGGTGGAGCCGGTAAAGGCGATTTTGTCGATGTCGGGATGATTGACAATCATTTCGCCAACAGCACCGTCACCGGTTACGACATTGACAACACCTTTTGGTAGCCCGGCCTCCTGACAGATTTCAGCAAACAACAGCGCTGTGAGCGAGGTATATTCAGCCGGCTTCAGCACAACCGTGTTGCCCATTGCAATCGCTGGAGCAATTTTCCACGACAGCATCAGCAACGGGAAGTTCCACGGAATGATCTGGCCGCACACACCAAGCGGTTCGGCATCGGGCAGTTCGGCCTCCATCAATTGGGCCATGCCCGCATGGTAATAGAAATGCCGCGCGACCAGCGGAATGTCGATGTCGCGGCTTTCACGGATTGGCTTGCCGTTGTCCAGCGTTTCCAAAACGGCAAACAGGCGGCTGTATTTTTGCACGAGCCGCGCAATTGCATAGAGGTAGCGCGCGCGTTCATGCCCCGAAAGCCGCGTCCATTTTCTCTGTGCTTTGCGGGCGGCAGAAACGGTGGCATCAACGTCATCGGCACTTGCCTGCGATAGCATGGCAAGTGTTTCACCTGTCGCCGGATTGCGGCTTTCAAACCCTTTGCCAGGCGCGGTCCACGAACCGTTGATGAAATGGCCAAAGGTATCGCCACGATCTACCAGCCACGCCAGCGCTTCACCTGCTGCTTCGGGGGCAGGGCCGTAGTCCATGCTTTCGAAAATATCCTGAATGCTCATGTGATTATCCAATCGCGTGGCGGTGGGCTGCGGAATAGCGGCCGGTGGCAAAGTGTTCGAGCTGGCGTTCGATATCACCAAGAAGCGACGAGGCCCCAAATCTAAAAAGATCGGGCTGCAACCAGCGAGTTCCGAGCTCGTCCTTAATAAGGGTCAGGTAGGTCACTGCGTCCTTGGCTTTTGAAATGCCGCCTGCAGGTTTGTAACCGACGCGAAAACCCGCGCGGTCAAAATAGTCCCGGATCGCGCGGATCATAACAAGGCTGACAGGCAGGGTGGCATTGACGCTTTCCTTGCCGGTTGAGGTTTTGATGAAATCAGCGCCGGCCATCATGCAGACGAGCGAGGCGCGCGCGACATTGCGCAATGTGCCAAGCTCACCCGTCGCCAAAATGGCTTTGACATGCGCGTTTCCACAAGCTTGGCGAAATGTGCGCATCTCATCGTAAAGCGCCTGCCAGTTTCCGGTCAGCACATGCCGACGCGAAATCACAATATCGATCTCTGCCGCCCCGGCCTTAACGCTCTCTTCAATTTCGGCGACGCGCAGGTGAAAGGGCGACAGTCCTGCGGGAAATCCGGTAGAGACCGCAGCAACCGGAATGCCGGATCCCTTAAGCGCCTTAACCGCTGTTTCGATCATTTCGTGATAAACGCATACTGCGCCTGTCGTGATGGGTTCAACACCAAGCCTTTTGACTATTTCGGCGCTTAAAGGTTGGCGCGCTTTTGCACATAGTCTGCGAACGCGCCCTTTTGTATCGTCGCCAGAGAGCGTCGTGAGGTCTATCAAAGAAATCGCCTTCAGCAACCATGCGGCCTGATATTCTTTTTTGACCGAGCGGCGGCCGGGTAATGTTTTTGCGCGTCTTTCGATCGCAGATGTGTTAATCTGAACGCTAGAAACCCAATCCAGATCAAGTGCTGTGCCTGGATTGCGTGGTTCTTGAACCTGCGGCAGTTGTGTAGTGCCCTCATGCGCCACATCTGCTTGGGTATTCAGGTTTGCCGAACCGGGTTGGGTTTCGCTATTCATCGCAGCTCTCCGTTGCGGGAAACCAAAAGGTCTCATGGGTTTTGTGCTATTGCAAGTTTGATCAAACGGTCAAGTACGATAAGTTTCGTGTAGAAGAGGTTTTCAATAGCTTTGAACCGCGTTAACAGGGCTCATCTGCCAAGGAGAGCTGCGCCATGTCCTTTGATCGTTCCATTAAGATAGCCCCGTCAATCCTTTCTGCTGACTTTGCGAACTTCGGTTTGGAGTGTGAAGCCATCGAAGCCGAAGGTGCCGATTGGGTGCATGTTGATGTTATGGACGGGCATTTTGTACCGAATATCACCTTTGGCCCATCAACCTGCAAGGCGATCCGCCCACATGTTAAGGGCGTCATGGATGTTCATCTGATGATTGCGCCGGTTGACCCATATATCGAAGCATTTGCCGAGGCAGGTGCCGATGTGATTTCAGCGCATATCGAAGCCGGTCCGCATATTCACAGAACGGTTCAGGCCATTCGTGCAGCAGGTGCAAAAGCAGGTGTTGCGCTAAACCCGGGCACGCCAGCAGAATCGGTCGAGTATCTGCTTGATATGGTCGATCTGATCTGCGTAATGACAGTGAACCCCGGATTTGGCGGGCAGAAATTTATTCACTCGCAGGTCGAAAAAGTCCGCAAGCTTCGGGCGATGATTGGGGATCGACCTATTCACATTGAAATTGACGGTGGTGTCACCCCCGAAACCGCACCATTGGTTGTCAAAGCTGGTGCAGATGTGCTTGTTGCCGGGTCAGCCGTTTTCAAAGGCGGATCGGTCCAGAACCCAGCGCCCTATGGTGAAAACATCAGGGCGATCCGGGCTGCTGTCAGCTAACTGCTTTGGATCTTTGGGTATCGTTTGTTTGTCATACTCACCTGATTTTTTGACGACTGCACTGTTACCAGCTCCCGGTTGGAACATCGCCTATACATACTGCTGGCAAAGCGGTAAAAGCGGGCAAAATCCATCGTGTCTGGGGAATATTCAATGTCCAAATCTTCTGCCCTTGCTCAATTGCGAGAAATGACCACCGTCGTTGGCGATACCGGCGATATCGCGGCGATCCGGCGGCTTTCGCCAATTGACGCCACGACAAATCCCTCACTCATCCTTAAAGCGGCGCAAATGCCCGAATACGCAGACATGATCAAAGCTGCGATTGCAAGGGTGGACCGCTCGGGCAAATCTGATGCTGAGGTTATAGATGATGTTGTCGATCAGATCAGTGTCGGGTTTGGCAGCGAGATTGTGAAACTGGTTCCCGGTCGTGTCTCGATCGAGGTGGATGCGCGGTTGTCTTTTGATACGGAAGCATCAATTGCGAAGGCCCGCAAGATCATCAGCCTGTTCAAAGAAGCAGGTGTTGAAAAAGAACGGCTGCTCATCAAAGTCGCGGCTACCTGGGAAGGCATCCGGGCGGCGGAAGTTTTGGAAGCTGAAGGTATAAACTGTAACCTGACCCTGATTTTCGGATTTGCGCAGGCGCGCGCCTGCGCCGAGGCTGGAGTGTTTCTGATTTCGCCTTTCGTTGGACGTATTCTTGATTGGTACAAGAAGGCCAATCCGGGCACTGAATATACCGCCGAGACTGATCCAGGCGTATTGTCTGTGACGAGCATCTACAACTATTTCAAAGATCATGGCTTCAAGACTGTGGTTATGGGAGCAAGCTTTCGGAATATCGGAGAGATTAAAGCGTTGGCAGGGTGTGATCGGCTTACGATCAGCCCAGCACTGCTTGATGAACTAGCAGCCGATATGATTAACCTGCCACGTAAACTTGAAGATAAAGGTGCGACGCAAAACCAAGAGCCAAAGCTTGATGAGAAAGCTTTTCGCTGGGATATGAATGCCGATGCAATGGCCACGGAAAAGCTCGCAGAAGGTATTCGTGGGTTTGCTGCGGATAGCGAAAAACTCGAAGCAATCTTGCGCGATATGATCTGCAAGCAAGACTTTGCAGATTTTTAGAGGCGCTGTTGTTACAGCGCCTTTTTTCTGGGTCTAGTGTCTGAACGTGACTCAGCCTTCGCTCTGGAACCCTTCGCGCCCGATTGTGGCGAAATGTGTAAACCCTGCATTTTTCACGTCTTTCGTGCTGTATATATTGCGCAAATCTGCCATTCGCGGTTGTGCCATTCGTTTGGCAAGCCGTTTCAGATCGAGTGCGCGAAATTCGTTCCATTCTGTCAACAAAACCAGCGCGTCTGCGTTTTGGGCAGCTTTATACGCGTCGTCGCACCAGTTTACACCGGGTAGAAGCTTTGTGCCTTCGTGTTTGCCTTGAGGGTCGACAACGCGCACTTTGGCCCCGCCACCGACAAGGGCTGGCACAATCGTGAGCGAAGGCGCATCACGCATGTCGTCAGTATTTGGCTTGAACGTAACGCCCAGTATCGCGATAGTTTTTCCATTCACAGAGCCATCGCAAAGGTCCATTACCTTGTCGATCATCCGGCGCTTGATCTCTTCGTTCACCTTTATAACGGCCTCGGTGATTTGCATGGGCATAGCGTGTTCCTGGCCAATGCGTGCCAGCGCTTTGGTATCTTTCGGGAAACACGATCCGCCGTAACCCGGACCGGCGTGCAAGAACTTGTTGCCGATCCGCCCATCCAGACCGATACCTTTTGAGACTTGCTTAACGTCAGCGCCGACCTTTTCGCAAAGTGCGGCGATCTCGTTGATAAAAGTGATCTTGGTCGCAAGAAATGCATTGGCTGCGTATTTGATCATTTCCGCGGACTCGAGGTCTGTCACTACCACCGGAAAATCGCGCAGAAAAAGTGGGCGGTAGACGTCGGCCATAACATCTTCGGCCCTGTCGGATTGCACACCGACAACAACTCTGTCGGGGCGCATGAAGTCGTCAATCGCCGCCCCTTCACGGAGGAATTCAGGATTGGAGGCGACATCAAAATCAGCGTCCGGATTTGTTTTGCGGATGATTTGCTTAACTTGCCGGTTAGTGCCCAGAGGTACAGTCGATTTGGTTACGACAACCGTGTAATCTTGCAGCGCGCCGGCAATTTCCTCAGCGGCGGCATAAACATACGTTAGATCTGCGTGACCATCGCCCCGCCGTGTTGGTGTTCCAACTGCTATGAATACCGCATCGGCGTCACCAACGGCATTTGCAAGATCACCGGTAAAACTTAGCCGCCCTGCGGCGACATTTTTTGCCATTAAATCTTCTAAGCCGGGCTCGTAGATCGGAATGTTACCCGCTTCGAGCATCGAAATTTTTCCAGGGTCTTTGTCGACACAAACAACCTCGTGACCAAAATCAGAAAAGCAAACCCCTGAGACGAGGCCGACATATCCTGTGCCAATCATAGCTATCTTCAAATGACCGTCCTCGGTTTGTGCCAATGTTTCCAAAGGCATGCGGCATCACACCCGTGTTGTCAACGAAACGCTCCATCAGAGCGTCATTTTTAGAAAAGGTTACATGAAAACCGCGTGTTATCGTAGTTTGGCTTTCAACAAACCTCACTTTAGATGCGGATTGTTTTTCAGGACTTTCAAATAATGCCACTAGATGCTGTGTGAATTTACGAACGCATTAACCATTGGGTTTTGAGGCCTGGCCGGGTTTGATAGAGGCGTAATTCTACCGGTTATAAAGGATTCGAAAATGCCAAAAAGCCGCTACTTCGCGCCAACCGGAGGCTTGCCTGCACAAACAGATCTTCTGACAGATCGCGCCGTTTTTACAAATGCTTATGCGGTCATACCCAAGGGTACGATGCGTGATATCGTGACGAGTTTCCTCCCATTTTGGGATGCCACACGGGTCTGGGTGATTGCGCGTCCTCTAAGCGGGTTTGCAGAAACATTTTCTCACTACATCATGGAAGTTTCCACTGGTGGTGGCAGCGATAAGCCAGAACTCGACCCATCGGCCGAAGGTGTTCTGTTTGTTGTGGAAGGCCAGATAAATCTGTGTTTTGAGGGGGCGGATCATGCCTTGCAAGAAGGTGGGTATGCCTATCTTCCACCGGGTTCAAAGTGGACTGTTAAAAACAACGAACAGTCGCCAGCGCGATTCCATTGGATTCGTAAAACTTATGAAACTGTCGAAGGGATTGAGGCACCATCCTTTTTTGTCACCAGTGATCAGGATGTTTTACCAACCGCGATGCCGGGGACAGAAGGGAAATGGGCAACAACCCGGTTCGTGGACCCTGCGGATATGCGCCATGATATGCACGTTACCATAGTAACATTTGAACCCGGGGCCGTTATCCCGTTTGCCGAGACGCATGTGATGGAACACGGGCTATATGTTTTAGAAGGAAAAGCTGTCTACCGGCTCAACCAAGACTGGGTTGAAGTCGAAGCTGGCGACTATATGTGGCTACGCGCCTTTTGCCCACAAGCGTGTTACGCGGGCGGGCCGGGAAAGTTTCGCTATCTGCTCTATAAAGACGTGAACCGGCATATGAATTTGAGCCTCCGATAATATTCGAGACTTGCAACATTCAAGGTTTTTGACGGTTTTGCTTTAACACTCTTTAAGAGCGGCAGACATTTTTGCAGCCATAAAGTCGATGAACAGCCGTGTTTTCGGGTCCTGATGGCGGCGATGTGCGTAAAGGCAAACAAGCTGAACGGGCAAGGGCGGGGTGTCTTCGGCAACCGGGACTAACGCACCGGATCGCAGGTGTTCTGCAACCTCAAACATCGGTTTTAAAATGACACCCTGACCATCCAGTGCCCAGGCGGTCAGAACGTCACCATCATCGCTTTCAAACGGACCTTCGACGGCATAACGTTTGGGCCCGTCCTCTGTCATAAGCTCCCATTGAAACTCGGGCGCACCGGGGAATCTCAGAGCCAGGCAATCATGCTTTTTAGCAACAAGCTCTGCGCCGGACATCGGGTGCCCGCGACGGGAAATATAAGAAGGAGACGCACAAACGACACGTTCGCAGGTCGTTATCTTGCGCATTTTCAGGTTGCTGTCTTCTGGATTGCCAAGAAAAAATGCAACATCCAAACCTTCAGCCGTCAGGTCGATTTTGCGGTCCGACAACCGCAATCTAACGTCAACTTCAGGGTATTCCTTTTTAAAGCTGGGTAAGGTCGGCGCGACAAATCTTCGCCCAATGCCAAGTGGTGCCGCAACAAAAAGCGACCCGCGCGGATTATCCGTAATGTCGCTGACCCCCGCTTCCGCCGCCTCGACGGCTTCTATTACACGGCAAGCGCCTTCATAAAAAATTCGCCCTTGCTCCGTGGGCTGAAGCGATCTTGTTGTTCTGATAAACAGTCGAACGTCCAGATGGGATTCAAGCTGAGATATCCGCGAAGATGCAACCGCCGGGGAAATACGCTGGTCCCGCGCTGCTGCAGACATGCTTCCCAGTTCAAAAACACGTACAAAGGTGCGAATGTTGTCGAGATAAGACATGACGGACCCTCATCTTACGGTTTTATTTGAAAGTTCTTGGTTCATTTCGGTAATACAAGAAAAAGGGGTAATCGGCTAGCCTGTCGTCAAATCGGCTTAAGGGAAGAATACAATGCAGGATCTTGCAATAATGTGGGACTGGCTGGCATTCGCGGTAAGGTGGTTACACGTCATTACCGCGATCGCCTGGATCGGATCATCGTTCTATTTTATCGCGCTTGATCTGGGGCTGCGTAAAGCGCCAGACCTGCCCGCCGGTGCGCATGGCGAGGAATGGCAGGTTCACGGCGGCGGGTTCTACCATATTCGCAAATATCTGGTCGCACCTGAAGCGATGCCAGAGCATCTGACATGGTTTAAATGGGAAAGTTACGCAACGTGGCTTAGTGGTGTTGCCTTGCTGATGATCGTTTACTGGGCCGGGGCAGAGTTATTTCTGATTGATCCGAACAAAGCCGATCTTGCAGTCTGGCAGGCGATTTTGATTTCCGCCGGATCGCTGACAATTGGCTGGCTGGTTTACGACACGCTGTGCAAGTCGGGCTTGGGCGAGAAACCAACCTTTCTGATGGTGTTGCTGTTCATCTTGCTGGTGGCAATGGCCTGGGGCTACAATCAGGTCTTTTCAGGTCGGGCAATGATGCTTCACCTTGGTGCGTTTACCGCGACGATCATGACGGCGAATGTGTTCCTTATTATCATGCCGAACCAGCGTATCGTTGTAAAAGACTTGCAGGAAGGCCGGGTGCCGGATGCGAAATATGGCAAGATTGCCAAGCTACGTTCAACTCACAACAACTACCTGACATTGCCGGTGTTGTTTCTGATGCTGTCGAACCATTACCCGCTGGCATTTGCGACAGAATACAACTGGATCATCGCAGGTCTTGTGTTCCTGATGGGTGTCACGATCCGTCACTATTTCAACAGCGTGCACGCGAGGAAAGGTAACCCAACGTGGACATGGGCGCTAACGACTATTCTGTTCATCTTTATCATGTGGCTTTCAACGGCACCTCTGATGCAAGACACGCTGGAAGAATCCGAAGCGCGCCGGTTGAGCGAAACAGAGCAGGTTTTTGCAAACACCGCTGGTTTTGAAGACGTAACGAGTGTTGTTCTTGGCCGCTGTTCGATGTGTCATGCACGCGAGCCGTTTTGGGACGGGATTCATCGTGCCCCAAAAGGCATCCACCTTGAAACGCCTGCCGATATCGCGCGAAGTGCGCGTCAGATTTATCTGCAATCAGGGGTCACCCACGCCATGCCGCCTGCAAATGTGAGCTGGATGGAAGAAAGCGAACGGGCAACCATTGTACGATGGTACCGGGCCGCGGCAGAGGAGCTGCCGTTCAGGCTGGCCAGCGGAGACTGACATACTCGCCTCTTGCGCCCGGCCTGAAACTCGTCAGGATGCGGCCGAGTGGTTGAGGGAACGGCACGATGCCAGAAACGCATTGCATCCTGCAAATTTCAATAGAATTTCAGGACTTCCATGAGCGTTGAATTTCGCATTTGGCTTAGTGCAATCCTGACGCTTGTTCTGGGTGCTGGTGGGGCGGGTTTGTTCAACATCCTAGGTTTTCCAGCCGCGTTCCTGACCGGGCCAGCCTTGGTTGTGACATTTGCCAGCTTGTTAGGGTTGCCCGCTGTCGTGCCCAATTTGCTGCGCAATACCAGTTTTTTGGTTCTTGGGTTGGGAATTGGGGCCGGAGTGACGCCTGAAGTGCTGGAGACCGCCGCGCGCTGGCCTGTCAGTTTTGTTGCACTATTGATTACGTCAGTTGCCACAATCTATTTTTGCGCACTTGTTTTGCGCAGATCGTTCGGTTTCGACAGGGCGTCCGCGATGCTTGCTGCCATTCCGGGGTTGCTCAGCTATGTTCTGAGCCTCGGCACCGAAAAGAATGTGGATCTTGTTCGCGTCAGCGTGGTGCAAAGTTTACGGGTTTTGTTGCTGACGCTGCTGGTGCCGCTTGCGATGGGTTTGTTTGAGATCAAGACCCAGATGTTGCCGCGCGCCGCCACATTGATGACGCCTGAATTGTTGTTACTAGTCGGCGTCACAAGTGTTGTCGCTGGCTTTGTTTTGATCCGGCTGCGTGCCCCGGCTGCATTTTTTCTGGCTGGAATGGCTGTTTCCACAATCGGGCATCTGAGTGGACTGACACCAGGTCAACTGCCCCGCTGGATGACGTTGGTTGCGTTTGTTGTTGTTGGCTCACTTATCGGAAGCAGGTTTCGGGGGCAGACATTGGCAACACTTGGTGCGTCCTTTCTGGCGGGCGTCGGAAGCACGGCTGTTGCAATGCTAATTGCCGTTGCTGGCGCTGCATTTGCGTCTTGGATGATCGGGTTGCCTATGGCGCTGTTGGTCATTGCCTTTGCGCCCGGCGCGCTTGAGGTAATGATTGCGATGTCGGTTCAGATGGGTGTTGATTCCACGTTCGTCGCCGCGCATCACGTTGCGCGACTATTGATCCTTATCGCTGTTGTACCTTTGATGATGGCCAGAAAGCCGACCTCGGGTCAGGACCTGTAAACCTAAAAAGAAATTAGGTTAGCTACGCGGGACTTTCTGGTTATTCGCAACAATCGCCTATCGCGTCTCCTCGATAAACGGTTATCATCTCTCAAATGCTTGATATCCGTAGGGGTAATATGGAAAGAGGATCCTTTGATGATCCGTTTTACAAACGTTTGCTTACATTTCTTCACGCATCGAATAGTGAAACGGATAGAGACCGCGCTCTTGTTGCTGCTTCATTGATAGAAGAAATGCTTGATGAGGTTACGCGGGTTTCTGTTGGAAAATGCCGCCACGAAGAACCTTTTTGACAAGCCAAACGCCCCGTTTTGGTCATTCTCAGCAAAAGCCTCTGCAAGCCGCGCTCTCGAGTTGATTTCCTTTGCGGAATTTCGAGATGTTGAGTTAGTTTGAAATATCCGCAACGCTTTCGCACACAGTGTAATGTGTTCTTTTGATGATGAAAAAATCAGGAGTTGGGCGTCTGCGCTCGAGGTAGGGATGTCCGATCTCGATGCGTTGGAAAAGGGATATAAGTCCCGAGTGGATGCCCCTAAACAACGATTTGTAATGGTAACGACGAGCTTAGTCACCTCGCTTTATAACCGCGCCCACTATGTAAAGAGAGAAAGATTGATGGAACGCAACTGGCCGCAATAGTCGGAGAAACAGCGCCAACGAATAGCCAAATGGCCGCTCATAGCTGTCATCTGTCTCTTTCAATCAGTCTATAGGCTCTGACCCTAGGCTCTGACCAGAGTGTTCTCAGGGTCATAGAGGCAAGGCTGTGTCACTTTAGACGGGACAGCGGTGCCAATCACATCTACAAAAAGTTCGTTTCCTTCAACCGCAAATTCGGGCTCCACAAACCCCATTGCAATATTTTTGCCAATCCTGTGGCCCCAATCGGCCGAGGTGACAGTGCCAACGACTTTTCCATCTTTCAAGATACTGGCACCGGCATGCGCAGGGGCATGCGTGCAATTAAGAACCAATGAAACAAACAGGCGGCGGGGTTCGGATTTTATTGCTTCGACCAGCGCATCTTTGCCCAAAAACTCTGCCTTATCGAGTTTCACAAACCGGTCCAGCGCGGATTCAAACGGGTTATATTCGGTGATCAGATCGGACTTCCAATGACGGTAACCTTTTTCGAGCCGCATCGATTCAACGGCGCGGCTTCCGAACAACCGCATTCCATGCGCCTCGCCCGCCTGCCGCAACGCCAAATACGCGGCGTAGAGTTGATTGTTTGGAACGTGAATTTCATAAGCCAATTCGCCGGAGAAACTGACAGACATCACAATAGCCGGGGCGATACCGATGAATGCATCGCGAACTGACAGCCAAGGGAAGGCTTCGGATGACCAGTCTTCACGCGAAACCGAACTCAAAACATCACGCGCGCGCGGGCCTGCGAGAACCAAAATTGTGTGATCGTTCGTCAGGGATCGGACGCTGACGGACCCATCGTCTGGAAGATGCGAACGCAGCCAATCCATATCATGGAACTCAGCCGCAGCAGCAGAGCCATACCAGATACGCCCATCCGGCAGATTAGCAATCGTAGCTTCGCCTTTCACATTTCCTGTGTGGTTCAGGAGGTAACCCAAACCAACTTTTCCAGTCTTGCGGGTAACTCGCCCGCAGAACATTTTATCAAGCCAGTCCTTTGCGCTGACGCCTGAAATCTCATACCGGTTGAAACCATCTACTTCGGCCAGGCCGACGGCGTTTTGCACGGCGTCAACTTCTGCAGCGATAACATCAAAGGTTTCGTTGAACCGGAAGCTGTGGGTTTCGGTGAAATCCGGTGAAGGCTTTATGTACGCCATGCGTTCCCAGCCGTTCACAACATCAAACTTGGCCCCTTCAGCGACCAGAATTGGTGTCAGTGGCGTTGTCTTGGCTGGTCGACCTGCCGGGCGGTGTTCGTGCGGGAAATGAAAGCGGAATTCGTTTTGATAGTCTTCGATGGCTTTTAGCGCTGTCAGCTCCACGTTGCCGTGGCCCGCGAAACGACGTGGATCCAGACACCAGGTGTCATAACAAGCCTCGCCCTGCACGATCTGCTGTGCGAGCAGCCAGCCGTGACCACCGCCTTCGCCAAGCCCTGCACGCAGGCCGATAATGCAAAACGCGTTCCGCTTTCCGGGTATCCGCCCGACCAATGGCGCGCCGTCGATCGTGTATGTAATGGGTCCGTTAACAACCGTATGAATGCCAACATCCATCAATACAGGCATACGCTCAAAGGCCCCTTCCAGAACATCGGTGATCCGGTCCAGGTCATCCGGGCAAAGCGCGTTCACAAAGTTCGGGTCGATCCCGTCCATGCCCCATGTTTTGCAATCCTGCTCGTAAAATCCGACGAGCAGACCCTGCTTTTCCTGACGGCAGTAATAGTCGCTGATCGGGCAGCGGAGCAGCGGCATTCTGTGGCCAGCTTCAACAATTTGCTGGATTGGCTCGGTCAGCATGTACTGGTGTTCCATCGACATGACAGGGTGATGTACCCCCATCATCGCGCCAACCTCGTTCACGCGGTACCCACAGGCGTTTACGACGATTTCGCAATTGATGTCACCTTTTTCGGTGTGAACGGTCCAACTGTCGTCTTTTTGTTGGGTGAGGCCGGTAACGGGCGTGTTGCGATAAACCTCTGCCCCCGCTTTGCGCGCGCGCCGCGCCAGCGCCTGACACAACTGGGCCGGGTCAATATCGCCATCAAGCGGGTCCCACAGCCCGCCAAGCAGGTTTTCGGTTGAAATGAGCGGGTGCCGCCGCGCGCATTCTGCGGCATCAATTACCTCAAATTCCACTCCCATGCCTCGTGCCACGGAGGTGAAGTGGCGGTAACCTTCCAACTGTTCTTCGGTATTGGCAAGACGAATGCCACCGTCCGCATGGTGGTAGTTGATGGGATAGTCCGGATCTTCTGAAAGTTCCTTGTAAAGCGCGATGGAATGGCTTTTCAGGCCGACCATCGTCTGGTTCATGCCAAAGTTCGTGACCTGCGCTGCTGAATGCCAGGTCGTGCCGCTGGTCAATTCATTCCGCTCGACCAATACAACATCGCTCCAGCCTTCTTGGGTCAGATGATACAGAGTCGAACATCCGGCAATCCCGCCGCCAATAACCACTAACTTTGTTTGGCTCTTCATAACATTATCCGATCATTTTTCGCATAGGGAGACAAGCATTCGCATGGGTCAAGTTAAAGTCACGACCTTCCATTTTTTGAAATTGAAAGTGCGCTTTTAATAAATACCGATAGATTAAATTGCGCGCCCTATTGTGTTTGGGTCAACTGCGTCGAAAAATTGGAGCGAAACGAAGTGACTAGGGTAAAATCAAAACGACGCATGGGCGGACGAGCCGAAAGGGTTGCTGCGCGATCAGCGCCGCCGGTGATAAACCCGTGCCCGCCGGGGCAGGTTGGTGGGCAATATAGGCCGCTTAGCGAATCCGAAATTCGCGCGATTTACGGGACGGCTTTGCGATTGCTGGAAGATTTGGGAATGGGTGACGTTCCCGAAATTCTAGAGAAACAACTGATCGCCCATGGAGCAAAGAAAAATGATCGTGGACGTATCGTGTTTCCGGCATCCATGGTTGAGGGCATCATAACGAACGCGGCCATGATTTTTACGCTTCACGGGCGTGATCCGGCACGTTCAATCGAAGTTGGTGGTGACAAGGTGTATTTCGGAACCGGCGGTGCAGCGGTTCAGACACTTGACCTCGACATGCAGGTTTACCGGCCATCGACGCTGCGTGACCTTTATGACTTCACGCGATTGCAGGACACACTGACCAATGTCAGCTGGTTCACGCGCTGCTGTGTCGCGACCGACGTCCCCAGAGTGATCGATCTTGATGTAAACACGGCCTATGCCTTGCTGCGCGGTACAACGAAACCCGTGGCGACCTCTTTCACTGTTGCCGAAACCATTGCCCCGATTGTTAAGATGTTCGACATGGCGCTGGGTGCAGACGGGGCGTTTTCCAAGCGACCCTTCGTTAAGGCCCATATCAGCCCTGTGATTTCACCAATGCGCTTTGGCGAAGATGCGGTGGAGGTTGCGCTTGAATGCATGAAGCACAACATTCCGATTTCATGCATCACGGCGGCGCAATCCGGGGCAACGGCCCCGGCGACGCTTGCCGGATTTCTGGCGCAGTCACTGGCCGAAACGCTGGGCAGTCTGATCATGGTCAATGTGTTTGAGCCGGGCTACCCGATGGTGTTTTCGAACTGGCCCCTGGTGATTGACCTGCGCAGCGGCGCTTTCTGCGGCGGCGGTGGCGAAATTTCGGTACTAAATGCCGCGTCGGCGCAAATATCAAACTGGCTTGGTTTGCCATCGGGTGTAGCCAGTTCGATGACAGACGCCAAGGCGATTGATGCACAATATGGAATGGAAAAGGGAATTTCCGCGCTTGCTGCGGGGTTGGCGGGCGGCAATCTGATCTATGAAAGCTCTGGTATGACAGCGTCGCTGCTTGGCGTGTCCTTCGAGGCGTTTTTACTGGATGACGAAATGCATTCGCATATTTATCGGGTACTACGCGGTGTTGAGGTGAGTGACGAAACACTTGGCTATGACACAATTTGTGCGGCAGTGCTGGGCGTGGGGCATTTCCTGGGTGAGAAAAATACACTCGGTGCGATGGAGCGGGACTATTTCTATCCTAGTCTGGCTGATCGCGACGACCCTAGGACCTGGGCCGAAAAGGGCGGCACTGATGCATGGAGCAGGGCGCGGGAACGGGTGCGCGATATTTTGGCAAACCATGAGCCTGAATATGTTGAAGCGTCCGTCGACAGAGATATTCGCGAGGCCTTTAACATCCTTCTTTAATCAGGCAGCATCCGGAGGTTTTCGCCCAGCCAAGGCAGTTTCTTGTGGCCCGCGTCTATAATTTGAGTGTCAATTAACACCCTTAAGGTTGCCGCAATGTCAAAGCTTGCTGCATCTTGCCAGTCTTTCTGCGTAAACAGTGAAATGCGACGGGCAAAAGGTGTAAAGGGCAGGGGATGCACAGTCACATCCCTATGAAACCTTTGAGCGCGAAGATACCCCAGCGGCGTTGTGATCGCCCAGCCAAGGCCGCCAGCAACGAGCGCCATAAGGGCTTGCTGACTGCCGATTTCGTAACGCGCTGGTAGATCAAGTTTCAACCGGGACAGATGGGCATCTATCTGGCGCCTAATGATCATGTCACGTTCGTAACGGATCATCGGAAGGCTTGTCAGCGCTGTAAGTTCAATTTGAGCAGGCAACTCCATTGCGGCAGGGGCGACAAGCAAGAATGGATCACGCAGCAATGGGTGTTCCGTTACTTCGGCGGGTGGTTCACCCGTCGAAGCGGCGATCCCAAGATCAAGCTTGCGGTTTTTGAGCATTTGCAGAATCTCACGGCTTGGCGCGGTAATCAGACGAAAGTGGCATTTCGACAGATTCTGGGCGAGCGCAGTCACAAACTGCGGTGTTACATCATTTTCGAAATCGTCAATCATACCAAGTTGCAGATCGGCGAGATGCGACAGATCCAAGGCTGTCAGTTCGGTTTGCGCCTGACGTAGCTGGCTTAGCGCTTCTTTGGTCCGGGTAAGAAACCTGACTCCGGCTGGGGTCAATGTCATCGGACGTTTGCCGTGATTGAGAAGTTCGGCTCCAAGTCCGTCTTCCAAATTGCGAAGCTGCTGAGACACGGCGGGCTGGCTCATCCCCAAATGACGCGCACTGTCGGCGACAGAGCCCGTTCTGGCTAGCGTTTCAAAAACTTCGAGACCGCGCAATGTCAGAGGTTTCTGCTTCAAGCTCACAACTCCAGCGATACCCAAAGAACCAACGCATCTGCCTCGCTCAGGGAAATACAGCAATGTCCCATGCCGCTATCATAATAAACCGAGTCACCTTTGGTCAGGGTTAGTGGACGATAGTGCTCCGTATGTAATTCGAGCGTTCCTTCCAGAACATACATGAACTCTTCACCGCTATGACGAATCCACTCGTCATACTCTGTCATATCGCGGGCTTTGATGTGGCTGATGTAGGGGACCATGGCTTTGCTGGTGAGTTCCGTGCAGAGCAATTCATGATCATACGTTTTGGTGGATCGTGGCTCACCCTTTCCTTTGAAGGTCACATCACGCCGACCTGTCACACCCCGGTTTCGGGATTGAATGAATAGCTGCGGCGTCTGTAAGTCCAATGCTTGGGTGAGGCGGCGGATAATATCGAACCCGGCCTTGGTCTGATCATTTTCGATTTTCGACAGGGTTGATCGACCAATGCCGGCGCGCTGGGCTGTTTCCTCTAGCGTCCAGTTCTTTTTGCGCCGCGCTTCTCGGATCAGCTTTGCAAGAGAGGAGCTGTCTTGCGCCTCTGGTGGCAGACTTTCCGCTGTAAGCGGTTGAAGTTCTTCCATTTCAGCCATCAGGAACCTCCGTAGCCGCGTTCTTGCGGTCAACTTGGCGCGAATTTGGTCCTATCATCCACGCAAAGTTTACCAGTTCACAGCAAGAATCTGTTGATTTAGCGATATTATACGCATATTAGAGAAAAATGACACTAAAGGAAAATAGTTTCTTATAAGAAACATTGCCGAAAAGGGGGAATCAGACGTATGGTGAAATTTAACCTGCCCTTCGCGAAAAGCGTTACTGCCCAAGCTTCCCCTCATACTTGTTCAGCTGCCATCGAAACCTTTTTTAAACGGATTACGCATCATGTCTGACACAGAATCCACTGCTCCGCGCCGAACCCCGCTTTATGACCTGCACGTCGAACTTGGCGGTAAGATGGTTGATTTCGCCGGTTGGGAAATGCCGGTTCAGTATTCAGCTGGCATTATGGCAGAGCATGCACAATGCCGCGAAAAGGCCGGTGTCTTTGATGTGTCTCACATGGGGCAGGTCGAACTGCGTGGGGAAGGTGCTGCCCGGAAGCTTGAAAGCATCGTACCAGCTAGCATTGAACCCTTGGCTGAGGGCAAGGCGCGCTACACCTTTTTTACCAATCCCAAAGGCGGGATCATGGATGATCTGATCGTATCAAACGCAGGGGACCACCTATTTTTAGTGGTGAATGCTTCGATGCGGGATCAGGATATCGGTCATATGCGCGCCAATCTTGATGGGGTCGACATTGTGGAACTTACCGATCGCGCATTGGTGGCTGTGCAGGGCCCTAAGGCGGTCGAAGTTGTTGGTGCGTTGTGCCCAGACGCCATTGAGATGAAATTCATGGAAACGATCGTCGCGGATATTATGGGTGCTTCTTGTCGTATTTCCCGTTTGGGATATACCGGCGAAGATGGCTATGAAATCTCGATTCCCGACGAACATGCTGTTTCGATCACACGTGCCTTTCTGGCGCATGATGACTGCGATGTCGCGGGTCTCGGGGCGCGTGACAGCCTTCGGCTTGAGGCAGGTTTGTGTCTCTATGGAAATGACATCGACAATGACACCTCGCCAATTGAAGCGCAGTTGAACTGGGCAATCCAGAAACGCCGTCGCGAAGAGGGTGGCTTTCCAGGCGCAGACCGGATTTTGCGCGAATTGGCTGATGGGCCGTCGCGAAAATTGGTCGGAATTAAACCACAAGGTCGTGCGCCAGCACGACAAGGCGTTGAAATCCAGGATACTGACGGTAATACTCTTGGTCATATCACATCTGGCGGGTTTGGGCCTACGGTCCAAGGCCCGGTTTCGATGGGGTATGTCGCGGTGAACCATGCCAATGTTGGCGAAGTGGTAAACCTAATCGTGCGTGGCAAGGCCCTGCCCGCAGAAATAATCGCTCTGCCTTTCGTGCAGCAAAACTACAAACGCTAACCGGAGCTTCTAACATGACCACCTATTATTCCGAAGACCACGAATGGATCACCGTTGACGGCGATACCGCAACCATTGGCATTACCGCGCACGCTGCAGACCAACTTGGCGAAGTTGTTTTCATTGAGCTGAAAGATGTAGAGGACGAATTTGAAAAAGGCGACGAAATTGGCGTGATTGAATCCGTCAAAGCCGCTTCAGAAATTTATGCGCCTGTAGATTGTGAAATCATCGAAGCCAACAATATGTTGGAAGGCGCGCCTGGTAGCATGAACGAATTCGCTGAAACTGACGCCTGGATTTACAAAATCAAAATCACGGACGCCAAGCAGCTTGAAGACCTGCTGGACGAAGAAGGTTACAAAGCGTTTATCGGCTAGGGGGCCCGCAAATGGGATTTAAACTCACGGACTACGAGGCCTATGATTTTGCCAACAGGCGCCACATAGGTCCAACGACACGCGAAATGGCGGATATGCTCAAGGTGATCGGTTTTAAAAAACTTGATGAGCTGATTGATGATACCGTCCCCGAGGCGATCCGGCAAAAAACGCCGCTCGACTGGGGTCCGGCGATGACAGAGCGCGACGCGCTGTATCATATGAAAGAGGTCGCTAAAAAGAACAAGGTTCTGACTTCGCTGATTGGTCAGGGCTATTACGGCACCACGACTCCGCCTGTTATCTTGCGCAATATTCTGGAGAATCCCGCTTGGTATACGGCCTATACACCGTATCAACCTGAAATCTCGCAAGGCCGATTGGAAGCGTTGCTAAACTTCCAGACTATGGTCAGCGATTTGACCGGGCTCGATATTGCGAATGCGTCTCTGCTGGATGAATCCACTGCTGCGGCCGAAGCAATGACGATGGCGAAACGGTCAGCGAAATCAAAATCTGACATTTTCTTTGTAGATGAAAACTGCCACCCACAAAACATCGCTGTTATTCAGACTCGTGCAGAGCCTCTTGGCATCGAAGTGATCGTTGGCGCACCGGATGATCTGGTCGCCGAAGATGTTTTTGGTGCTATATTTCAGTATCCTGGTACGTATGGCCATGTACGCGATTTTACGGATCTGATCGAAAATCTGCATGATGCCAAAGCGCTTGCAGTGGTTGCCGCTGATCCTCTGGCGCTGGCTTTGTTGAAGTCACCCGGTGAAATGGGCGCTGATATTGCGATCGGGTCTACGCAGCGTTTTGGTGTGCCACTGGGATACGGCGGCCCACACGCTGCCTATATGGCAACACGCGATGCGTTCAAACGGTCTATGCCCGGGCGGATTATCGGCGTGTCGATCGATAGCCACGGCAACAAGGCCTACCGTTTGGCATTGCAGACCCGTGAACAGCATATCCGTCGCGAAAAAGCCAATTCGAACGTCTGTACGGCGCAGGCACTGCTTGCGGTTATCGCATCCATGTATGCGGTCTATCATGGCCCGGATGGGATTAAGGCGATCGCACAATCTGTTCATCGGAAAACTGCGCGTTTGGCGAAGGGCCTTGAAAGCCTTGGCTACAAGGTTGAGCCCGAAGTTTTCTTTGACACCATAACGGTCAATGTTGGCCCGCTTCAGGGCGTTGTCATGAATGCCGCTGTCACGGGCGGCATCAACCTTCGTAAGATTGACGATGACCGTGTCGGTATCAGTCTTGATGAACAGACACGTCCGGAAACAATCGAAGCAGTCTGGCGCGCCTTTGGTGGCGATATGGAAGACGACAGCGAGAAAAATCGCGAGTATCGTCTGCCCGAAGCGAACTTGCGAGACAGCGAGTTTCTGACACATCCGATTTTTCATCTCAATCGAGCTGAGGCAGAGATTACACGGTATATGCGTCGACTGGCAGACCGCGACCTTGCGTTGGATCGTGCAATGATCCCGCTTGGGTCTTGCACCATGAAGCTGAACGCGACGATTGAAATGATTCCGGTCACATGGCCCGAGTTCAGCAATCTGCATCCTTTTGTTCCGGCTGACCAGGCCGAGGGCTACACGCAGATGATTGACGATCTGAACGATAAACTCTGCCAGATCACCGGGTATGACGCTATATCTCAGCAGCCAAACTCCGGAGCTCAGGGCGAATATGCCGGATTGCTAACAATTCGCGGCTATCATGCTTCACGCGGGGAAGGGCATCGCAATATCTGCCTGATTCCGACCTCGGCACATGGAACGAACCCTGCTTCGGCTCAAATGGTTGGCTGGAAGGTTGTGCCGGTTCGTGCGGATGAAAACGGCAATATCGATGTTGCTGATTTCCGTGAAAAGGCCGAAACACATAGCGAGAATCTGGCAGCCTGCATGATTACCTATCCTTCGACACATGGCGTGTTCGAGGAAACGGTGAACGAGGTTTGCGAAGTAACGCACAAGCACGGCGGGCAGGTTTACATTGATGGTGCGAATATGAACGCCATGGTGGGCCTTTCGCGTCCCGGTGACATTGGAGGTGACGTCAGCCACCTGAACCTGCATAAAACCTTTTGCATTCCACACGGTGGTGGTGGCCCTGGTATGGGGCCAATTGGTGTGAAAGCGCATCTGGCACCTTACCTGCCAGGCCATCCTGAGCGTGCGCATGTAATGGGCCCTGTTTCATCGGCACCCTTCGGCTCGCCATCAATTCTTCCAGTGAGTTGGGCTTATTGCCTGCTGATGGGGGGGGCTGGTCTCACGCAAGCAACCAAAGTGGCGATCCTGAATGCCAATTACATCGCGGCACGGCTAAAGGGCGCGTTCGATACGCTGTATACGTCAGATCACGGGCGTGTCGCACACGAGTGTATTCTTGACACACGCCCGGTCGCCGAAAGTGCTGGTGTGACTGTTGACGATATCGCCAAGCGCTTGATTGATAACGGCTTTCATGCCCCAACGATGAGCTGGCCTGTCGCCGGAACCCTGATGGTTGAGCCGACAGAATCTGAGCCCAAGGCCGAGATTGACCGTTTTTGCGAGGCGATGCTGTCCATCCGGGCAGAGGCAAAGGATATAGCGGATGGTAAAATCGATGCGGAAAATAACCCATTGAAGAACGCCCCGCACACTGTTGCAGACCTCGTGGGTGACTGGGACCGTCCCTACACCAGAAAAGAGGCTTGCTATCCGCCGGGTGCTTTTGCCGTTGATAAATACTGGCCGCCGGTCAACCGGGTTGATAACGCATATGGCGATAGAAATCTCGTATGCACCTGCCCACCGATGAGCGATTACGTCGACGAATAAATGAACGTTTTCCGGCGGTGGCACCAGTTGCCGTCGGAAAGACCATGCAACGCCTCTGGCCAAGCCCTCCGGTTTCATTTAGCTGCTACTTTCAGCGCGAAATTGGTGCTGCTGGCAAAAAATGAGAGGCCCAGATGTCTGAAACTTCATCAGTTTGTGAATTCTGCAGCGCGTCAGAGGCTCTTTTGGGGCTAGCAGTTGAACCGCGTGACGAGAGTGTGACACTTTGCGTGACCTGTCGCGAGGGTATGACGGGTAACATCAGCGATGCGCCTCACTGGAAATGCCTGTCTGATGCGATCTGGTCAGAGGTGCCTGCGGTTCAGGTACTGGCCTATCGTCAGTTGAAACGACTGGAAAGTGAAGCCTGGGCACGTGATCTACTTGAAATAGCTTATTTGGATCCGGAATTGCTGGAATGGGCTGAGGCAGGATTAAGTACAAGCCGCGCGGGCGATCTGGTTCACAGAGACTGTAATGGTGTTGTACTTGCCGCCGGAGATACGGTTACCCTTATCAAGGACCTCAACGTAAAAGGGGCAGGGTTCACAGCGAAACGAGGTACCGCAGTGCGCGGCATTTCTCTGGTCGCTGATAACGAAGGCCACATCGAAGGCCGGGTAAACGGCCAACGGATTGTTATCTTAACTGAGTTTGCAAAGAAATCAGGCTGAACGACGCTCTGAACTTTCTTTATTCCTAAAATATCCCCGCCGGAGGCATTTAGTTTTCTTGCCTCCGGCGGGGATATTTAGAGGAAAAAGAAAACCCAATCGGGGGTTAAACCTCCAGCCAAATCGTGACCGGGCCGTCATTGACAAGCGCGACCGACATATCGGCCCCGAAGCGCCCCATGGCGACCTCTATCCCTAATTTGCGTATCTCAGCGGCGAAGTGTTCATAAAGTATTTCACCCTGTTCTGGTTTCGCGGCGGATGAAAACCCGGGTCTGTTGCCGCGCGAAGTATCTGCAGCCAGAGTGAACTGGCTGACAACCAGTGCCGCGCCGCTCGTGTCGAGGAGTGATTTGTTCATTTTGCCTGTGTCGTCTTTGAAGATGCGCAGTTTGCTGATCTTCGCAGCAAGCCGGTTTGCCTGAATTTCGCTGTCACCTTCCATGGCGCAAACAAGAATCAAAAGGCCGGTACCAATTTCTCCGACGATTGAATCATCAACGGTTACAGAGGCGGCTTTTACGCGTTGTATCAAGGCGCGCATCAGGGCAATTCCTTTCTCCAGGGTGGGTTAGCACCCGCTCGGGATACGGTGATAGCTGCGGCGAGTACACCAAGCGTTAGTGCAGCTTCTATTTCCGCGGGTTTTAGATTGGCGATGTTCTTTTTCGTCAACGCGCCGGAAGATTGCAGTTCGGCAAGCATACCAGCATTAAAAGTATCGCCGGCGCCAACCGTGTCTGCAACCGCAACATTCTGGGAAGGCACATGAATTTTTCCGTTTTTGCTGTAGGCTGTTACGCCTTTGTCGCCTTGTGTGAGGCAGACAAGTTCTGGGCCTTTTTCAAGCAGGGATCTTGCAAAAATTTCGCTGTCGGTATTGTCGTCCAGCCATTGCAGGTCTTCGTCAGATACTTTCACTATGTCAGCCATAGAGACCATGCGGTCGATACGCATTCGATAGGCGTGTTCATCCTGAATAAACGAAGGTCGTATGTTTAGATCAATCATCGTGACATGGCGTGAAGATTCGTGTTGCATCAAGGCTTCGAATGTTGACCCACAAGGTTCTTCGACGAGCGAAATGCCACCCAACAATAGGGCATCCACATCATTCAAATTTGGTAGATTATCTGGTGCTAGCATACGGCCTGCCGTGTTTTCATCGTAGAAGGCGTATTGCGCGTTACCGTTTGATAGTTCTACGAATGCAAGGGTTGTGGGCCTGTCAGAGCGCACGAGGTAATTCTGAGTGACGTGGCTATCATCTAGTGCGCAGGTCAACTTTTTACCAAAAAGGTCGTTTGAAACTCCGGCAAACAAACCAACTGTGGCGCCAAGTCGCCCGAGCGCGATGGCTGTATTCAAGGCGGCCCCACCTGGATGAGCCGCAAAGCCGATGTTTCCGTCTGCCAGAGCACCGGGCAGCATGTCGATCAGCGCTTCACCGCAGCATAAAATCATAGGACCTCGGAACGTGACGTTACTGATTACTGGCTATTACATACCCGACAGCACCAAAAACAACAGCGCCAACGATGATCGCGATCGCGATTTTCCAGGCCGACCAAGGGCGTTCCCCCTGCACACGACCTGACTGGCCGTTTACGACGAAGCGGTAGGTTTTGCCCCGGTATTTGTAGGCGGCAAGCCAGACAGGCAGCAGGATGTGTTTAAAGGTTATGTCCTTAACTGCTGTATCGATCGACTGTATGCGCTGCCGGTCACCCCCGATGTCAAACTTTACATCACGCTCAATAACCCGGTTCATGCGCACGCGTGCTTCGCTATACCCTTCATCTAGTTCAACTGTGTATGCTTCGGCCCGAAAACCCGCCAGGTATTCAGGTTGGTAAGGTATCATTTCCGAAAGATCCCACGGTTCGAGCGCGTCAGTATAGCGTTTGGGTAGGGACCGGGACGCCAGAACAAGTACATCATCGAACCAACGCGCAACGCGACCAGAAACTGACGCCCAGCGAACTTTCTGAACTTGGCGTGTCTCGGTTTTGCCATTCACCCTAACGGTGTGTGTTTCGTAATAAACGGTACCGCGTTGGCCGCTGTACTTGCTCTTGGTATCTGCGTCAAAAGTCCAGTAGGGTACGTAGATTCCCTGCATTATCCTGCCCTTACGGGCGTAGTCCTGCAGGCCGTTAGGTGCGAACCACAATCGTCCAAGCCATTTGGACATCGCATTGCGCGCTTCCGTTTCTTCCAGCACGAAAGGCAAAACACCTTTGGGTTTGATAAGTCGGTGGGCACCTGTGTCTGTCACAACCGGCGTTGCGCAGAACGGGCATTCAGCTGCATGACTTGTCTGATCAAATTCGACCTGCGCCCCGCAATTCGGGCATGTCAGAGTGCGAATTTCTTCAATTTCAGCTTCAGGCAACTGCGCGTCAAGCGCGCGCCTGAAATCCAGTTCCCGGATTGCAGCAGTTTTGCTTTCGAGGGGGCCCAGCGGTTGGGTGTTGCCACAGTGATCGCAAACCAACTGTTTAGAGTCCGGCGCAAACCGAAGGTCGGATCCGCAGGTTTCACAAGGGAAACGATGCTCTTCAATCTGCTTTGTCATGGTCGGGACATTTTGTTTACGTGTGAAGCGAGACTATTACACCTTGTCAGAAGCGGGTGGCGGTGGGGGTAACACTGTGAAAAGTTGGGCCAATTCACTGATGTCTTCGGCTTTTTGCCAGCCGTCCTGCCCGGCGGTCCAGACGTAGGTTTCCCGGCTTAAGCTACCCGCACCAACCATGCGGCCAAGCGCTGCCCGCGAAAACGGTCCTTTGGTTTCACCGTCTTCAGCAATATGCCAGACCTTTTCAACAGGTGGTGGTGGTGGCGGCGAGGCGGGTTGTTGTTGCGCACCCCAAGGGCCAGCCTGTGCCATCTGCCCTGCCATCGCTATGCCCATTCCCATTCCTAACCCAGCGCCCATTCCACCTCCGCCAGAAGGGTTGCGCGCGGCTGCAGTCATGGCTTCGGCCGCTGAATATTGTGTGAATTTGCCAAGATCGCCCGCAAGCCCCATTGACGAACGTTTATCAAGCGCCTCTTCAACGGAGGCAGGCAGGCTGATGTTTTCGATGTAAAGCTCGGGCATCGACAGGCCGTAGTTTTCCAGCGTTCCCGATATTTCTGCGGCGACCAGTTTGCCGAGGTCCGCAGTGTTTGCGGCCATGTCGAGAACCGGGATACCGGATGACGCAATCACGCGCGAAAATTCCTGAACGATAATATTGCGGATCTGGTAGCTGATTTCATCCATGGTGAATTCACCGTCCGTCCCAACGATTTCAGTCAGAAACTTTGCCGGGTCCGAGACACGAATTGTATAGGTGCCATATGAACGAATTCGCACGGGTCCAAATTCAGGATCACGCAGAATTATCGGATTCTTTGTGCCCCATTTCAGGTCGTTAAACCGGGTGGTGTTGACGTAGTAGATTTCGGATTTAAACGGGGATTGAAAGCCATGATCCCAGTGGTTCAGCGTTGTAAGAATTGGCATATTGTTGGTCTCTAACATGTAAAGACCGGGGGTAAAGACGTCAGCAATTTGGCCTTCGTGAACAAAGACAGCTGCTTGCCCTTCGCGAACCGTTAGCTTTGCGCCATACTTTATTTCGTGTTCTTCGCGCTCAAAACGCCAGACCATCGTATCGCGGGTATCATCGACCCAATGGATTACATCGATGAATTCGCCGATCAGAAAATCAAGAATTCCCATGGTTATCTCCGTCTTTGTACTAAGTATTTCCGCCCATTAACTTTGCCGCGATGGTTTCAACTGTTTCGCGGGCTTCGTCTGGTGTCATCCCGGTGCGAAGCCGGGGGTCGTATAAAATCTTAAGCAAAAGTTCATCATGTCGCGTCAGCAAAGCAAACTCTTCGTCATCGTTGAAAATTGAAGGACGTGCGTCGCGGCTATCATTGGCGAGCCCAAGACCCTGCGCAATTTCCTCGTGAATGCACGCCAGACGCGTCAGGTCAGGATGTTCCCCTCTGATAACGGCAACTGCCGTGTTGTATATGTTATCGCCTGCACCACCTGAAAATGCGAATACATGGCAAAGTGTCGGGCGTGGCATTGTCAGGATAGATGTGATGATCCGGTCGCTCGTTCCGGGGATAAGAGCTTTTAGTTGGGGCGCATAACTTTTTCGCTCATCCTCGTTCAGGATCAAGACGTGGAAATTGGCGTCTTCTGCGATGCGAATGGAATGGCCACTGACCCTGGAAAGACGCTGGGAATAACGGTCTATGCTTGACTGGTCTTTTTCAAGTTGTGCGGCAGGAATGCTTGCGCCGAAGTGAAGGCCAATCCGAACCTGTGCTTCCCAACGGCGCAGGCGGCTGGCGGATTCTCGGGCAATCAGGCGCCCGTTTGTAAAAACATACTCATCGTAGAGAGCGATCCGCAGGAAGTTTTCAACGAGATCTTCTTGAGTGAAGCGCGCATCCGGGCCGCCACCATCTGTTCGCATTAACCCCTGTGCAAGCAAATCGTTCTGCAGGTATGCATAGTGACGAACGAGCCGCTCACTTTCTTCGGATCGTTCGGGTATGCCCTCACCCGTCTCGTCAGGTCTGGGTAAAGGCAAGGGAGATGACTGCACCCCTAATGGTTGACAACCCATCAGACCTAACAGGCCGATTGTCAAAAGCGCGGCTAGCAAGGGGCGCAGTTGCATCAAGTATCCTTAGGAAGGCACGGCAGAGCCGGCGTTGTGGCCCACACCATCGCCGCGTGCTTTCGCAGAGGCAAGGGTGTCGCGCAATTCTGCTTCCATCTTTTTCAGATCCTCTTCTGCGGCGACACGTCGTGCCTTGCCTTCATCGGCGATTTGCAGGCTTTCCTCGATCGTTGCAATCAACTCTGCATTGGCTGTTTTTACTGCTTCTATGTCAAATACACCACGTTCCATTTCTTCGCGCACAGCTTTGTTCGCAATCCGAAGGTTTTTCGCGTTTGCGGTTAATAATTCATTAGTAAGATCATTGGCACCGCGAACAGCTTCCGCAGCTTCTGAAGACCGCTGTATCGTGACCGCTTGCGCCAATTGGGTTTCCCACAATGGCACGGTGTTAACGAGTGTCGAGTTGATCTTGGTAACCAGAGATTTATCGTTTTCCTGCACCAGACGGATCGAAGGCAGCGATTGCATCGTCACCTGACGCGTCAGTTTTAGGTCATGCACACGGCGTTCCAGATCATCGCGTGCAGCACGCAGGTCGCGCAATTGTTGTGCAACCATCACCTGATCTTTCTCAGGTGCTGCTTTGACTTCCTTTTCCTTGGCAGGGATTGTTGTTTCGTCCAAATCGCGCAGTTTTTCTTCGCCAGCCGCAATGTAAAGCGCAAGCTCGTCGTAGAAATCCAGTGTCTTTTCGTAAAGTTGGTCGAGCGATTTTATGTCTTTCAACAGCTTGTGCTCGTGGTTCAAAAGCGTGTCGGTGATCTTATCAATCTGCCCCTGAACTTTTTCAAACCGCGCAAGAAACTTGGCAAAAGGTGCAGTTCGCCCCAAAAGCCTTTCCCACCAGCTTGCTTTACGCCGCACGTCCAGTTCCGAAACTGAAAAGCCGCGAATAGTTGTTACCATGTCGCGCAAGCCGTCGCCTGCCGGACCAACGTCTTTGTTGCGAACATCTGTCAACATCGCCTGGCTGATCTGTTGTAGTTCCGCTTGCGCGCCCGAACCAAAACGAACGATAGAACCGGTATCTGTCATGTCGATTTCTGCCATGCGCTTCTTGATTTGCGCAGCGACAGGTTTCTTGGCCTCACTGATTGGCACAATCGCTGTCGACGGTTCAGGCAGGATAACCGCGGTGACTTCTTCAATCTCACGCAGTGTTTGTTCAGCCTTCTGGCGTATGGTCTCGGACATTAACAATTCTCCCTCACTACAGGTAAACAGGGTGGCTCTCAGGCGCGTATGCCTTCGCGGGCCAGTCGTTCGCGCAGCACTTCAATTTCTACATCAAGATCGCTGCGGTCATCGAGCAATAGTGCGCGTGTGCGCGCGGCGAAATTTTCTTCAAGATCGGTAAGTAAAGCCTCGTAGTCAGCGCGGGCTTTCATATCACTGGAACGGGCGTAAATATCCGCAAATTTGGCAGTCGCATCGCGCGCACCCAGCAGGTAGACGCCCAAATATTTGCGGGCTGCTGTCAGGTCTCGGGGGTCTTCTTCGACTGTCCGAAACATGTCGCGTGCGGTTGCCTGAAATTGCGCGACACGGGCTTCAAGCTCGCGATCACCTGCGCGTTTTATCGCGTCAGACATAGCGGCCAGATGTTTTTCGGCACCCTCGATGACACGTGCGACGCGGTCAGACTGAAAGGTATCGATCCCCTCCATTCCTTTGTCGCGTAGCGGGTCAATACCGAATGAAAACCCGTGCAACAATGTTCCGACAATCGCCAACAACATCGGGCTGGCTATGCTGCCCGTTCCTGCATACCCAGTGATAAACAAGCCGATGCCAGTCAGAGCAGAGCCAAACATTTTTCGAGGGATGGCTGGTCGGCGTGCAATTTTACGCGCTTCATAGGCTTCTTGTGCCAAGAGCCCGTCGCGCGTTAGCCACGCCGCGAGGATCAACGTGCCAAAAGCCAATAAATTAAGCGCAAGCCCTGTCGGATCCTGAAAAAAGGCGCGAAATGCCAGGGGAAGTGGTGCAAGAAATAGAAAATTGACCCGCCCACCTACACGGCTTCTGCGTTGGCCGTGAAATGGGGATTTCTGCGGGGCGCCGGAAATATCCGGCGCGTCATCAGGGCTGTATTTTCCACCAAACCGTTGTGCCACTAAACGCCTCCCGTAACAGAGACATAGAGGATCAACGCAACAAGCAGAACAAATGCAAGTTTTTGCAAACCAGTTCCGCTCATAAAACAACCTCCCCTACAATAAATCAGGCGCTAACAAGCTATAGGCCATGCGTTAGATTCGATCCAGCGTTACGCTGCGGGGAATTATCACCGGGAAGCAGCAGAGCGCTCTGCTGCAAGCTTGCGAGAATAGCCCGATTGCACAACCTCAACTGCAACAAGAACGATGATCGCAAAATAGAAGGTCGATTTTGACATCGGGATTATTGCTTGGCCAAATACTTTTATCTGCAAAGTATCATCATGCATCGCATGGGCGGCTGCGGGACCAGATTCACCCAAAAGCACAACGCCGACGATGAGCAATATAAACAGACCCAGAACCTCGTACATTCGGTTCTTTTCAAGAAATTTTGTAACGCCGTCAGCCAATACCAGCATTGCAAAACCAGATGCAAGAATTGCACAGGCCAGAACCGGAAAAACATCTGTAATCGCCAGTGATGAAAGGATTGAATCAAAACTGAATATGAGATTCATCATCACGATTACAGCAATCACCTGCGCTGCAGATTTACCGCGCTTATGCTCTACATCTGTATCAAGGCGGTCAATCGTCAGCATATGGCCGATTTCTTTTACGGCGGTATAGATGATGAACACGCCGCCCAATATGAACACCAGGGTAGCAAAATTAACACCACCTTCAAGGACACCAGTCCAGTCGAAAACAAAAAACGGTTCAGACATCGAGTCGATTAGCTGGATCATCGTGAAAAGCAGAACAACGCGCAGCAAAACTGCGATTATGATACCCCAAAAACGCACGGCTTTCTGATGTTCAATCGGTGCGCGCTGGCTTTCGATTGTGATGTAGAGAAGGTTGTCAAACCCAAGCACTGCCTGAAGAAAGCAAAGAACTAATAGGTTACTAAGGTTTTCAATCGTTAAAATATCTGCCATCGCGCATGCCCCAACTGAATTTTCTGGGGCTTAGAACTAGCGAAGCGGCGCGCAAGGTCAAGCTTTCGCGGGATTCGCTTTATTGTCGGCGGCGGGTGGGTTGGCCTTTACGCTGCACTGTCGGTTTTGGATTTTCACGCAGACCTAGCTGGTCGCGTACCACCCGTTGCTTGACCTCTTCAACCGCGCCGGCCTCTAGATTTCCAAGTTGAAACGGCCCATAGCTGATGCGGATCAGACGGTTTACGTCCAGTTGCACTGCATCCATCGCGCGGCGAACCTCGCGGTTCTTTCCTTCGCGTATTGCAACTGTCAGCCAGGCATTGGCGCCTTGCTGGCGGTCGATTGTTACTTCCATTGGCTGGAAGCGTTCGCCGTCTATCACGATGCCCTTTCTTAGCGGCGCAAGCATATCATCTGTTGGTCTGCCTTTGATCCGCACCCGGTAACGCCGCAGCCAACCTGTTGAAGGTAGCTCCATTTTTCGCTTCATTTCGCCATCGTTCGTCAGCAGAAGCAGACCTTCGGAATTTATATCGAGCCGACCAACACTCAGCACCCGGGGCATGTTGTCCGGCAAAGATTCAAAAACCGTTTTGCGGCCTTTTTCGTCGCGCTCCGTTGTCACAAGGCCTAACGGCTTATGGTACAGCCAAACACGCGGTGGCTCAGGCTCACCAACAGATTTGCCATCGACAGTAACTTTGTCCGCTGTTGTAATGTTCAGCGCAGGGCTGCTGATCTTTTTTCCGTTAACAGTAACACGACCAGATTCGATCATGCGTTCAACTTCGCGCCGCGAGGCTATGCCCGCACGGGCCAGAACTTTTGCAATGCGTTCGCCGGGTCTTGCGACGTCTTTTTGGGGTTCTTTGCTCATGAAATAGGCTCTAGCCTGTCTTAGCTAAAAGGGAAAGCGACTTGGCAATTCAATATTCGCAGGGCAGAGAGAGCAAATGAGCGATTTTACAAGTCACATGAGCCTTGCGCTGGAGGAAGCCTGTGCTGCTGGCGAAAGAGGTGAGGTTCCTGTTGGCGCCGTGCTGGTGGACGCAAAAGGACATGTGATTGCCAAAGCAGGAAACCGAACACGTGAATTGTCCGATCCAACAGCGCATGCCGAAATTCTGGTGATCCGTGAAGCCTGCAAAGACGCAGACACCGAGCGCCTGATGGGCTACAGCCTTTATGTAACGTTGGAGCCATGTCCCATGTGCGCAATGGCAATTTCTGCGGCACGTATCGCGCGTTTGTATTATGGTGCCGCGGACCCAAAATCAGGCGGAATAGCGCAGGGTCCAAGAATCTTTGACCATTCCCAGGCGCATCACGTACCAGAGGTTTACGATGGTATATCCGCCAGGGAATCAGAATCCTTGCTGAAGGGGTTTTTCGCGAACCGGCGTTAGTTTTTCCAGGCTCTGCAAATATCCCCGCCGGAGACATTAAACTTTCTTGCCTCCGGCGGGGATATTTTTGGAAAAAGATTAAGCGGAATCAAAGGGTAATGGCTTTCATGACCTCGGGTTCCAATACGTCAACGCCCGTGAGGGACTTTGCAAGCACGTCTGCCGACTGCTCAAGCAGCGGGAAGGTTCTGTAGTGGCAGGGAATCACGATTTTGAAATTGAAGAATGTTTTTGCAGCATAGGCCGCGCGCTTCATATCCATTGTAAAATGCCCACCCGCGCAAAGAATCCCGATATCAGGTGCGTGCAGATCGTTGAATATTTTCATGTCGGCCATCACGTCAGTGTCGCCGCTAAAATAGATGGTTTTCCCTTCACCCGATATGATGAAACCAGCTTCAGCGCCGGCGTATGTTGGTTTTCCGTCAACCAGAAAAGAAGAGGAATGTGTCGCGTTAACAAGTGTGACGTCAACATCGCCAAGCGCGACGGTGCCCCCTTTGTTGAAGCCAACGACATTAATTTCTTCCGCTTCTTCCCAGTAGCTCATCAAATCGTAGGTTCCGACGCTGGGAATGCCCAGTTCTTTAGAAATGGCGACGGCGTCGGCGGAATGATCACCATGTCCGTGAGACACGAGAATATGTGTGGCTCCCGCAATTGCGTCAGCGCGTTCACTTTCTTCAAACATCGGGTTTCCGGTGAGCCAGGGATCGATCAGCAATATCTGATCACCGATCTCTATGCGAAAGCCCGAGTGTCCAAGCCAGATGATTTTCATAGCGTCCTCCGTTTTCTAGCAAAAATCTTAGCAGGATTGGCGCCTATGTCACCTGCGAGGTTCCCCATAGTCTTGCGGCTAGGAGGACAGGACGCTAAAGGCTAATCAACAAATCACGGAGACCCCGATGTCGATTGACAAGGATACCGCGCGCCGCGTCGCGCATCTGGCGCGCATCAGAGTGGAAGAGGATGCTCTTCCTGCACTGGCAGAAGAATTCAATGCCATCCTCGGATTCATCGAACAATTGAATGAAGTGGATATCGAAGGTGTTGAACCTATGACCTCTGTCACACCGATGCCTCTGAAGCGTAGGGCTGATGTGGTGACCGACGGGGGTCAGCAAGACAAGATTCTGAAAAACGCACCCGATGCGCGCGAAGGATTTTTTGCTGTGCCTAAAGTTGTGGAATAAGCGATGTCTGAACTGAACAAACTCACAATTTCTGATGCGCGCGCGAAACTGCGTGCGGGCGATGTGACTTCGGTTGAACTGACCGAGGCCTGTCTGAAGACAATTGAAGACGCAGGTACGTTGAACGCGTTTGTGCACCATACGCCGGAAATTGCCTTAGATCAGGCCAAGGCCGCCGATGTGCGTATTGCAGCCGGAAATGCACCAGATATGTGCGGCATTCCGCTGGGTATCAAAGACCTGTTTTGCACCAAGGGTGTTCCTAGCCAGGCAGGCTCTGCGATTCTGAGTGGTTTCAGACCTGAGTATGAATCAACCATTACCCTGCAACTCTGGGATTCGGGGTCCATTATGTTGGGCAAGCTCAACATGGACGAATTCGCCATGGGTAGCTCAAACGAGACTTCGACCTATGGAAATGTCGTAAACCCCTGGCGTCGTGGCAATGACGACGCCGCTCTGACACCGGGAGGGTCTTCTGGTGGATCGGCGTCAGCAGTTGCCGCTGATCTTTGCCTTGCGGCAACCGGAACAGACACAGGCGGTTCGATCCGTCAGCCAGCCGCTTTCGTTGGAATAACAGGTATAAAGCCGACCTACGGGCGGTGCTCTCGCTGGGGTGTTGTCGCTTTTGCCTCATCGCTTGATCAGGCTGGCCCGATGACAAAATCTGTACGGGATGCAGCGATCATGCTTGCGGCGATGTCGGGGCACGACCCGAAAGACTCAACAAGTGCTGATCTTGCCGTCCCAGATTTTGAAGCGGCGCTGACCGGCGATATCCGAGGTAAGAAAATCGGTATTCCAAAGGAATATCGGATGGATGGAATGCCTGACGAGATTGAAAAGCTTTGGGCGGATGGTACGGCAATGCTGCGTGATGCCGGGGCCGAAATTGTTGATATTTCGCTACCCCACACGAAGTATGCGCTGCCTGCATACTATGTGATTGCACCTGCTGAAGCGTCCTCAAACCTCGCCCGGTATGATGGCGTGCGCTATGGCCACCGGGCCAAGCTCGCCAAAGGCGAGGGTATTGATGACATGTACGAAAAAACCCGTGCTGAAGGGTTTGGCCCAGAGGTGCAGCGCCGGGTGATGATCGGGACCTATGTGCTTTCTGCCGGCTTCTACGATGCGTATTACCGCCGGGCGCAAAGGGTGCGTACGCTGATCAAGAAAGACTTCGAAAATGTCTTTGATGCTGGGATCGAGGCAATTTTGACACCGGCGACGCCGTCAGCGGCTTTCGGCCTTGGTGAAATGGCGGATGCCGATCCAGTGCAGATGTATCTGAATGATGTTTTTACTGTCACCGTCAACCTGGCTGGATTGCCGGGTATTGCGGTTCCGGCCGGTCTCGACAAGCAAGGTCTTCCCCTTGGGCTACAACTGATCGGGCGGCCATGGGAAGAAGGTGATCTGCTAAATTCTGCTTATGTTTTGGAGCAGGCCGCCGGTTTTGTTTCCAAACCGGGCAAATGGTGGTAAAAACGCGCCAAAATAACAAAGGCAGGTAAATAGGTAATGCGGATTTTTGTCCCCGTTTCGTTGCTCATCATGACTTTTGCGCTTGTTGCATGTGCGCCAGCCGTGCCTGATAGCGCAGCCGGTGTTGGCTTTGGTGACTATGAAGACTACGAACGCCAGCGCGCGGCGCGTGAAGCCGCTATACGAGGCTCTGCCATGCCAGACCCAGGTGTAATTTCGTCCGAGGCACCAACTGGATACAATGCAGATGTCGTTGTTGCGGGGAACGATACCTCGCCACAAACCAGAGCTGATGCAACGAGCTCGACCCGGCGCAACTCCGGTATTTCTGACGAGCAGGAATTCGACGCTGTCGCCGAACGTGAAACGATTGAAAGTGACCGGGAACGTCTTGCTGCCAACAGACAGCAATATGTCGAAATTGCCCCGACTGCTGTGCCAACACGTTCAGGTTCTAACCGACCCAATATTGTTGAGTTTGCATTAAAGACAACCAACAACGTAGGGCAGGGAATTTATAGCCGCTCTGTCGTTTTTGCTGAAAGCCGGTTTCAGCGGAATTGTGCGAACTATGCGTCGTCTGATCTTGCGCAAGAGGCATTTCTGGACGCAGGCGGGCCGAGGCACGACAGGCGCGGCCTTGACCCGGATGGAGACGGGTTCGCATGTTACTGGGATCCGGCACCGTTTCGCAACGCACGCAGGCAAGTGCAGCGGAGCAATTCAACAGCGCAACCGACCGAGAACTAGATGCGGCTAAGACAGGTTTCTTCACCAAACTTTGGCGAACGCCGGGGTGGTGCGAAACCTGATATGGTTGTGATCCATTACACAGCAATGGAAAGCGCAGATGCCGCGTGCGCGCGTCTTTGCGACCCGCAGTATGAAGTATCAGCACATTATTTGATTGATGAGTTTGGTGAAGTTTCGCAACTCGTTGCTGAAGAAATGCGCGCTTGGCACGCCGGCGCTGGAAGTTGGGGGGCGGTTTCAGACGTAAACTCGCGCTCTATAGGGATAGAGCTTGCCAATTCGGGGTTTGCCCCATTTTCAGAAGGGCAGATGCAATCGTTAGAAAATGTGCTTACGGGCGTTATGGCGCGGTGGAGCATTCCGCCAGAACGCATCATTGGCCATTCTGATATGTCACCCGAACGCAAAAATGATCCGGGCAGGCGTTTTGATTGGCGGCGGTTTGCGCGATTGGGTCTTTCAGTCTGGCCAGATGAAGAAGAATGTAACTCACCAAGCGAAAGCGCGTTCGTTTCTGCATTGCAGGGCTTTGGCTATCCCGATGTTGAGTTTGGTCCGTTGTGCACGGCCTTCCGTATGCGGTTTCGCCCCTGGGTGACGGGTGCGCTTACGGCTGAGGATGTTGGTGCGGCATTGAACCTCGCCCGGCGCTTCCCCGTTGACCGCGCACCACAGACCACCTAACTACCCAATTGCGCGGATGGCTGGATGGCTGCACGGGATTTGGCGAAAGCCTTCTTCGTGAGGAAAGTCCGGACTCCGAGAAGTGACGGTGCCGGGTAACGCCCGGCCGGGGCAACCCGAGGGAAAGCGCCACAGAGAACAAACCGCCAGTCGCCGGGTCGGGCAACCGAAACCAGCAGCAGGTAAGGGTGAAACGGTGGAGTAAGAGCCCACCGCGGCCTTGGCAACAAGGCTGGCACGGCAAGCCCCACCGGGAGCAATGCCGAATAGGGACCGCGTGCGGCGCTTGCGTCGCGGGGTGACTTCGCTCCAGCAGGTCCGGGTAGGCAGCATCAGCGCGCCGGTAACGGCGCGCGCAGAAGAATGGTCATCCATGGATGGGGAAACCCATCCGGGACAGAATCCGGCTTACAGGCCATCCGCGCAATCATAACCTGTCTTATTCAATAACCGCAGCATTTCCGTTTGGCTGCGCCTCAGTTCTTTTTCTGGCAAAAAGCCAGACGAGCGCAGTTGTTGCGATCATCTGCGCGAGAATTACCAATGCGAAGATAGTGTCCTGTCCGGTGAGTAAAGATTCCCCGGCATTTATCATGTTTGAATAAAGTGGAAGGGCTGTGATCTCTAATGTCACGATCAGGGCCAAGAGCCCCCAACTGCCCCGGAAAATCCACCAGCATAGAATTCCCCAAACTGTTTCCAGTGCGAGGGCTAACAGAGGTTGGTTTGTATAAAGCCCGGTGCCAAGTTTTGACGGGTTAAAAAAGGGGAAAACCGCGATATCGGGGGCGTGTACGATCAAATCAAGCACGATATGAGAAAAAACGCCAAGTGATAATGCAAGGGCGATTGCTTTCGCTGCTTTACCACCATGCCAAAATACTATCAGGCCCAACACGGCTGCAAGGATGACACTTGTTCCGACCGAATGTGAGAAGGGCATGTGCACAAGGTGGACATCCGAGACAGATTGCATTTCTGGCCCAATATCCGTTTTCTCGAGCCCAACTATATTAAGACCTACCCAAAGGTATTCGACAGCTTCAGTCGTCAGGATCAGTCCTAAGAGGGGTGCTTCGGGGAATGTTTTTTTTAGTATTAGCGCCGTGACGGCGTGATTTATGGCTTGCATGGTGTTTTTCCTCTTTAGTTAGCAAACGCTAACCTTTTGCGTAAAAAAAAGTTAACCTAGACCCGCCCTAAGAATTTTTTCGATGCCAGCTGCATGTTTCTTCGCAGGACCCTCTATCGCGTTGAGATAGAATTGTCTGTTCAACTGATTTATTGTTCCGGTAACGAGGACCAGTAGAAGGGACAGGTCTGCGGTTTTTGAAACCAGGCCTTCCTGTTTGCCGTCTTCAAGAAGCTGACGCGTAATGGTAATAACCGTCCTGTCGCCCATAGTGCCAGAAACGCGCGGCCAGAGAACCGCAAGATTGTTGGTAGTAAATATTGAGGCATGCGGATGCTCATCGTAAAATTCGCAGAACGTTTTAACATAAGTGCGGAACTTCTCAGAAAACCCGGTTTCGCGGCTTAGGGCCAATGTTATGCGGTGCATAAGTTCCTTGTAAGAACGCTCAAATAGAACGAGGACGAGTTCGTCTTTGGTTTTGAAGTGTTTGTAAAGCGCCGGGTTGCTGTAGCCAGTTGCCGAGGCGATATCCCTGATTGACGTTGCCGAAAGTCCACGCTCGGCAAACAGGCGCAGGCCTTCTACCAGAATGCGCCTTTTAGAAGGCGGATCGTCGTCCGAGATATAGAATATGGAATCAGTCATATTGGTGTAGTTAGCAAGCGCTAACTATAAGGTCAATTTATTCTGTTGCGCTTGAACCTTTCACGTTTTTCACTATTCCCCGGCTTTACGGTTGACTCGGGCCTTCAAGCGTATAAAAGGCGGGCTTCAAGGATTTCACGGGTGGCCCCGAACGCTGTTTGTTGCCGCCCCGTTGACTGGAGCAAGACCATGGCGAAGCCGACCACAATTAAAATCCGCCTGAACTCCTCGGCGGGCACAGGCCACTTCTATGTGACCAAGAAAAATGCACGCACCATGACCGAAAAGATGGTGGTCAATAAGTATGACCCCGTTGTGCGCAAGCACGTGCCGTACAAAGAAGGCAAAATCAAGTAAGCCCTTTTTAAGAAACGACACGATGAGGCCGCGCAACGAGCGCGGCTTTTTCATTTCCCCCTCTCGCCGCGCGGATCTCGACACCTCAACTGCGAAGCGGAGCGCGTGAAATGTTTAAGACACAATCACTGACGATCAAAACGGCAACTATGGCAGATCTCTCTGTTGTTGAGGAATTGCTGCGGAAGAGTTACCCAGTTCTGCTGAAGCCGGATTACAAGCCATCGGTACTTGCAATGGCATTGCCGATGATCACCAAAGCCAACCCACGATTACTTCGTTCTGCCAGCTATTACGTTGTACGGGATTCAGAAGGTGTTGCGGTCGGCGTTGGTGGTTGGACATGGATCAGCCCAATGGGTGGCGCAGGTCGAAACGATCTTGCCCATATACGCCACGTCGCGACCGATCACAGGCGCACGCGGCAAGGTATCGGGAGAGCACTGATGCGTCATATCTATCAGCGCGCCTATGAGGCGGGAGCAAGGCGTATGGATTGCATGAGCACCGTAACTGCAGAACCGTTTTACGAAGCTATGGGATTTCAGAGAATCGGCTCTGTTGAACTGAGCCTTGCAGCGGGTATCCGGTTTCCAGCGACACAAATGCACATTGGTTTGTAACAAAAAAAAGGGCCAATCCGCAGACTGGCCCTTTTACTTGAATTTTTCAGGTGTTTTATTCGCGGTTGCCGAAAAGGTGCAGCAAGAACATGAACATGTTGATGAAGTCGAGGTAAAGGTTCAGCGCGCCCATAATTGCCGCTTTTCCCATCCATTCGCTGTCACCCATGTGTGCATGTTGCAGGTAGGTATTCTTGATCTTCTGTGTGTCATAGGCTGTTAATCCCGCAAAGATCAGCACACCGATCATTGAGATCGCGAACATGATGGCAGGTGAGCCAAGGAAGATATTGATGATCGACGCGACGATCAGGCCAATTACACCCATGATCAGGAAGGATCCCCAAGCCGAGATATCTTTCTTAGTGGTGTAACCCCAGAGGCTGAGCCCGGCAAATGCGATAGCGGTCACGAGAAAGGTCTGCGTAATTGAGAAATCAGTGTAGATCGCGAAGATATAGCTGATTGATAGGCCCATCGCTGCTGCGAAGGCATAGAAAAACAACTGCGCACCTGCAGCAGACAACCGATTGATCATAGCACCGAATGCGAAAACCATGATCAACGGTGCAAACATTACGATGTAACGGGTGAACCCGGTGAACAACATTGAAAGCATTGCTTCGTTATTGCCGACTGCCCACGAAACGAGCCCAGTCATCAGAAGGCCCACGGACATAGTGCCGTAGACTTTGTTCATATGCGCGCGCAGGCCCGCATCAATGTCGGCGGTGCGTGTCCCTGCCCGTGCGCCAACTTGGTCAAATTCTGCCATTTTAGGCCTCCAAACCTGTTAATAAGGTAGGCAGCCCTCGAAAAAGGGCCGCCCTCGCTGCTAAATATCGGCAATGACGACCCATTTTACAAGATTTTCCGCAGATAAATGCGGAAATAATCTTTTTGTGCTTAAGGACTCGTTTACGAATTAGATGTCCCAGAACGCGCGGCGGCTTTCGCGCGCTGCTTCGGTGGCCGTGATGCCAAGGTCATTCAACCGGAAATCGTCAAGGCGGCTTAGTGCATTTCTTTGACGTGCGGCAGCAAATGCCAATGAGATTTTCTTACCCAGTTTTACCCGGTTGCTTGAAGCCCGTAGGGCGTTGGCGGTTATTGAAGTCATCGCTGTTCCCTTTCTATTGTGTGATGCGATTATGGTTTTTCATCAAAAGACTTGATGTATATGACAACATGTGTATCATTTTAAAAATGAATGTTTTTGAAACTATACATCAAGGATTGTGATATGCTTCGAAATATGGACATGACTGCCCTGCGTTCATTTGTTGCAGTGTCAGATGCTGGCGGCGTGACAAAGGCCGCGGGGTTTTTGCATGTGACGCAATCGGCGGTGTCAATGCAGCTCAAGAGGTTGGAGGAATCGCTGAATGTTCAATTGCTTGATCGGTCTGCACGACAGATTGGCCTCACAGTGCATGGTGAGCAGTTATTGGGCTATGCCCGGCGTATGCTTGACCTGAATGACGAGGTATACGCCCGACTCACCCATCAGGCGTTTGAGGGAGAGCTTACACTTGGTGTCCCGCATGACATCGTTTACCCGGCGGTTCCCAAGGTATTGCAGCGATTCAATGCAGCCTATCCTCGTGTCAGGGTTCATTTGGTTTCGTCCTTCACCCGCAATCTTCACAACCTATTCGGGCACGGCGAATGTGACATTATCCTGACCACCGAAGATTTCTGCGAGGCGGGGGGCGAAACATTAACAGAGATACCTCTGGTCTGGATTGGTGCCCCCGATGGCACCGCCTGGAAATCCCGACCGCTTCGATTGGCTTTTGAGCATAACTGTATTTTTCGGATAGGCGTGCAGGAAGCGCTGGATCGCGCTGGTATCCCCTGGGAGATGGCAGTTGAATCAGACAGCTCGCGTACCATCGAAGCAAGCGTAAGCGCAGATCTGGCTGTTCATACTGTTTTACAGGGAATGGGTGCTCCCTATTTGGAGCCGGTGCGTCATGGAGGGGCCCTACCAGAACTTACATCGAAAAAAATTAATCTCTATGTTTCGGATTTAGCAAAGGGGCAGGCGGCAGAAGATCTTGTGCAGTATATACGTTCTGCATTTAGCAGCCTTTAGAGCGTAACAATAACCTTGCCTGTTGATTTTCGCTGGCGCAGCGTTTCAAACGCGTCGTCCAGTTGATCGAAAGGAAAGCTGTGGCTGATATGCGGCTTTAAGGTACCTTCGGCGTACCATTCAAAAAGCCGAGCCATGCTTCCGGTCAGCGTTTCCGGGCTAAACTTAAGATACCCACCCCAGTAGAGGCCGACGACACTTATGTTTTTAACGAGCAGAAGGTTGGCGGGTATTTGTGGAACAGTCCCACTGGCAAAACCGATTACAAGTATCCGCGCTTCTGGGTTACATGCGCGAAGCGCAGCAGTGAATTGTTCTCCACCGATCGGGTCGTAAACAACATTTGCACCGCCAAGCGCTTTTACGGCTTCGCGGATATCTTGGGTGTCACTGTCAATCAGGTGGTCTGCACCGGCTTCTTTGGCCACAGCAAGTTTGTCTTTCCCGCGCGCGCAGGCAATCACCCTTGCGCCCATTTGCTTGCCAATTTGCACTGCAGTTAAACCAACACCGCCCGCTGCACCCAAAACAAGAAGAGTCTCGCCTCTGCGCAAGCCGGCTTTGTGGTCCAACGCCATATGAGACGTTCCATACGCGATCTGAAAAGCAGCAGCGTCTGAGAACGGCATGTCGTCAGGCAGGGGAACGCAACGGTCCGCTCCGAAACACCCATATTCAGCCAACCCTCCTTGCCCGGAAAATACTGCAACTCGCGTTCCGATTGACGGGGAAGTTACATTCGGCCCCAAAGCGTCAACCGTGCCTGCGAGTTCCATTCCAGGTATGAATGGAAGCACAGGCTTTTCCTGATATTGCCCTTTCATCATCAATAGATCAGCAAAGTTTAATCCGCAGGTTTCTATTTTAACGCGAACCTGACCCGCTGCGGGTTCCGGGGTCGGGATGGAGCAAAGCTGCGCCTTCACGTTGTAGTTTTTGACTTGATAAGCGCGCATTTTCCGATTTTTCCCCGTTAATTTTGCCAATGCGACTGCTAAGCATTTCGGTGTAGGCAGGTCAAGATTCGCAATTTGCGAAATAAACGAATGAGTAATAATTGCAAAAAGCATTGCAAAATGCTAAACACGCAGAGGTAGATTAAAATAATATGTGATTCTTCTTAATGGAGAAACGGAAATTATGTGGAAAAAGTCTCCTTTGAGTACCGTTCAAGGCGTGATTGGCGCGTTAAACGTGAAAAATAAAAAAATATGGATTTTTTGTTGGGTTTGGCACGAAACTTGCTTGTATATAGTTTGGTAGCTACAGATTTTGGGAGTAACGAGAATGAAGCATCCTGTTGATGTGCACGTAGGGAAACGCATACGCCATCGTCGTTGGATGGTTGGCATGACTCAGCAGCAATTGGCTGAGAAAGTCGGAATTAAGTTTCAGCAAATACAAAAGTATGAAACTGGCATGAACCGGGTAAGCGCATCTCGTCTATGGGATATTTCTGAAACGCTCGGTGTTCCGATTTCGTTTTTCTTTGAAGGCATTCGTGAAAGCGAAGGCGCAGAGGGCGAAAAAGGTCAAACCATTCCAGGTGATATTCTTGCTGACAAAGAAGCGCTGGATCTTATTAGGTCGTACTACAAGATTCCCGAGAATCAGCGTCGGCGTTTGTTCGACTTGGCAAGAGTGCTTAGCGACGCGGCTTAGGTCTCAGGTTACGCGGGCTTGACGCAGTTAATCGTTGCAAGCTAGGGCGTGGGTGTAACCCGGCTCTGGTGGTGGAATGTCAAAATTAAATGAAACAGAAAAGCAGTCTCTGAAGGAGACTGCTTTTGCTATGGCTGATGTCGCACGGGCTGTTACGCTCCGCTATTTTCGACAAGCTAACCTTCAAACCGATAATAAATATGTTGAAGGGTTTGATCCCGTCACAATTGCTGACCGTGAAGCAGAACAGGCGATGCGCGCGATTCTGCAAGAAAGACGCCCAGACGATGGAATTCGTGGTGAAGAATTTGGAGACGAGCCCGGTTCCAGCGGATTGACTTGGGTGCTTGACCCGATTGATGGTACGCGAGGTTTTATCAGCGGCACTCCGACCTGGGGGGTCCTGATTTCCATTCGGGATCAGAGCGGCCCAATTTTTGGCGTAATAGACCAGCCCTATACGGGCGAACGTTTTATCGGTGGGATGGGCGAAGCCTATATGGCCGGACCCCATGAAACAAAACCGCTGGGTGTGCGTGGTGCCCGCCCCCTGCATCAATCTGTTCTTTTTACGACATTTCCTGAAGTAGGGTCTGCCGAGGAAGGCGCTGCGTTTCACGATGTTGCCAAACAAGTGCAACTGACGCGATACGGGATGGATTGTTATGCTTATGCGCTACTCGCCCACGGGCAGATTGATTTGGTGATTGAAGCCGGGCTTCAGGATTTTGATATTCAGGCACCGATAGCGGTGATCGAAGCTGCGGGCGGAATTGTGACAGACTGGCAAGGACGTCCTGCACATGACGGCGGGCGCGCGCTGGCAGCGACGAACCCGGAAACACACGCAGCAGCGCTTGCGATCCTTTCAAAAACGCCAGAGCAATAGCCGCACCAACCTATCAATATCGCGCCAGCAAGATATTGGCGTGGAAGTGCTTATGGGTTAGTCTGTAAAAGTCTGCCGAGTCCTTTTCCCCTTTCTGTCGGCGGGAACACACATGTGCCGAAGGGGGCAGAAACATGTGTGGAGCGGAAAATGTCCGAAGTTGTTATTAAGAATGCCGATTACGTGGTCACCATGGATGATACGCGCGCGACCATTGCGAATTGCGATATCCTGATGCGCGATGGCGTGATTGCCGAAGTAGGGAAAAACCTCAGTTCAACCGGTGAAATCGTCAATGCTATTGGGTGTGTTGTGACGCCGGGCTTGGTGAATACGCATCACCACCTTTATCAAACACTGACACGCGCGGTGCCAGGTGCGCAGGACGCGCTTTTGTTTGGCTGGTTGCAGCGTTTGTATCCAATCTGGTCGCGTTTCGGACCCGAAGAAATGCGTGTGTCTGCTCAGGCTGGCTTGGCCGAGCTTGCGTTGTCTGGGTGCACCATGAGCGCAGATCATCTGTATCTTTATCCAAACGGTGCGCGGCTTGAAGATACGATAGAAGCCGCAGCTGAGGTTGGCCTCAGGTTCCACCCGACGCGTGGCGCAATGTCGATTGGGGAAAGCGATGGCGGATTGCCCCCTGATAATTTGGTCGAACGCGAACAAGACATTCTGAACGATTGCATCCGTGTGGTTGATGGTTTTCACGATGCGACCGAAGGTTCGATGGTCAGGGTCGGTATCGCGCCATGCTCCCCATTTTCGGTCAGCCGCGAACTGATGCGTGACGCTGCTATTTTGGCCCGGGACAAGGGAGTGATGTTGCACACTCATCTGGCGGAAAATGATGAAGATATTGCTTACAGTCTTGAAAAGTTCGGCTGTCGTCCGGGCCAGTATGCCGAGGATCTTGACTGGACTGGCGCGGATGTCTGGCATGCCCACTGCGTAAAGCTTAATTGTCAGGAAATTGATCTGTTTGCGCGCTCCTCAACCGGTGTTGCACATTGTCCCTGTTCGAACTGTCGACTTGGCTCGGGCATCGCACCAGTTCGCGCGATGCGTGATGCTGGCGTCAATGTTGGGCTTGGGGTTGATGGCTCAGCTTCGAATGACACTGGCAACCTGATGAGCGAGGCACGGCAAGCCATGCTCTTGCAACGCGTTTTCCGGGGAGCGGACGCGATGAGTGCACAAGAAGCACTGGAGATTGCGACACGTGGCGGGGCCGAGGTGCTGGGGCGTAAAGATTGCGGCCAGATCGTGCCCGGGAAACGTGCCGATCTTGCCGTCTGGGATGTTTCGGGTGTCGAGAGTGCAGGTAGTTGGGACCCTGCGGCCTTGCTACTGGCCGGACCAAATAAGGTGCGTGATCTGTTTGTCGAGGGGCGGCAAGTTGTTCGAGACGCGCAAATGGTGACAATCGATTTGCCAAAGGTGGTAGAGCGGCAGAACGCGTTAGCACGTCGTCTCATCGAATGAGAACTGGCATATCGCGGTTCTGGTGTTAGGTTTGAAGCCCACTTTCAGAGGTTTGCAGAATGAGAAAATTGATTCTGGCGCTGATAAGTCTTGTCCTGATCTCAGCCTGTGGTTTGGGTAAGGATGATAGCACAGCAACTGCGCCCCGAAACGCGGACGAAGCCGCGCAACAGATGGTTTCGTTGCTGAACAGCACGCGCCGCACACGCGGGATTGGCATGTTGTCACTTTCCAGCGCTCTCAATACAGCGGCGCAGATCCATGCGAACGATATGTCTTCACGCAGTTATTTTTCACATATATCGCCCGAAGGTGCGACTTCGCAAAGCCGCGTCGCTATGCAAGATTACAATGCCTGTGTTGTTGCAGAAAACATATCAAAGGGCCACGTTACAGCAGCAGCGACTTTGCAGGACTGGATGAATTCCCCCGGTCACCGAGATAACAATTTACGCGCGGAAGTCTCGGAAATTGGTGTTGGTTATGCAACCGGGGATTACTGGGTTCTTTTGTTTGCGGAACCGGGGTGCTGATTAAGTTTGGGCTTGGTAGCGCTGTCCGCCGATCCATGTGTCTATAATGGCACGGTCGTCGCCCATCATAATTGTCGGAAAAAGCGCTTCCCACAGATTTTCGGCACGGGCAGTTCGCTGTGCAATCGCTGGTGTTGAGCTGAGGTCCAGCACTACAATGTCGGCCTCCATTCCGGGCGCGAGATTGCCAATCTTATCATCAGCGCGCAGCGCGCGGGCCGAACCGACAGTTGCCAACCAGTAAATCTGTGCCGCGTGAAGCGGTGTGCCGCGTAGCTGGCCAACTTCATAAGCCGCAGCCATCGTGCGCAGCATTGAAAAGCTCGACCCTCCCCCTGTATCGGTGGCCAGACCTATGCGCTGACCCTCTGCCATCAGACCAGCCATATCAAACAGTCCAGAGCCGATGAATGTGTTGGAGGTTGGGCAATGGATCAGGCTTGCGTCAGCTTCTTTCAAGCGCGTGCGTTCGCGTTCTGTCAGGTAAATGGAATGGCCATACAAACCCCCGGGGCCAATCAGCCCAAATTGCTCATATGTGTCCAGATAATCGCGCGCATCCGGGAAAAGGTCAGCAACCCAAGCAACCTCGTCCGTTTGTTCAGACAAATGGGTCTGCATGAGGCAACCTGGATGCTCCGCCCAAAGTGAACCCATCGCGTCCAGTTGTTCGGGTGTTGAGGTTGGGGAAAATCGCGGTGTGATGGCGTAGGATAAACGTTCCTGACCATGCCATTTTTCTAACAATTGCTTGCTATCGTCATAACCCGATTTCGCCGTGTCCAGCAGCCCGTCGGGCGCATTTCGGTCCATGCAGGTTTTCCCGGCAAATACACGTTGCCCACGCGCAAGCGCTGCCTCAAAAAAGGCGTCAACGCTTTCTGGATGTATGGTGCAGAAACTGGCGACAGTTGTTGTGCCATGCGCGAGTGTCAAATCCAGATAGCGCCCCGCGACTTCGTCAGCGAAACCTTTATCTCCAAAACGCATTTCTTCGGGAAAAGTGTAGGCGTTCAGCCAGTCGATCAGCCGTTTCCCCCAACTCGTAATTATCGCGGTTTGGGGATAGTGCACATGCGCATCGACAAATCCTGCTGTGATAAGCGCATCGCCATAATCATGTACTTTTGCATGGGGATAAGCTGCGCGCAGTGTGTCACCCTCACTTACCCCAAAGATCACTCCATCTTTGACCAGCACACCGCCGTTTTGTCGAACCTCTGCTGAGTCAACAATTGGCGAGTGAAATGGATCACTGGTGTAAGATAAAGTCTGACCAAGTAAAAGATGAGTGGTTGTCATAAATGTCGCGCTCCTTGCTGCCTAAAGATACGGGGGGTTTTGGCACAGGTAAATCGCCCTATTTGCACTGTTTATTTGAAAGTCTTTTGTCTAATGTAGCGCAAAAGCTTGGGGGCAAAGGCATGAGCGAAGACATCCTTGAAAATGATGATCGCGAAGACGAAGACTTTGCACTTGATGATGAACTTGTGGATCAGGTCCTCAGGGCATTGGAAGCTCAGGATTTTGTCCATCTTGAAGCCCTGCTTGAACCTCTTCATGCGGCGGATATCGCTGACATGTTGGAACAAATCGACTACAAAGACAGACGCGCGCTTGTTGTCTTTTGGAGAGGCGGGATAGATGGCGACATCCTGTCTGAACTTGACGAAGGACTACGAGAAGAAGTTATCGGTTTTCTTGAACCGGAAGAATTGGCCGGTGCCGTTCGCGGTCTGGAAACAGACGATGTCGTCGATCTACTTGAAGATCTCGAAGGCCCTCAGAAAGAAGCTATTCTCGTTGCTTTGGAAGACGCTGACAGGGTGGCAGTGCAACAAGCGCTGTCTTATCCGGAAGAATCTGCTGGTCGCCTCATGCAGCGCGAAGTTGTCATCGCGCCGGAGCATTGGAATGTTGGTCAGGCCATCGATCATCTTCGCGCACAAAATGATCTGCCCGAAGAGTTTTATCATGTCATTCTGGTTGATCCAAGGTTTAAGCCAACAGGCTATGTCACGCTTGGAAAACTACTTGGCGCGCCGCGTGCGGTCAAATTGCGCGATTTGACTGAAGAAAGTTTCATGACAGTCAGGGTGACACAGCCCGAAGAAGATGTCGCCTATGCCTTTAATCAGTATCACCTGATATCAGCCCCAGTCGTTGATGAAAATGACCGACTGGTGGGTGTTATTACAATTGATGACGCTATGGTAGTTTTGGATGAGGGTCATGAAGAAGATATTCTTCGTCTGGCGGGTGTTGGCGAAACAAGTCTGTCTGACAAGGTTTTTGAAACAACCAAGGCGCGGTTTCCATGGCTTTTTGTTAACCTGATTACTGCGATTTTAGCCTCATTGGTGATTGCACAGTTTGAAGCTTTGATAGCGCAGCTTGTTGCGCTTGCCGTACTGATGCCAATTGTGGCGTCGATGGGGGGCAATGCAGGAACACAGGCGTTGACGGTCGCCGTGCGGGCCTTGGCAACCAAAGACCTTACAAGCTCTAACTTCTGGCGTGTTATTCGACGCGAAGCATTGGTTGGTCTCGCCAATGGCCTGGTTTTTGCCGTGGTAATGGGGCTGGTCGGTTACTTCTGGTTCGGAAACGCGTTGCTTGGCGTCGTTATCGCATCAGCTATGGTGATCAATCTGGTAGTAGCTGGGCTGGCGGGGATTTTCGTGCCCGTGTCACTTGATAAAATGGGTGTGGATCCGGCGCTTGCATCTGGTGCTTTCGTTACAACGGTGACGGATGTGGTCGGGTTTTTTGCCTTTTTGGGGTTGGCGGCATGGGTACTGATTTAGCGGTTCGTAAGGCTGAGGCTCGTAAAGCAGCCTTTGCACGCCGAAAAGCAGCGCATGCAGAAGGGCAGGGCGCAGTTGGTGCGGCACGGCTTCTGGAGTTGCTGGAACCCTACGGCGGTAAAACCATCTCTGGTTTTCTGCCGATCCGTACCGAGATTGATCCCCGTCCTGCGATGACAAAAATGGCAGAAAGCAGTTTCATAACTGTTCCGGTGATCGAGGGGGCAGGTCTCCCTTTGAAATTCAGTCAGTGGACGCCGGGCTGCGCGTTGATTGACGGGCCCTTCGGTGCGCAAATTCCGGCGGAAGCACGCTACCTCGAACCTGAAGTTTTGATTGTTCCACTGGTCGCATTCGACCGCACAGGAAACCGGCTTGGCTATGGTGGTGGTTTCTATGACCGAACGCTCGAACGGCTGCGTGCCATTCGGAAAACAATCGCAATCGGTTTTGCATTCTCAGCCCAAGAAGATAACGATTTGCCACTTGAAGAAACGGATCAACCTCTGGATTTCATTGTCACGGAAAAAGAAATCGTTAGGTTCTGACCTTACCTTTTTCCCAAAATATCCCCGCCGGAGGCATGAAAGTTTATTGCACATCCTTGATATGCGGCCTAGGCAGATTGCATGAGAATTCTGTTTTTAGGTGATGTCGTAGGCCGTTCAGGCCGCACTGCGATCAAGGAACGACTTGCAGGTCTGCGTGCAGACTGGCGGCTTGATTTTATTGTTGTGAATGGTGAAAACGCAACATCGGGCGTTGGTTTGTCGGGCGCACATGCAAAAGTATTGTTCGATGCGGGGGCCGATGTTGTCACTTTAGGTGATCACGCTTTTGATCAGCGGGATATGCTGACCTTTATCGAACGGGAACCACGCGTGCTGCGCCCATTGAATTTCGCAAAAGATGCGCCCGGTAAAGGCGCGCGATTGTATGATGCAGGTCGGGGCCGCAAGATTCTGGTGATGCAGGTCCTTGGGCAGGTCTTTATGAAACGCCCATTTGATGATCCGTTTTCAGCTGTTGAGACTGAACTGAAGAAACATCCGTTGGGCGGTATGGCGCAGGCGATTTTGGTCGACGTTCATTGTGAAGCAACAAGTGAAAAGATGGCTATGGGGCATTGGTGCGACGGCCGAGCCAGCATTGTTGTCGGAACGCACACCCATATTCCTACGGCCGATGCCCAGATATTGCCTGCTGGTACAGCCTTTCAGGCAGATGCCGGGATGTGCGGCGACTATAATTCCGTGATCGGTATGGATAAGGCAGAGCCAATGCGTCGGTTTGTGACGGGTATGGGCAAGGGCCGCTTCACGCCAGCAACAAACGAGGCGACGCTTTCCGGCCTTTTCATTGAAACAGATGACCGGACGGGCAAGGCAAACCAGGTGAAAATGGTGCGTGTTGGCGGCCGCCTTGAAGAAAGCACCCCGTGACAACCCGGATGGGGCCAATACTTGTGCTGTTGCTGATGGGGGCAGGGTGGGGTCTCACGCAGCCACTGTCAAAACTCGCGGTCAGCGGCGGCTACCGGGCGTTTGGGCTCATATTCTGGCAATTGGTCATTGCTGCTGTCGTGCTTGGTGCAGTCACAAAACTACGTGGTAAATCTTTGCCTTTTAAAGCAAGGCATCTGCAGCTTTATCTCGTGATCGCTTTGGTTGGTACACTCATGCCTAATACAGCGTCATACAAAGCGATCCAGCATTTGCCCTCAGGTGTGATTTCAGTTTTGCTTTCGCTTGTTCCTATGTTTGCCTTTCCGGTTGCTCTTTTGTTTGGTGTCGACCGTTTCAGTTGGTTGCGTCTTTTAGGCCTTTGTTTTGGATTGCTTGGTGTCCTTTTGATCATTGGCCCAGAGGCAAGCTTGCCGGAGCGGGCGATGTTGATTTTCATTCCGCTCGCGCTGATAGCTCCGGTTTTTTACGGACTTGAAGGCAACATCGTCGCAAAATGGGGCACGGCGGGACTCGACCCAATTCAGGTGCTCTATGGGGCATCCCTGATGGGTGCATTTATCGCATTTCCGCTCGCAATATTATCTGGCCAATGGATTGACCCGCGTCCGCCTTACGGTGTGCCCGACTATGCATTAGCCTTATCATCTGTAATTCATGCTATCGTCTACACGACCTATGTTTGGCTTGTGGGGCGTACTGGGCCGACATTTGCGGTCCAGGTTGCATATCTTGTCACTGGCTTTGGCGTGATCTGGGCGATGCTGGTTTTGGGGGAAAGCTACTCGGGCTACCTATGGCTCGCGATGGGAATGATGTTTGTCGGAATCTTTCTTGTGCAACCGCGTGATAACAACGAGCTTGTATCAGAGACACCTACGGGCAAAGATGCCAGTCAGTAGCTGGAATTGACAGGACCTGATGATTTCAAATTCCTTTTTCTCACCCACTGGTGAAGCCGTCGTCGCGCTGACCGTTGTTGCGGTGATGTTTATTCTTTTTATCCGCGAAAAATATCCGACCGAAGTCGTTGCAATTGCCGGGGCAGCAGTGATGCTGACGCTTGGTATTTTGCCTTATGACAAGGCCTTGACGGTTCTGTCAAATCCCGCGCCATGGACGATTGCGGCAATGTTCATCGTGATGGGTGCCTTGGTGCGGACGGGCGCACTTGACTGGTTTACACAGGTCGCGGAACGCAATGCAGAAGCACGACCCGTTTTGGCGATAGGCGCTTTGATGGGGTTTGTGATTTTTGCGTCTGCGATTGTGTCTAATACGCCGGTTGTTGTAGTCATGATACCGGTCTTTGTACAACTATCACGAAAGCTGAAAGTATCAGCTTCCAAGCTTCTTATACCTCTCAGCTATGCTGCGATATTAGGTGGCACCCTGACGCTTATCGGTACCTCGACAAACCTGTTGGTTGACGGTGTTGCACGCGCGAATGGGTTAGAAGCGTTTTCGATTTTCGAAGTCACACCACTTGGCTTGATCCTTGTGGCTTGGGGAATGATCTATTTGCGGTTTATCGGCCCGCGTTTGTTGCCTGATCGGGACTCGATGGCAAATCTGCTGTCTGACCGCACAAAGATGAAATTTTTTACAGAGGCCGCAATTCCGCCTGATAGCGATCTGATTGGACGTGAAGTGACCGGGGTGCAATTGTTCAAACGCGAAGGCGTTCGTCTGGTTGACGTTTTGCGCGGCGACGACTCCCTTCGGCGAAACCTGAAGGATGTAACGCTTCAGGTTGGGGACCGGGTGGTTTTGCGTACGGAAGTAACGGAACTGCTTTCACTGCAACGTAACAAAAGCCTGAAACGGGTGGATCAGCTTTCGGCGGTTGAAACGTCAACGGTTGAGGTTCTTATTTCACCCGGATGCAAGATGATTGGGCGTTCGCTTGGGGCATTGCGGTTGCGGCGGCGGTACGGGGTTTATCCTTTGGCGGTGCATCGGCGAAACCAGAACATCGGACTGCAGTTGGATGATTTGATTGTAAGGGTCGGCGATACGCTTCTTCTTGAAGGGGCGCCTGAAGATATTCAGCGGCTCGCGTCTGATATGGAAATGGTCGATATCAGCAAACCTTCTGGACGCGCCTATCGAAGGACGCATGCGCCCCTTGCCGTAATAACCTTGTTGTCGATCGTTGTTTTGGCGGCCTTTGGGGTCGCGCCAATTTTCATGCTCTCCGTCCTCGCTGTCGCCCTGGTCCTGATTGCGCGGTGCATTGATGCAGAAGAAGCATTTTCTTTCGTTGACGGGCGCTTACTTGCGTTGATTTTTTCGATGCTTGCCATCGGGGCCGCGCTGGAAGCTTCGGGGGCTGTAAAACTGATTGTAGACGCGGTCGCACCTATGCTTGGGAACATGCCTCCGTTCCTGATTATCTGGGCGATTTATCTGCTCACGTCTGTCCTGACAGAGCTTGTGTCGAACAACGCTGTTGCTGTGGTCGTTACACCCATTGCTATCGGGTTGGCTGACGCATTGGGAGTAGATGCGCGCCCCTTAGTCGTGGCGGTGATGGTCGCTGCTTCAGCGAGCTTTGCAACGCCTATTGGCTACCAGACAAACATGTTGGTCTATGGACCGGGCGGGTACAGATTTACCGATTTCATGCGCGTTGGCATTCCCCTTAATCTGAGTGTCGGGTTGCTTGCTTCGGCGATTATTCCATTTCTTTGGCCGCTGTAAATGTGCTCGGGACGGTAAGGTTATGTCAGATAGAAAAGGTAATGCGACAATACGGGCAGGCAACGACATGCCTATGACCAGGTGGTCATTCCGTTGTTTGACGGCTTGTTGGATATTGACCTGCTCTTAAGTGATAGAAGTACGTCAAGCCGTTGCCAAACGCATGCAAGAACAAGGTGCGGTCCTCGAAGCAAACGAGCGGAAAACTTTCATCACTGAGGTCAGCACAATAGCAGCCACCGTAGCAACGCTGCGCGGGTTGGTAAGCCCTTTGAATCGGAGTTATACCGCTCGCCGTTCATCAGAACTACCGATTCCTGAGAAGGCCCAAGCATAACAAGCGCGGTAACCCAGATCTCACGCTGTGCTAACCTGCGGGCTTGCACTCTGAGTTGCCGTAATTCCTGTTGCAGGCGCTTACTGTACACATACTGATCCGCTGATCTCTCACGGATTTGCGAATATCAACAGTTTCAATTGCAGTGTACGGAATGTATTCCGTTTTCATCTCTTGAATGCAATTCGCGGAGCCTGTGTTGCCGGATCCTTGTGTTTGGCACGTGACGTTGCCGGTAGGTACTTCGGTAGCCCTTGTTCTCTGCACGGCAATTTGCTGGTACATTGGTGGTATTTTTTCTATCCACTCTGCAGCGCAAACAGCTTTTTCGGCCTGAAACTCTTTCGTACTACAGCTGGCTACCGCAGCAAATAGTAGCAACGCATTCACGAATCTCATGGCCACCCTCCTTCAATTAGAGCGCTGAAGATAAACAAGAAATATCTCCCTCAAAAAGTTTAGTTTGATTTAAATTGTCACTATTTGGGTCCCGAAATTTATCTCTACCTTTTGTGCTGACGTGGGATCTCTTGGAGCAGCTCTTTCAAATCCATGAAACCGCAGAGGGCGTGTCGTTCAGCCGTTCGGCCCTCGCTTTTTCTCTACGAAGGGCCACCCGTACAAAGTCTTGCCGTCCTGTAGAAAGTAAGTCGTGCGGGCGAGACAGGCCGCTACTTTTCTTGCATGGGGTAGAGCGTTTTTAGGCAGTTACGAAAATGGTGATCAATTCATGGTTTCCCACTAATTATCTCAAGTTTGAACCTTAGGCGTCGCTTCAAGATTTGTGGAAAAAAATCCGAGTGGCTTACATTACATGAGCTTGACTGCATTTTCCCCCGCCGCGCCCTCGTTATCCTTAGGTTAAACGACAAGGGTGCGGGAAGTCTCAGAGTGCGTTTCGGGGTATTCGTCTGGGTAAGAGATGCCGTTATTTTTCACGTATTATAGAGGCCAGAACACCAAAATCGCCGGAATCGATACCGCGACGACAAGAATCTCAAGCGGCAGACCCATTCGCCAGTAGTCCCCAAATTTATACCCGCCCGGCCCAAGGATCAGTGTGTTGTTCTTATGCCCAATCGGCGTCAGGAAGGCGCAGGAAGCGGCGACTGCGACGGCCATCAGGAATGGGTCAGGGTTCACCTCCAATGTATTCGCCATTTGAATCCCGACAGGCGCTGCAACAATGGTTGTGGCGGTGTTGTTCAGAACATCCGAAAGGGTCATGGTTACAACCATCAGAACTGTCAGGATGCCCCATGCTGGCATGCCGTTTGTTACGGAAATCAGCGTTCTGGAAATCAACTCTGTCCCACCAGAAGTTTCAAGCGCTGCGCCGAGCGGGATCATGGAACCAAGCAACACCACAACCGGCCATTCAATATGTGTGTAAACTTCTGAAATTGGTATGATTTTAGTCAAGACAAAGGCGATGACCACAAGACCAAGCGCAACAGGAAGGTAGATCAGACCAAAGCTTGCCGCCGCAACGGCGGCCGCGAACAGCCCAATTGCCATCCAGACTTTCTTATCGTCTGTCACGGCAAGCCCGCGATCTGCAAGCGGCAACCCACCCAGCCAGTCGACTATTTCAGCTGCGTTTTGTTGTGGGACCAGCAATAGCAGAATGTCGCCCACACGAACTTCGGTCTTACGTACGTGGTCGGTGATCTGTTTGCCTTGCCGGGAAATTCCCATAAGCACCGTCTGTCGTCGCCAACTTAGCCCAATTGCCTGCGCAGTTCTTCCGTTGATACGTGAACTCTCGGTCACGACCATTTCAACAATTGCCAAACCTTCTGCGTCCGCGTGGAGCGCATCCTGACGCTTGGAATCTGTAAAATCGAGCGACAGTGCGGACCGGAATTCGTCAAGCGCATCAGGTTCTGCTTCCAGAACAAGCGCGTCTCCTGCGGCGAGTGTCGTGTTGCGCTGCGTTCCAAACTTACGCTTGCCGTCGCGCACAAGACCCAGAATAGCGACATCGTTTTTTTCCGCAGTTTCGTAAAGTTCGAACAACCGTTTCCCAATATGTTTGGACTCAGCGGGAATGGTAAGTTCGGCGATATACTGAGCAATTTCCGCCATCGGGTTGCCTGCGGCGCCAGTTTCTGCGCTTTGGGGGATAAGTCGCCAACCAATAAATGCCACGAAAGCCAGCCCGACTATCGCGGTAATGCCTCCGACCGGCGCAAAATCAAACATGCGGAACGGCTCGCCCAGCGCATCCTGCCGTATCGAGGCGATTATGATGTTTGGCGGTGTTCCGATCATTGTCACCATTCCGCCGAGAATGGTTGCAAAAGAGAGTGGCATCAGGCTCAGGCTTGGTGCACGATCAGCTTTTCGGGCGGTTTGAATGTCAACGGGCATCAAGAGGGCAAGTGCTGCAACATTGTTCATAAACGCTGAAAGGATGCCGCCTATTCCACCCATCAATGCGATGTGGCCACCTAGACTGCGTGAACTATCGACAAGTGTGCGTGTTATCAGAAACACCGCACCTGACCTGACCAATCCGGCAGAAACCACCAATACCAAAGCTACGACCAAGGTTGCAGGGTGCCCAAACCCGTTAAACGCGTCTTTCGAGGGAACAACTCCCAGCACCACACCAACCATCAAGGCAGCAAAAGCGACCAGGTCATATCGGAACCGCCCCCAAAGCAACAACGCGAAGACTGCGCCAAACAGGCTGAACAAAATAATCTGGTCACTGGTCATGAACGCGTCCTCTGCTTTGCATACAGCCAATCTGAATGGCGTGAAAATTGCAATGGCTTGCAGCCAGTAGGGACGCTGTTTTATAGAGGGCCAAATAGAAATTCCGCCCAAGGAGAAACTTATGGCAGGTCATTCAAAATGGGCCAACATCCAGCACCGCAAGGGGCGGCAGGATGCAGCGCGTTCGAAACTGTTTTCTAAGCTGTCAAAAGAGATCACAGTCGCCGCGAAAATGGGTGACCCGGACCCAGACAAGAACCCGCGTTTGCGGTTGGCGGTCAAAGAGGCAAAATCGAACTCTGTCCCCAAGGATGTTATTGATCGCGCAATCAAGAAATCACAAGCTGGCGAAGGTGATACCTACGACGAAATCCGCTATGAAGGTTATGGCCCCTCCGGTGTGGCGGTGATCGTCGAAGCAATGACCGATAATCGCAACAGGACGGCCTCTAACGTGCGTTCAACATTCGGAAAAAATGGTGGAAATCTGGGTGAAACCGGATCAGTATCTTTTATGTTCGACCGCAAAGGCGAGGTGGTTTATCCTGCGTCAGTTGGAGACGCAGACACGGTTTTAATGGCTGCAATAGAGGCAGGCGCTGAAGATGTCGAAAGCAACGAAGACGGGCATACGATCTATTGTGCAGACACAGATCTTAATGACGTCTCGAATGCGCTAGAATCGGAACTTGGCGAATCCGAATCCACCAAGCTCGTTTGGCAACCACAGACAACCACCGAGCTTGATCTTGAAGGCATGCAGAAGCTGATGAAGCTGATTGATGCCTTGGAAGATGATGACGATATTCAACGCGTGACCGCCAACTTTGAGGCATCTGACGAAGTGCTGGAACAGCTTTAAATTCTGCGAAATTCGGAACGCGGCACCTTTACTTGGTGCCGTGTTTTTCATTCTGGACTACCTCTATTCATGCAGGCAAATCGGGTTTGACCTTTTAGATCCCGGTTTGAGAGATTGTCTACCAAGCGATCAAATATCGTTTTGCCGCTGTCCGGACGGCCTTGGTCAAAGGTGTAAGTGCTTTACGCGTAGCCCGGTTTGACTGCCAGTAAAGTGGAATATCCAGGGCTGGTTTTGTGCCCAATGTCACCAAATTTCCGTTTTCAATATGTGCTTTGACCAGTGATTCGGGGTTCATTCCCCATCCAAGCCCCGCTAATGCTGCATCTACAAATCCACGGCTCGATGGCAGCATGTGTGTCGGAAATGAGATCAACGTACCAAGCTGGCCATGAAGCCATGTTTCCTGAAGTTTGTCCTTATTGTTGAAAGTTAACGCCGGTGCGTGCCGGGCGGCGTACTCAGTCAGCCCATCTGGGAAAAAAAGTTTGACGAATGCTGGACTCGCGGCCGCGATATAGCGAAGTGCCCCTAGAGGTTGCGAGTCGCACCCCTGAACCGGACCGGGATGCGCCGTTACCGCTGCCATGACCTCGCGCCGTCGCAGCAGATCAGCGGAGTGCTCCTGATCATCTGTAACAAGATCAAAAAGCATTCCAGTCGTTTCTGCCAACGCTTCAATGAACCACGTCGCAAGGCTGTCAGCATTTACAGCGATGCGTATTGTCGGAATGCTTTCATCGGGTAAAAGACCCTTCAAGTCAGCGGCAAGTGTATGTTCAAGTAAGCTGACTTCTTCGGTGTGCCGGAACAGGCGTGACCCAGCAGGCGTTGCAGAACAAGGATGACCGCGGACTATAAGAACGCAACCCAATCTTTCTTCCAACAACTTAATGCGTTGCGACACTGCTGAAGGCGTAATGCTTAAGCTATGTGCAGCAAGTTCAAAACTTCCGGTGCGCAGCACCGAGGCCAAGGCATTAAGAAGCGGGTATTCCAGCATTAGAATTACTTCATTCTCTTAAGGAAAATTAATTTGAATTAGTTTGCGCACCGGAATAGGCATGCGTCAAGTTTGGAGGTTGCAGTGCAGGCATTGAGTGCAGGGTTTTTACTTAGTTTGAGTCTGATCGTCGCGATCGGAGCTCAAAACGCGCTTGTTTTACGGCAAGGTCTGAGACGCCAGTTTGTTTTTGCTGTTTGTCTTACCTGTGCGTTATCCGATGCGATACTGATCGCTGCGGGCGTTTCTGGTTTTGGATGGGTTGCGAACGCAGCTCCGTGGATTGCGCCCATGTTTAGGTACGGCGGGGTTGTGTTTTTGATATGGTATGGTTTTCTGAATGCGCGAGCCGCTATTCGGGGCGGGGAAGCGCTGGCTGAATCGAAAGAACAAGGAAGTAGCCTTAAGAAAGTGGTTTTGACCAGTCTTGCAATCACGTGGCTTAATCCGCATGTCTACCTTGATACGCTTGTGTTGTTGGGCTCTGTCTCAACCGGTTACGAAAACCGGCTTGCATTCGGAACAGGGGCAGTCACGGCTTCCTTTATGTTTTTCTTTGTCCTTGGATACGGCGCAAGGCTTCTAGGCCCGGTGTTTGCCCAGCCAAATGCCTGGCGGGTTCTTGACGCAGGCGTTGCGTTAACGATGTGGGTGATCGCAATTGGGTTACTGATTGAATAGCGCTTGCTTGCCCCTTCTCGTTCGTATCATCTGCCATCATGAGAAATTCACCTAAACCAACAATTGCACAACGCCCTTTGTGGGGCGTGTTCTGGATGTTGGTGACGGGGCTTTGTTTTGTTGCAGTCACGGCAATCGTAAAACATGTTGGCGGGGCCGTTCCCGCTGCCGAGGCAGCCTTTTTGCGGTACGCGCTTGGTTTGGTTTTCGTGATCCCGATGATCCGTCCAATTTTAAATGCGCAGCTCACAAGACAAGACCTCGCGCTTTTTTCGCTACGTGGCGCGACGCAAACGATTGGTGTCATCCTGTGGTTCTATTCGATGACTCAGATATCAATCGCCGAGGTGACGGCAATGAACTATCTTTCCCCGGTATACGTAACAATTGGGGCTGCTCTTGTGTTGGGTGAACGCTTTGCCGCACGCCGCTTCCTGGCCGTTATGGCTGCACTCATAGGCGCATTGATTATTCTGAGACCCGGTTTTCGAGAGATATCATCAGGCCATTTTGCAATGCTTCTGACTGCCATTTTGTTTGCGTTCGGATATCTTATTGCGAAACGGATGGCCGATATCGTAAGCCCCGGCGTTGTTGTGGGAATGTTGTCTATAACGGTCACAATCGGGCTTGCGCCCTTTGCCTGGGCGGTATGGGTGACGCCGACGCTCGCACAGCTGTTCTGGCTTTTTTTGGTCGCTGTTTTCGCAACAGCAGGCCATTTTTCAATGACTCTGGCGTTTCGCGCAGCGCCGGTATCCGTCACGCAACCGGTCACATTCCTGCAGTTGGTTTGGGCAACATTGCTTGGCGCTGTGTTTTTTAACGAGCCGGCGGATAGCTGGGTTATGTTCGGTGGCGGCATCATCATAGCGGCGATCAGTTTTATCAGTTGGCGCGAAGCGGTCCTTAAACGAAGGGCGATAACGCCACCTGTTTCCGCGACAAAAGTTTAAAAGAAAGATTCAGACCATCCTACTTTCGACCCCGGAAACCCGGGCGATCTCTTTCTTTATTCTAAGAATATCCCCGCCGGAGGCATTCTAACTTCTTGGATCAAGAAGCTTTGAGAGAACCCGGTCCTTTGTAACCTGACCTATAAGTGTGCCGTTTTCGATGACTCCGACGGGTTGGCCAGTTTCCTGCACCTTTTCCATGACTTCGCGTATATCTGTGTCTGGCCCGACGGTGATGGTCGGAACACCGTCAACAGCTTCCAGAACGTCGCGCGCGCAGAGTACCCCAAGGGGATTCATATGAGCAACGAAATCGGCAACATACTCGTTCGCGGGATTTGAAAAGATATCCTGCGGTGTGCCGCATTGCACGATGCGCCCCCCTTCCATGATCGCGATGCGATTGCCTATCTTGAAGGCTTCGTCCAGATCATGGCTCACAAAGATGATGGTACGCTGGAGCTTTTCCTGAAGTTCAAGCAACTCGTCCTGTAGCCGCGTGCGGATCAACGGGTCGAGTGCCGAGAAGGGTTCGTCCATCAACAGGATCGGAGCATCTGTCGCAAAGGCGCGGGCAAGGCCGACGCGCTGTTGCATACCACCGGAAAGATCGCCAACTTTGCGCTCCGCCCAATCGGACAGACCAACCAGCGTAAGCTGTTCATCGACTTTGCGGTGCCGTTCTGCTTTGGACATACCCCCAAGCTCTAATCCGAGGCCTGTGTTTTCGCGCACAGTGCGCCAGGGCAGCAGACCAAATTGCTGAAACACCATTGCAATGCGGGTTTGGCGCATGCGCCGCAATTCTGTTGGAGGGGCCGCAGTTACGTTAATCATGCCCGATCCATCGTTGACGTGGACCGCTCCGCGAACAACAGGGTTCAACCCGTTTACCGCGCGCAGCAAGGTCGATTTTCCCGATCCGGACAGGCCCATCAAGACAAGAATTTCACCCTCGGACACTGTGAGCGAGCAGTCGTGCACCCCCAGAACCTGCCCAGTCGCGGATTGTATTTCGGCGCGCTCTTTCAATTCGTCCATCATAGGTAAAGCAAGCTGTGGTTTTTCGCCAAAAACGATAGAGACGTTGTCAAATTCTACTGAAGTACCCATGATTTAACGCTCCACTCTCAGCATACGGTCAAGCATGATTGCAACAACAACGATCACAAGACCACTTTCAAAACCAAGGGCGGCATTCACCTGGCTCAATGCGCGGACAACCGGTACGCCAAGTCCGTCAGCACCCACAAGACCCGCGATTACAACCATTGAAAGCGACAGCATAATAGTTTGGTTCAACCCTGCCATTATTTGCGGTAGCGCGTAGGGTAATTCAACTTTCCACAGAGTTTGTCGAGGTGTAGCACCAAAGGCGCGCGCGGCTTCCAAAAGGGGCATGGGAGTGGAACTGACCCCGAGGTGCGTAAGGCGGATCGGAGCGGGAAGCACAAAGATCACAGTGGCAATAAGCCCAGGAACCATACCAATGCCAAAGAAAACGATCATCGGAATAAGATAAACAAAAGTCGGCAGTGTTTGCATGAGATCAAGCACCGGACGCATGGCCTGAAACAGGCGCGGACGGTGTGCGGCTGCAATTCCGATTGGCACGCCGAGCGACATGCAGAAGATACAGGCGAACAGAACCAAAGTCAGGCTTTCCAGCGTTTCATCCCAATAGCCCTGATTGAGAATAAACAAAAAGCTAAGAAATACCAGAAGGCAGGGTTTCCAGCTCCGCTGTAACGCCCATGTTAGGGCTACAAACATCGCCACGATCACCAACGGATGCGGGTATTGGAGCAATGTGAGCATCGTTTCGATAAGCCAACCAACGCTACTTTCGAAACTGTCGAAAAACCAATCGGCGTTGTCTCGCAGCCATTCAAACCCGTTTTTTGCGGCCTTGCCGACCGGTATCTTCGTCTCTGTCAGCCAGTCCATTTCCGTCCCTCTACCGATACAAATTGTACGGTCCGTTTTGTTTTTGATTTATAAAAAAGTTTGGCCCCGACATTTGCCGGGGCCAAACTGTTTGTGATTTAGAGGCCAAGTGCAGCAGATACTGCCGCCATTGCATCACCGCCGTCTTTCGTTGTTACGCCTTCAAGCCATGGGCTGATTGCGTCTGGATTGGCTTTGAGCCAAGCGGCAGCAGCATCGTTTGCATCTTCGCCATCATCCAGAATTGCACCCATGATCTGGTTTTCCATATCCAGCGTGAACTGCAGGTTTTTCAGCAATGCACCGACGTTCGGGCACTCATCGACATATCCGGCGCGGGTGTTTGTATAAACGTCGCCTTCGGCACCAAACCATTCTTCGCCACCTGTCAGGTAGGTTACTTCAAAGTTTGAGTTCATTGGATGCGGTGCCCAGCCAAGGAATACAACTGGTTCGTCTTTGCGGCTTGCCCGATCAACCTGCGCAAGCATGCCCTGTTCAGAGCTTTCGATCATTTCAACTGCGCTTAGGCCAAAAGTGTCGGCGCTGATCAGGTCCATCACGATACGGTTGCCGTCATTTCCCGCCTCGATGCCATAGATCTTCCCCTCAAGGGCGTCTGCATTCGGTGCAATGTCAGCAAATGTTTTGATTCCAAGTGCGGCACCTGCAGCGTTAGTGGCCAGCGTATAAGCGGTGCCGTTCAGATTGTCGCCAACGATATCCACCGTTCCGGCTTCGCGATAGGGAGCTATATCACCCTCCATGGTTGGCATCCAGTTACCAAGGAATACGTCGATATCCCCTTCGGCCATCGAAATATATGTGACTGGTACAGACAGAACTTTGATTTCGGTATCGTAACCAAGCGCTTCCAGCACAAGGCTGGTTGTCGCTGTCGTTGCTGTGATGTCAGTCCAGCCAACATCAGAAAAGGTAACTGTTCCACAGTCGGCTTGTGCTTGTCCGGCAGCAGCGAGCAGAGCAAGGGCAGATAGAGCAGATTTTAAGGTCATTTTTGAGGTCCCTGTTTTTATTGATTGACGAGTCAATTAAAATGCAACATTTTCGACAAAGCAAGTCTTTTTGGAGTATGTCATGCCAAAGATCGGAATGGAACCTATTCGCCGCAAGGCGCTGGTCAGTGCCACGATCGCTGAAATTGGTCGTGCAGGCTCTCTGGATGTGACGGTAAGCCAGATCGCGAAGCGGGCAGGCGTATCTTCTGCTTTGGCACATCACTACTTTGGTGGAAAAGAGCAAATCTTTCTCGCAGCGATGCGCCATATTCTGACGATATTCGGTGCGGCGGTTCGTGGTGCATTGGTTGTTTCCGAAGGCCCTGAAGCGCGTGTCCGCGCCATCATTCGTGCAAGCTTTGAAGCCGGAAATTTTCGTGAAGAAGTGATCGCCGCGTGGCTGAACTTCTACGTTTTGGCACAAACCAGCCCGCAGGCAAGGCGGCTTTTGAAAATCTACCAGAAACGACTGCATTCGAATCTGGTTTTTGCGATGCGGCCCCTTTTTGGGAACAAGGCGGTTTCAGCGGCGGAAGGGATCGCGTCAATGATTGACGGTGTCTATATCCGTCAGGCGCTGTGCGACCATCGGGTGGGCCGGGAACAAGCCGTTGCTCTTACGATGGAACACTTTGATCTATTGCTGGAGCAAACAAAATGACAAAGCCCAATATTCTTATTTTCATGGTCGATCAGTTGAACGGTACTTTGTTCCCTGACGGCCCAGCAGACTGGCTGCATGCTCCGAACCTAAAGGCGCTGGCGGCACGGTCTGTGCGTTTTAAAAATTGTTATACCGCGTCACCCTTATGCGCACCGGGACGGGCAAGTTTTATGTCAGGGCAACTGCCGTCGCGGACCAGGGTTTACGACAATGCGGCAGAATATGCCTCCGATATCCCAACATATGCTCACCATCTGCGTCGGGCAGGCTATCAGACCTGCCTGTCTGGGAAAATGCATTTTGTTGGCCCGGATCAAATGCATGGCTTTGAGGAACGGCTGACCACAGATATCTATCCTGCGGATTTCGGATGGACGCCTGACTATCGCAAACCCGGAGAGCGGATCGACTGGTGGTACCACAATATGGGCTCCGTCAAAGGCGCAGGTGTTGCCGAAATTTCCAACCAAATGGAATATGACGACGAAGTTGCCTACAACGCGACCCGCAAGGTTTATGATCTGGCGCGCGGAAAAGATGACCGCCCCTGGTGTCTGACCGTCAGTTTCACCCATCCGCATGATCCCTATGTTGCCAGAAAAAAATACTGGGATCTTTACGAGGATTGCGAACACCTGCTCCCGGAAATTCCGGCGATGCCCTATGAAGAACACGATCCCCACGCAAAACGTATCTTTGATGCAAATGACTGGCGGAAATTTGATATTAAAGAGGAAGATATTCGCCGCTCTCGCCGGGCCTATTTTGCCAATATAAGTTACTTGGACGATAAGATCGGCGATGTTCTGGAGGCGCTGGAAGCAACACGGCAAGACGCGATCATTCTCTTTGTTTCGGATCATGGTGACATGCTTGGTGAGCGCGGCCTCTGGTTCAAAATGAACTTTTACGAGGGCTCTGCCCGGGTGCCATTGATGGTGGCCGCTTCAGGTCTTGAACCGCGGCTTGAAACTGCGCCCGTCTCAAATATCGACGTGACACCAACACTGTGCGATCTTGCAGGCGTCAGTATGGAAGAGGTGCTTTCCTGGACTGACGGTGAAAGCCTTGTTCCTGTTGCCAAAGGGGCAGCGCGCACATCCCCGGTTGCGATGGAATATGCGGCTGAGGCCTCATATGCGCCGCTTGTCTCGCTGCGTTACGGAAAGTGGAAATACAACCGCTGTGCGCTTGACCCCGATCAGTTGTTTGATTTGGAATCAGATCCGCATGAACTTCGTAATTTGGCAGATGATCCAGAACATGCGGGAACTCTGAATTCATTGCGCGCCAAATCTGAAGCCCGCTGGAACCTTGATGATTTCGACGCAGCTGTGCGCCAAAGCCAGGCGCGCAGGTGGGTGGTCTACGAAGCGCTTCGCAATGGCAACTATTTCCCGTGGGACTATCAGCCGCTGCAAAAGGCAAGTGAACGCTACATGCGCAATCATATGAATCTTGACACACTCGAAAATGATCAGCGTTTCCCTCGCGGGGAATAAGCAAACCAGTTTCTATAAATATCCCCGCCGGAGGCATTGAAGTTTGAATTACAACGCTCAACCCAAGGCCAGTCATTTCATCAATGGCGCCTACATTGAGGACACTTCGGGCGCACCTATTAAGGTGATCTATCCCGCGAGTGGAGAGGTCATCGCAACGCTTCACTCTGCGACGCCGGATATCGTCGACAAAGCATTAGCAGCCGCGAAATCGGCGCAGGGCGCGTGGGCCGCTTTAAGCGGCACAGAGCGGGGCAGAGTTTTGCGCCGCGCAGCAGATATCATACGTGAGAGAAACCGTGACCTGAGCATTCTGGAGACGCTGGATACCGGCAAACCACTTCAGGAAACCCTCGTTGCCGACGCAACCTCTGGCGCGGATGCACTGGAGTATTTTGGTGGTATCGCAGGCAGCCTGACGGGAGAGCACATTCCTCTCTCCGGGGGGGATTTCGTCTATACTGTTCGCGAAGCACTGGGTCTCTGTGTCGGAATTGGTGCCTGGAACTACCCAACCCAGATCGCATGCTGGAAAGCGGCTCCCGCGCTTGCTTGTGGAAATACGATGGTTTTCAAGCCATCAGAGACAACACCCTTATCTGCTCTCAAAGTTGCGGAAATTCTGATCGAGGCTGGCGCACCAAAGGGTATTTTCAATGTTGTTCAGGGATATGGCGACGTAGGGTCCAGCCTTGTCACTGACCCACGGGTTGCAAAGGTCTCACTTACGGGTTCCGTTCCAACCGGGCGCAAGGTTTATGCCGCGGCAGCAGACGGAATGAAACACGTCACAATGGAACTTGGCGGCAAATCCCCGATGATCATTTTTGACGATGCCAGCCTCGAAAATGCGGTTAGCGGCGCCATCCTTGGAAATTTCTATTCTTCCGGGCAGGTTTGCTCAAACGGTACAAGAGTGTTTGTGCAAAAGGGCATTAAAGAAGCGTTTTTGAAACGCCTGTCAGAACGTCTGGCGACGGCGGTGATCGGTGATCCTTTAGACGAAGCAACGAGTTTCGGCCCTTTGGTTTCCGAAAACCAGTTGAACATTGTCAAAGGCTATATTGCCAAAGGGCTGAACGAAGGCGCACGGCTGGTTTTTGGCGGAAATCAACTTAATAAACTGGGGTTTTATCTGGAGCCGACAGTTTTTGCAGATGTGACCGACGGCATGACCATTGCGCGTGAGGAAATTTTTGGCCCCGTGATGTCTGTTCTGGATTTTGAGGATGAAGTTGAGGTGATTGCACGTGCCAATGACACTGAATTCGGCTTGTCCGCGGGCGTATTTACAAATGACCTGACACGGGCGCACCGGGTGATTGGAAAGCTTGAAGCCGGAAGTTGCTTTATCAATACCTACAACCTTGCCCCAGTAGAGGCCCCTTTTGGCGGTAGCAAAATGTCGGGTGTCGGGCGAGAGAATTCAAAGAACGCGGTCAATCATTACTCAGAACTGCGCTCTGTTTATGTGTCTATGAATGATGTCGAAGCGCCTTACTGATGCGTGGTGCGAAAGTGGACGGAAAAAAGAATGGAAGCTGATTTTGTAATTGTCGGTGCGGGTTCTGCGGGGTGCGCTATGGCGTATCGGTTGTCAGAATCTGGCGCAAGTGTCCTTGTAATAGAGCACGGCGGGACTGACGCCGGGCCTTTCATTCAGATGCCAGCAGCACTTTCATACCCGATGAACATGGGCATGTACGATTGGGGATATCAGACCGAGCCAGAGCCATTTCTTGGTGGGCGTCGTCTGGTGACGCCGCGCGGAAAAGTGATTGGTGGCTCTTCCTCGATCAATGGGATGGTTTATGTGCGGGGTCATGCCCGCGATTTTGACCACTGGTCAGAGGTTGGGGCGACGGGTTGGGCCTATGCTGACGTGCTGCCCTACTACAAACGTATGGAATCATGGCATTCGGGGGGGCACGGGGGCGATCCAACCTGGCGGGGCACTGATGGCCCCCTGCATGTGACGCGCGGGCCAAGAAAGAATCCGTTGTATGAAGCATTCGTAAAGGCTGGACAGCAAGCGGGCTACAAAACCACGGGCGATTATAACGGCGAGCAGCAAGAAGGTTTTGGCCCGATGGAGCAAACCGTCTGGAAGGGTCGAAGATGGTCGGCTGCGAATGCCTATTTGCGCCCGGCGCTGAAACGCCAGAACTGCGATCTAACTCGTGCGTTTGCGCGCAAGGTAGTAGTCGAAGATGGGCGTGCTGTTGGTGTGGAGGTTGAACGCGGTGGGCGGGTAGAAGTTGTTCGTGCGCACCGCGAAGTGATTATTGCCGCGTCTTCACTGAATTCGCCAAAATTGCTTATGCTTTCTGGCATAGGGCCAGCAGCGCATCTGGCAGAGCATGACATCGAGGTGATTGCCGATCGACCGGGCGTTGGGCAAAATTTGCAAGATCACCTGGAGTTTTATTTTCAGATGGCATCAAGCCAACCCATCACGCTTTACAAACATTGGAACCTTATTTCCAAGGCCGTGATCGGGGCGCAGTGGTTGTTTACAAAGACCGGGCTCGGCGCATCTAACCAGTTTGAAAGTGCTGCTTTTATCCGCTCTGGCGCTGGTGTGGACTACCCCGATATTCAATACCATTTTCTGCCAATGGCGGTCCGGTATGATGGCAAGGCGGCGGCAGAGGGGCACGGGTTTCAGGCCCATACGGGCCCAATGCGGTCCGGCTCGCGCGGCGTGGTGTCACTTGCATCGGCGGACCCCAATGATGCCCCGAAAATACTGTTCAACTATATGTCAGTGCCGCAGGACTGGGAGGATTTTCGTACCTGCATCCGCCTCACCCGCGAAATCTTTGCGCAAGAGGCATTCAAGCCGTTTGTGAAACATGAAATTCAGCCCGGTGCAGGGCTGCAAACTGACGATGAGCTGGACGGCTTCATTCGCGAACACGTGGAAAGCGCTTACCATCCGTGTGGTACGTGCAGAATGGGCAAAGCTGACGACCCGAACGCTGTTGTTGACCCGGAGGCGCGTGTCATCGGCGTTGATGGATTGCGTCTCGCAGATAGTTCCGTTTTCCCGCGCATTACAAACGGCAACCTCAATGGACCCTCAATTATGGTTGGGGAAAAGGCATCAGACCATATATTGGGAAAAACACAATTGCCTCCGGTAAATGTTGAGCCGTGGATTCACCCAAATTGGAAAACATCTCAGCGCTAACTCCGGCAGTTGGCCTGCAATTCTTTGATCCGAGTCAAGGTTGCGGAATTGATCTGGGTCTAACCTAATCGCGAAACGGACCCAGACAGGAGAATCGCATGTCCCACACCCCTCATGAATTGGCTGAAGAATTTCCCGACAAAGTGGAACTCATTTCTGAGCTAAAACAATCTAACGCCCATTTCGCGGGCCTTGTTGACAAGTATCATGAAATCAATCGGGCCATTCACCGGGCAGAGACAAATGTTGAACCAACAGAAGAGCTGCACGAAGTCGAAATGCGCAAAGAACGCATGATGCTGAAAGACGACATCTGGAAGATGCTAAGCGCTTGAAATATCTGGCCTCGCCCTGGATCGATCCAGCGGCGAGGCCGTTTTCGATAAGAGCTTATCCGATCTCATAGGGCAATATCCCACGTTTGTTTGGATCAATCGAAAGCTGCCTTTCGAGTGGTGGGACAGAACGCTGATGACACTTTGCTCTTTCGCAAATACGGCACGAGATACCTATTGGTTCAAAGGCCGTACTTTTGCTGGTGCCAAGATCGTCTGCGTATACCAGCGCGTCAGCATGCTTGACCTCGCAACCAAGCCCTATTGCATATCTGCGAACAGGCGCCTGGAAAGAGCCGCCGGATTTTGACACATCACGCGCCAGGCAAAAATAGCGCACGCCGTCGGGCGTTTCCGCCAGTTGCCTTAAAAAACGCCCCGGTGTTTCAAATGCGCGATGCACGTTCCATAGCGGGCAGGCCCCACCGAAACGTGCAAACTGCAGCCGGGTTGCAGAGTGACGTTTGGTGATTGTGCCAGCTTGATCGACGCGTACAAAGAAGAATGGAACACCCTTTGCGCCCGGTCGCTGCAAAGTTGAAAGCCGATGCGCAATTTGTTCAATCGAGGCGCCGAACTGGTCAGACAAACGTTCAAGATCATGCCGCGTTTCCTGGGCAGCCGTCAGGAATGCAGTGTAGGGAAGCAAAGCTGCGCCGGCGAAATAGTTTGCCAGCCCGATCTTTGCAATCGCACGTGCTGCATCGGTCTGGAACCGGGCAAAGTCCAGCGTCGCTTCCAGTAAATCGTTTTGCGTAAGCAAAGCGAACTGAAGTAACAATTGGAATGTTTGCGTCGACGGGGCAGCGCGTTTTGAAAGAGTCAGACAACGGGCGGCAGGGTCATAGCCGCGCAGTGTCGTTTCATCTGTGAAAAGCGTTTCGATACCAAGATCGCTCAGGGCTTTGATGGCTGTTTGCTGAATGTTCTGATGCATACCTCTTTGTCCGGCGAAATGTTCCGCAGCCCGGTCAACCGCATCAATGTAGTTATCGCAATAATGAAAGAAATCGCGAACTTCTTCCCACGGGCTGGACTGCGCGCGGCTGTCTTCGCGGCCCAGAGCCTCATCAAGCGACGCAAGCCGCTCGTGGCTCTGCCGATAGGCACGGTGCAGGTCAAGAAACGCACGCGCCAGTGCCGGGGCATTTGAGGCTGCGAGCCGCAGATCAGCCAGAGGCGGGGTGCTATCAGCAAAGACCGGATCGGCAAGGGCCTCGCGCATGTCACTGACCATGCGCTCGGCATCGCCAGTCGACAGCTCTGCGACATCAAAGCCAAATTCTTGTGCCAGCGCCAGCACGACACCGGTGCTAACTGGCCGGTTGTTGTTTTCCATCTGGTTGAGATACGGCAGCGAAACGCCCAGTTTTTCAGCGAACTGCTTTTGCGTCAGGCCAAGCCGCGTTCGGGTTTCCCGCAGTTTTACACCGGCATAAAGTTTTTGAATTGCCATTGCATTCCCCTTGGAGTTTGCAAATTAGCACATGACTTTGAAAACTTTGCAACCTGTTTGTGAATTAAAGATCAAGGCCCGCAAGGCGGCGCTCGCGGTAGAGTACAAAAAGCATAGAAAGTACACCTGAAGCTGAACTTAAGAACATAATCCACATGAGTGGAAATGCGCCTGTTTCCGCAGTTAGCATAACGCCAGCAAGTGCTGAAAGCGCGGCGCCGCCGCCAATCATGATCGCACCGCCAAGCCCGGCCGCAGAACCTGCGAGATGTGGGCGCACGGATAACATTCCGGCATTCGCATTGGGCAGTACCATACCGTTACCCAGCCCAACAAATGTCATAGAGCCAAAGAAAAGGATTGGAGAGGAAAGCCCTGCGTAAAACAGTATTAACGCGCCACCTAATCCGGCTGCGGAAAGTGATGCACCCCAGAGAAGCATTCGATTGATGCCGATCCGCACGGACATGCGGCCGGATAAAAAATTGCCAAGAAAGTAACCAACTGCAGGTGCGCCGAAGCTGAAACCAAGCCATATACTTGACAGGCCAAATACCGTTTCACCAACAAAAGGGGCGCCGCCAAGGTAGGCAAAGAATGACCCGGATGTAAAAGCGGCGGTCAGGCAATAACCCCAAAAACGTTGTGAAACCAACAGGTCAGGGTACTGGCGCATCTGCTGCGCCATGCTTGTCGAGCGTTGTGTTGCCGTTTCACCAAGGTCGACCCATACCAACCAGAACAGACCCACACCAAGCAACGCCATCAGCCAGAAGTTAGACTGCCAGCCAAGGTATGTGTCCAGCACACCACCCACCAGCGGGCTTAGCATCGGGACAAGCGCCATACCCATTGTGACGTAACCAAGCATGGAGGCCGCTTCTTCCATCGGCACCATATCCCGCACAACAGCACGAGACAGAACCATCCCAGTCACAATTGCGGCCTGGGCCATTCTGAACGTCAGAAAAACCTCTACAGTGGGTGCAAAAACGCACCCCACTGAGGCGATGATAAACAAAACCGTTCCCCATAGGATAACGGGGCGCCGACCGTATCGGTCAGAAATTGGTCCAACAACGATTTGCAACGCTGCATTAACAGCCAGATACAATGCGACGGACAGTTGCATCAGCCGATAGTCAGTTTGAAAATACGCTGTCATGTTCGGTAAAGAGGGTAGAAAAACGTTCATCGACAACGCAGAGAGCCCCGCAAGAAGGATCAGTGTTATGATATGGGGTGGAGTAGTGCGGTCGAGAAACCGAACAACGGGCTTTGTTGACATAGTCAATCGTTAGGCGTGAGATTTGGAAATGTCCATAGAGTCTCGTTGCTGGTAGCGCGCCCTGTCAGAGTGGTTTGCAATTATTCAATTTGCGATCATCATTCTTCTAATGGTTTGCAAATATTCCAAACTTTCCTTTTCCCTTTCACGTTTTAACGGTAGGTTCCCAAAAACTCAAAGGAGCCAGCCGCCCATGAAGGATATCCTGCAAGAACTTGAAACACGTCGTAACGTTGCCCGTATGGGTGGCGGTGAAAGACGCATCGCATCGCAGCACAGCAAAGGTAAGCTGACCGCCCGAGAGCGGATCGATTTGCTGCTTGACGAAGATTCGTTCGAAGAATTTGACATGTTTGTTGCGCACCGCTGCACGGATTTTGGAATGGAAAAAGACCGGCCTGCCGGAGACGGTGTTGTTACAGGCTGGGGCACGATCAACGGTCGTATGGTTTATGTGTTCAGTCAGGATTTCACGGTGTTTGGTGGTTCTCTGTCGGAAACCCATGCTTTGAAGATCTGCAAGATCATGGATATGGCGATGCAAAACGGCGCACCCGTTATCGGAATCAATGACAGTGGTGGTGCACGTATTCAGGAAGGTGTTGCTTCACTTGCCGGATATGCCGAGGTTTTTCAGCGCAATATCATGGCATCTGGTGTGGTGCCGCAAATCAGCCTGATCATGGGGCCTTGCGCGGGTGGCGCGGTTTATAGCCCTGCGATGACTGATTTCATTTTTATGGTCAAAGACAGCTCTTATATGTTTGTGACAGGCCCCGACGTTGTGAAGACAGTGACAAACGAGGTTGTTACGGCCGAAGAACTTGGCGGAGCCGGGACACATACCAAAAAATCGTCTGTTGCGGACGGCGCCTTTGAAAATGATGTCGAGGCTCTGGCAGAGGTGCGGCGATTGGTGGATTTCCTACCGCTTAACAACCGAGCAAAGCCACCGATTCGACCTTTCTTTGATGATCCGGGTCGTATTGACGAGAGCCTTGATACGCTGATCCCCGATAATCCGAATTCTCCCTACGACATGAAAGAGCTGATAACAAAGCTCGCCGATGAAGGCGATTTCTACGAAATCCAAGAAGATTTTGCGAAGAATATTGTGACGGGATTCGTGCGGCTAGAGGGATCTTCTGTTGGAATTGTGGCAAATCAGCCAATGGTTCTGGCGGGGTGTCTGGATATTGACAGTTCGCGTAAGGCAGCCCGGTTTGTACGGTTTTGCGACGCATTTGAAATTCCGATCCTGACGTTGGTTGATGTCCCTGGTTTCTTGCCAGGCACATCTCAAGAATATGGCGGTGTTATCAAACATGGTGCGAAATTGCTTTTTGCTTATGGCGAGGCGACCGTCCCAAAAGTTACAGTCATTACACGCAAAGCCTATGGCGGTGCCTATGATGTTATGGCGTCAAAGCATTTGCGAGGTGATTTTAACTATGCATGGCCAACCGCAGAAATTGCAGTGATGGGGGCCAAGGGTGCGACGGAAATTCTGTATCGCAGCGAACTTGGTGATGCAGAAAAAATCGCTGAACGCACGGCAGATTATGAAGACCGGTTTGCTAACCCGTTCGTCGCCGCTGAAAAAGGCTTCATCGACGAAGTGATCATGCCGCACTCGACCCGCAAACGCGTTGCTCGGGCCTTTGCGAGCTTGCGAAACAAGAGCCTGAAAAATCCATGGAAAAAGCACGATAATATTCCGCTTTAGGGTGAGCAGAGGTGAGCACCCCCAAGGCAAAAATCTGGATCACGGGTTGCGTGGTTTTGGTTTCTGCGGCGGCAGCGTTATTTGTCCTGAATTTTGAAGAAACGACCAACCCAGCCCAAATCCCGGCTCCTTCGGGGCAACCGATCACTTTTTACGAGATAATTTGGGGACAGAGAGGACCATCCGGAATGGCAGTACGGTTCAGATTTCTGGCTCCCGAGATTGCACGCGAAGGTGGACGAATCGAATTTGCGCAAGCTGAGGAAGATATGAAATTCCTGTGTGAATCATACGCCCTCCCGCGTATTGCGGAAAATGGGCCCAAGCCGACGCAGATCATAATCTCGTTGTCTGACAGGATTGTCGAATTTGGGTCTGCTGATCCGGCTGCAACCCAGTTTTTTGAGGCATATCGGCCCGAAGATACCACCTGTATCTGGGAGGGTTTCTGATGCAACCACAATATATAGCGTCTCGAGGCGCTTTTAACCCTGAATTTGAGGCTTTCTGGCCACAACCCGCCGACATGGTTCGTGATCAGTGTCTTTTGTTCTGGGGGTGCGCTATTCTACGCACAGGTTGCGCCCAAGCGGCCTGTAACTCGGTATGGGTAGTGTATTCTACCCCAAATAAAATTAGGAGAGATGGATGTCAAAGAGCATCAAGGCCGTTCTGGCTGTTGGACTTATCGCACTGGTTGCTGCGTGTGCTCAGCAAGAAGAAGAAGTTGTTTTTGTTGAAGAGCCAGTTATGGCTGAACCAGTATCCAACAAATACTAATTTAAGACCGGAGTGGGCGCATGCGCCCACTCCACCCTCTCGCTTCAATAAATTTTTAAAGCGACACTTTTTGAAACTCACTGGTTTTTTCAACGCAGGGTTTAAACTGCAGAAACCAAAGCGAAGACAGTTTCAAACAATCATCAAAGCTTTTCGAGTTTCGGTTTATTCTGCAATCAGGCAGCAGCTTGGCTCCGCGGTGCATGCGGGAGTTCACACATGTTGAAACATCGTGGCTTCCCGGGCCGGCTTGCTGGCACCGACTTCCAGTTCGTTGTGCGCCGCCCAAACAAAAAGGGCGCGACAAAACTAATTGCTCGCGAACGTTATGCAGACCGAAGACCGGCAGACCGCCGCGCGGATGCGGCCTTCATGGCTGCGCTGATCAATCATTTTGGTGATGAACCATTTGAGCGAGGAAATCTGGACAGTGGACGTCTGTCGTGGCTGTTTGGCCGTGAAGTTATCCCGGCTGAAGATCCGTTTGATCCTGAAAGCTACGAGGCTCTTTTAAAGGTCGACGTGCAACGAGCGTCTGCATCATTCCCGGATTTGTTTGATGGGGGTAGCTCGGCGTGAATTTGCCCATGACACCTGACTTTCGGCCAATTTCGGCCAATTTTATGGACTGCAACCCGGAGGGCTATGCAGCCATGCAAATCTTCGGCACATATTCCAACAAGGCAGATGTCCCTACCCTGGCACCTGCCGATGTTAGTCTATATCGTTACCCTTCCCCTTCTCTTCGACCTGATCTTACCCGGATCAGGTCGAAGAAATCTTTTGTGGGCAGGCAGACTTTCGCCGAGAAAGCCACTTGTTCTTTGTCAATTGTTACCTTGAACAAAGCCCCTATATATAGAGTACCAAGAACTTTAAATATCGGAGGCAGAACATCATGCAATTCAAAAGTTTGGCGCTGTTGGCAGCGCTTGTCACGTCCTTATCGGGATGTCTGGATAACGACCTTGAACGCGGTGCGGCGGGCGCCGCGGCGGGCGCGGTCATTGCAGATGTTACGGACGGAAACGTTCTTACAGGTGCAGTCATCGGCGGCGCAGCTGGCGTACTCTGCGACGACGTGGGCGTTTGCGAATAATAAAAACCTACTAAAAGCTTCCGGTGCTAGCCACCGGCGAGTCAATAAATCGAACGCCATCAGAGCAAAGCGCTCTGGTGGCGTTTTTTGTGCTGCATTCGGGGCGGGTCGCCCCACAGATATGAGGGAAAGGGACAGGATATGTTCAAGAAGATCCTGATTGCAAACCGCGGCGAGATCGCCTGTCGGGTCATCAAATCAGCCCGAAAAATGGGCATCAAAACGGTTGCGATTTATTCAGACGCTGACCGGCAGGCGCTACATGTGAAAATGGCTGATGAAGCTGTGCACATTGGTCCTTCGCCCGCCAACCAATCTTACATTGTGATCGACAAGGTTATGGACGCAGTTCGTCAGACGGGCGCTGAAGCGGTGCATCCGGGATATGGCTTTCTGAGTGAAAACTCAAAATTTGCCGAGGCCCTTTCTGCCGCAGGCGTTGCCTTTATAGGACCACCCGTTGGCGCGATCGAGGCGATGGGTGATAAAATCACAAGTAAAAAGCTGGCGCAGGAAGCAAACGTTTCCACCGTTCCCGGTTACATGGGGCTGATCGAAGATGCGGACGAAGCGGTAAAGATTTCGAACGAGGTCGGCTATCCTGTAATGCTCAAGGCCAGTGCTGGCGGCGGTGGTAAAGGCATGCGTATCGCCTGGAATGATGCAGAGGCACGTGAAGGGTTTCAGAGTTCTAAAAACGAAGCTGCAAACAGCTTTGGCGATGATCGGATTTTCATAGAAAAGTTTGTAACGCAGCCTCGGCATATCGAAATACAGGTACTGGCGGATAGCCACGGCAACACCATTTATCTAGGTGAGCGTGAATGTTCGATTCAGCGCCGCAACCAAAAAGTGGTTGAAGAGGCACCAAGCCCCTTCCTAGATGAAGCGACCCGTAAAGCGATGGGTGAGCAGGCCTGTGCGCTTGCAGCAGCAGTTGACTACGCCAGCGCTGGTACTGTTGAGTTTATCGTTGACGGAGACCGGAAGTTTTATTTCCTTGAAATGAATACCCGTTTGCAGGTCGAACACCCTGTTACCGAACTGATTACCGGTGTTGATCTGGTTGAACAGATGATCCGCGTTGCTGCGGGTGAAAAGCTGTCAATCACGCAGGACGATGTAAAGTTAAACGGCTGGGCTGTTGAAAGCCGACTTTATGCAGAAGATCCATATCGTGGGTTCCTGCCGTCAATTGGCCGTTTGTCACGCTACCGTCCACCTGCAGAGCTTGCGACTGAAGATCATGCTGTTCGTAATGATACCGGTGTCTTTGAAGGTGGCGAGATCAGCATGTTCTACGACCCGATGATAGCGAAACTCTGCACGTGGGCGCCAACCCGTGCAGATGCAATTGAAGGGATGCGCAATGCATTAGATGGTTTTGAGGTGGAAGGTATTGGTCATAACCTGCCGTTTCTGAGCGCGGTTATGGATCATCCAAAATTTATTTCCGGGGAAATGACGACAGCCTTTATCGAGGAGGAGTTTCCTGATGGTTTTAACGGGGTAACGCTTGATACTGATGCGTTGAAACGCATTGCGGCTTCTGCCGCTGCGATGCACAGGGTTGCGGAAATTCGCCGCACGCGTGTCTCTGGCCGGATGGACAACCACGAACGCAAAGTCGGAAGCGAATGGGTGGTAAGCCTTCAGGGTGAAAACTATCCAGTAACGATTGAAGCAGATCACCAAGGGTCTACTGTTCATTTTGATGACGGGCGTACCCATCGTGTTACCTCGGACTGGACCCCAGGTGACAGCCTTGCAGAGCTTAGCGTCGATGGCTCGCCGCTGGTTCTTAAGGCTGGCAAGATTTCCGGCGGGTTTCGTGTTCGCAGCAGAGGTGCTGACCTGAAAGTTCATGTGCGCACCCCGCGTCAGGCCGAACTGGCATCGCGGATGCTTGAAAAAACGCCGCCAGACACTTCAAAAATGTTGCTGTGTCCTATGCCCGGGCTGATCATCAACATTGCAGTTGAAGTGGGCGACGAGGTGCAGGAAGGTCAGACACTTTGCGCGGTTGAGGCGATGAAAATGGAGAATATTCTTCGCGCCGAAAAGAAATCTGTGGTGACAAAGATTAATGCAAGCGCGGGTGACAGCCTTGCTGTGGATGATGTGATCATGGAGTTTGAATAAGCAGGATGGAACAAACCTCGCAGGCATCTTACCGGATTCCAAGCCTTGCTATTTTGTCGGCGCTCGCAATTTTTGCGGCGCTGCAAGCTCTGGCTTATGTAATTGCCGGTGGTGTCTTCGAGTATCCGTTGGATGACGTCTATATCCACCTTGCGATGGCAGAACAGATCGGGGCAGGGGGATATGGTGTGAACGCAGGGGAATATAGCTCTGCTGCGTCGTCCCCTCTATATCCTTTGCTGCTCTTGCCCTTTGCTGGTGAGGAGGCGCAGCGATTTGTCCCGCTCATCGTGAATGCAGCTGGTCTAATACTGATGGCATGGCTTTGGGGGCTGATTTTGGTTCAGGCAGGGTATGATCAGGGTCGAAAGCGGTTTTACGGAATTGTGTTTGCGTGTCTCGGCCCACTTGCGCTCAATATGGCGGGGTTGGCTTTTGTAGGGATGGAGCACGCGTTTCATGCCGCAGCGAGTCTTGCGATAATTTACGGCCTGTTGCGCATGATTGACGAAGGGCACGTTGCCTGGTTTCTGATCGCAGGACTGTTTTTTGCACCTTTGTTTCGGCTGGAAGGTCTGGCTCTGAGCTTGGTGGCAACCGGTCTGATCTTTGCCGCTGGACACTACCGTACAGCTTTGACCGCGCTTTTTCTTGCTGTGGTGCCGCTCATCTGTTTTTCAATATTTCTGATGACCCTTGGGCTAAGCCCGTTACCCAATTCAGTTCTGACAAAGTTGGGGGGTAACAGTCTCGGCCATTTGGATTGGACAACACGGTTCTTTCACACAATTGCCAAGAACATGGCCACTGCCCCCGGTCGATTGTTGGCGTTTGAGGTTGTCGTTGCCTTCGGGTTTGTTTTGATCCCCGGCTTGCTGAAAAATCCACTGCACAGGGCATTTGCGCTTGCAATTGCGCTTGCGGGTTTGGCGCATCTCTGCTTTGGCCAAGTCGGTTGGCTGCACAGATATGAACCTTATGTGCTGATTGCGCTTATGGCCGGTTTGCTTGCGCTGATTCCGAGGGCGTCATCGGTTCTGTGTGCTGTACCTGTTGCCTTGGCTTTGATGATATCAGCAATGTTTTATGTTCCAAAGCTGTTGACTGATCTCGCGCCTAATCCGCGTGCGATTCATGCACAGCAACAGCAGATGTCGCGATTCGCTAAAGACTATTGGCAGGCCCCGGTCGCAGTAAACGATCTGGGCTGGGTTGCATGGCGCAATCCTAACTATGTCCTCGATCTCTGGGGACTAGCCTCTGACGAAGCACGGGAGCTTCGTTTGTCCGAAAATATTGCTCCGGGATGGGCAGGTGCCCTGACAGATCGCCACGGTGTTGAGCTTGCTATGGTCTACGAAAGTTGGCTGGAGGATGCGGTTGGCGAAGACTGGGTCAAATTGGGCATTCTGCATGCCTTCGTGGGTTTTGCGACGGTTGGTGGCTACGATATCACCTTCTATGCAACCACCCAGGATGCCGCCGAACGGCTTGTTCCGCTCCTTAAATCGTTCTCTGAAACCTTGCCAGAGCCGGTCCATTTCGAATTTGAGCCTGATGTCGGATGAAACAGGGCGCGATATACATAAGCAATGCCCCCTACTGGTTCTCTGATGAACCGGCGGCGCGCCTGTCGCGTATTTCTTGCTGGCGTTCCGGGGTCTTGTCGATCACCCGGGTGAGCTCTCGTACATGCCAGGGAAAGGGTTTGCGCAGCTTAACACCGCCATCCTTGTCGATCAGTACCAACATGAAACCACGCGGCCGAAGCGCAGTACGCCATTCGGACATCGCTGCCGGGTCAGTATCGACAATGACAACAATATCGCGGTCAACCAGTTCTGCCAGTTCGGCCTTAAGAAGCGCCAACTGGCGAATGAATCGCGGATCAGCGGACGAATCTGCAAATACGACCACAGGGCGCGCAACCCAGAGATACTGCGCCAAAGTAACTTCTGACGCTTGTGTCGGGCTGAATTCGGTTTCAGGTGGCGGTGGGGTGTCTGCAAATGCACCTGTCGCAACGAGTAACGCAATTAAACTAGCAAGGATGAATTTCATCTGGACTCCTGTCTTACGAGATATAAGCGCAATTTCAGTCGTTTCGAAGGGGCAAGTCGCTCTTTTTCAGGAAAAAAATCATGATGCACGTTTGGGCAAGTGTTTCACCGATACCCGCCACAACCTGACGGTGGAGGTTGCAAGGCTATTCTATACACTGAATTGCGTCACCGAGGTGCGCCGACAGTTTGCAAAAACACCTGATTCAAAAGCGAAAGCAGGAAGGTCAGGAGAGAATTTATCTGTGATGCGAGAAAGCACCCCGCAGCTGCATTGAAAAGAGGAAATTGTGATGACCAAAAAAAATGAATGGGCTGAGCTTGCCGCGAAAGAGTTGCGCGCAAGATCTGTTGATGACCTGACATGGCATACATTGGAAGGGATCGACGTTAAGCCGGTCTACACCGAAGAAGACCTCGCAAACGTAGACCACTTGGGAACTATTCCGGGTGCTGTTCCATTTACCCGCGGTGTAAAAGCAACGATGTATGCAGGTCGCCCCTGGACCATTCGTCAGTATGCCGGGTTTTCAACAGCCGAAGAGTCCAATGCATTTTACCGCCGTGGCCTCGCGGCAGGTCAACAGGGTGTTTCGGTCGCTTTTGATCTGGCGACACACCGTGGCTATGACAGTGATCATCCGCGCGTTGTCGGAGATGTCGGTAAAGCAGGTGTCGCGATTGATAGCGTTGAGGATATGAAAATCCTTTTTGACGGCATACCGCTCGACAAAGTTTCGGTTTCGATGACGATGAACGGGTCCGTGATCCCGATCCTTGCGAGTTTCATTGTGACAGGTGAAGAGCAGGGTGTAGACCGCGCACTTTTGTCTGGCACAATTCAGAACGATATCCTGAAAGAATTCATGGTGCGTAATACTTACGTTTATCCGCCGGAACCGTCGATGCGGATCATTGCGGATATTATCGAATACACCGCTGCAGAGATGCCGAAATTCAACTCGATCTCGATCTCGGGTTATCACATGCAGGAGGCGGGCGCGAACCTTGTGCAGGAACTGGCTTATACGCTGGCGGACGGTCGGGAATATGTACGTGCGGCGATAGAGCGGGGCATGGACGTTGACGCCTTTGCAGGTCGGCTCAGTTTTTTCTTCGCGATTGGAATGAATTTTTTCATGGAGGCGTCAAAGCTACGCGCTGCGCGATTGCTCTGGCATCGTGTGATGAGCGAGTTCAATCCGAAAAATGAACGCTCGATGATGTTGCGGACCCATTGTCAGACATCGGGTGTCAGTTTGCAGGCACAAGACCCATACAACAACGTTGTGCGTACGGCTTACGAGGCCATGGCAGCGGCGCTGGGCGGTACACAAAGTCTGCACACGAATGCACTGGACGAGGCGATTGCCCTGCCCACAGATTTTTCCGCAAGGATTGCCCGCAACACGCAGCTTATTTTGCAAGAAGAAACCGGCATCACCAATGTCGTCGACCCATTGGCTGGCAGCTACTATGTTGAAAGCCTGACAGCCGAATTGGTCGATAAAGCCTGGGCCTTGATGGACGAGGTTGAAGAAATGGGCGGCATGACAAAAGCTGTCAATACGGGCATGCCGAAGTTGCGGATCGAAGAAAGCGCAGCCCGTCGTCAGGCGATGATCGACCGGGGTGAAGAAGTGATCGTTGGTGTAAACAAGTACCGTCTGGCAGAGGAAGACCCGATAGATATTCTGGATATCGACAACAACGCAGTTCGGGAAAGCCAGATTGCCCGCTTGGAACAAATGCGCTTAACACGTGATCAAGCCGCTTGTGATGCCGCATTAGCAGAACTTACCCGCCGTGCCGCTGAAGGTGGCAATTTGCTTGATGGGGCCATTGACGCGGCGCGCGCCCGCGCCTCTGTAGGAGAAATCAGTATGGCTATGGAAAAAATTTTCGGTCGTCACCGGGCCGAAGTTAAGATGCTTTCAGGCGTCTATGGTGCCGCTTACGCAGGGGATGAAGGCTTTGCCGCAATCCAGAAATCCGTCGAGGATTTTGCCGAAGAAGAAGGCCGCCGTCCACGAATGTTGGTGGTCAAGATGGGGCAGGACGGTCATGACCGTGGCGCCAAGGTGATAGCCACAGCCTTTGCTGATATCGGCTTTGACGTCGATGTCGGCCCGCTGTTTCAAACTCCGGAAGAAGCCGCGCAGGATGCCGTTGACAATGACGTGCATATTGTTGGCATCAGTTCTCAGGCTGCAGGCCACAAGACGCTCGCCCCAAAACTGGTAGGAGCGCTGAAGGCGGCAGGTGCTGAAGAAATAATCGTTATCTGTGGCGGCGTCATTCCGCAGCAGGATTATGATTTTCTCTACAAGGCCGGTGTCAAAGCGATTTTCGGACCTGGCACAAATATTCCTGACGCAGCAGAAGATATTTTGCGTTTGATCCGCGAGGCAAAAGCAGAAGTTGCGTAAACATGCGAAAGCCAGAAGCAAAAGCCCACGCGAATTCACGTGGGCTTTTGCTTTTGCGAGCAGCATAGCCAGTTACGCTTGCAGCGCTTCGCAATCTGGCTAGTCTCACCCAAAAGAACGAGGGTGACTATGCTTATTTTAGACCATCTGGCTGTCGCGGCTGAGGATCTGGCGACCGGTGTCGCATATGTAGAAAGTGCGCTGGGCGTCAAGATGTCGGCGGGTGGTGAGCATCCGTTGATGGGGACGCACAACCGGTTGTTAGGTCTGGCTGACGGGCTTTATCTGGAAGTCATCACCATAAACCCTGCTGCACCAGAATCGCCACATCCAAGATGGTTCGATCTTGACAATTTCCGCGGGACACCGCGGCTAACAAATTGGGTTGTTCGTACAGATAACATTAACACTGCCGTAACACATTCACCCGAAGGTGTCGGCATACCTATGGCGTTGAACCGCGGTGATTTACGCTGGAAAATGGCGGTTCCTGAGAATGGCAAGCTACCTTTTGGCGGGGCATTCCCTGCATTAATTGAGTGGGAGGGTGATGCTCATCCAGCCGCTCGATTGCCGCAATCTGGATGTCGCTTGTGCAAGTTTGAGATTTTTCACCCGAAAGCTATTGAACTACGTGCTGTTATGGGCGGGTTGTTTGAAGATGACCGCGTTTCAATAGAAGAAGCTTCTAAAATCTCCTTTCGGGCAGAGTTTGAAACTCCAGACGGTGTACGGGTATTGAAATGATCATTCGGCCTGCAAAAAAAGCTGATGCTGCTGCCGTCGCGGATATCTGGAACCCAGCGATCCGCGATAGTCTGGCGACATTCAACTGCGTTGAAAAATCATTTCATGAAATTGAGAGGATGATTGAACAGAAGGATGCTGCTGGTCATGGTTTTTTTGTTGCGGAAGAAAACGAAAGTCAGCTTGGTTTTGCATACTATGGTCAGTTTCGCGGCGGTATTGGATACGCACATACAATGGAAAATACGATCTACCTTGCACCAGAGACCAAGGGGCGAGGGGTTGGTCGAAAGCTGATGAATGCTCTAGAGAACCATGCACAAGGCGCAGGCGCACATTCGATGTTTGCGGGTGTTTGCGCTGAAAATCTGGCGGGTCTCGCCTTTCACGAGGCGGTTGGGTACACAGAAGTTGCCCGACTAAATGAAGTTGGGCGGAAATTTAACCAATGGCTTGATTTAGTCTTGTTACAAAAACGGATCTAATCTTTCACTGACAGGTTTCAACTCCCGCTCTAAGGTGCGTGTATGTCTATTTGGTCTCGTATTGGAGATGCTCTTTCTGCTCTTGCTACAGGTGAAAGCCTGAGCGAAGTCTTTGACCGGCTTCGAACACCGCCTGAGAAATCCGTTGGTTTTACGATTGCAGTGATCGCGCTTGGCGCAAAAATGGCGAAGGCGGACGGTCGCGTGACCCGCGATGAGGTCACTGCGTTTCGTGAAGTGTTCAATATTGCGCCAGAAGACGAAGCAAACGCAGCACGCGTTTTTAACATGGCACGTCAGGACGTTGCAGGATTTGAGGAATATGCTGCCCGAATTGGCAAGATGTTTGGCACCGACGATCAAACATTGTGTTTTCTTCTGGAAGGCTTGTTTCATATCGCGATGGCGGATGGTGAGTATCATCCCAAGGAAGACGATTTTCTGCAGCGTGTGTCGGATATTCTGGGGATGAACGAATTGCAGTTTCGCAGTCTGCGCACGCGGTTCGTGCGAGATTCTGACCCGAATCCCTATGAGGTTTTGGGGGTCACGCCTGAAATGGCTCTGGAGGAAATACGCCGTGTCTGGCGACAGTTGGTGCGGGACACGCATCCCGACCATGTTATCGCACGAGGCGTGCCGAAGGAGGCCGTGAAATTGGCAGAAGGCCGTATGGTCGCCATAAATCGCGCCTGGGAAGAAATACAAGAGGTGCACCCCTAATGCGTATTGCGACCTACAACGTCGAATGGTTCAATTCATTGTTCGACAGACGTGGTCGTCTGATGGAAGACCAGAAATGGTCCGGCCGCCACAACGTCACACGACGCGATCAGCTTGAAGCATTGGCAATTGTTTTTATAGCGATGGATGTAGATGCCGTGATGGTGATCGAGGCGCCGGACAGCAGTAAAAGGCGAGACGGTGAAGTCGCGCTGGAGACATTCGCGGAACGTTTTGGGTTGCGTACCAATAAGGCGGTGATCGGATTTACCAATGACACGCAGCAGGAAATTGCGCTGCTCTATGATCCAAAAAAACTGAACGCGACGCATGACCCACTAGGTGCGCTCACGGGTAGCCCGGCAGGAGGGCCTTCTGCATCGGGAGACGTGACCGGGTCTCCGCGATTTGACGGTGAGTTCAAACTTGATTTGGATATTGATGCCGCGCCTGAGAAGGTATCTTTTTCCAAGCCCCCGCTGGAGTTAGCTGTCACAACGTCTGAGGGCGCGGCGCTCAGAATGATTGGGGTGCATGTCAAATCCAAAGCCCCACATGGCGCAAGAAACCCTGACGAGGTGATGCGCATTTCGATCGCCAACCGCCGTAAGCAGGCCGCGCAATGTATATGGCTGCGTGAACGGGTGGTTGAACACTTAAAGGCTGGTGAGAACCTGATGGTCCTTGGTGACTTTAACGACGGTCCTGGTCTGGACGAATACGAGAAACTGTTTGGTCGCTCAGGCGTGGAAATCGTGTTGGGTGAAGAGGGTGAGGATTGTCTCTTTGATCCCCATGCGCGTATGGTTTTGGGCCAGAGAGTTGGTGCAATGCCATCCACGTCACGGTTCTATCTACAAAACGAGGGGCGGTATCTGTCTGCGTTGCTGGACTATATTATGGTGTCCCCTGGTTTGCGGGCAAAATCGCCGGTTTGGCGAATCTGGCACCCGTTTGACGATCAGGTTTGTTATCAGACACCCGAACTGCGTGAAGCATTGTTAACTGCGTCAGATCATTTTCCGGTCACCATCGATATTGAGCTCTGAACTTTAAATTCAGCGAAACTTGGCCTATGTTAAGGACATGAAACATATTGCAGCCTTAGCGCTTGTCGCGTCAATTTCTGTAACTCCAGTCTATTCCCAGGACAACGATGTCGAGGAAGGGTTCAGCCTCATGGAGGAGGGTGCGAAGATTTTACTACGCAGTCTTTTGCAGGAAATGGAACCGGCGATAAAAGATTTGCACGGGTTCGCTCAGGAAATGGCCCCAGTGATGCGTGAATTGCAGGGGATGATCGGTGACTTTGGGCTTTATCATTTGCCAGAGATTTTACCCAACGGTGATATTATCATCCGAAGGAAAACACCTGAGGAAATTGCAGAACCGAAAGGCGATGATGTTGAAATTTAAAGAAAATTTAGGCTTTTGAGCCGCTTCTACCGAGGGCTTCCCCTTATCGGCTAACACGAACTTTCGTTTCAGATTCCAACGCCGATGCAAGAGAGTAAAACCGTGCTTCGGCGACCTCTCCAAATAGCGGTTGGGCTTTTGGTTTCAATATCAATTCTAACAACCGTTTCTTTGGGAAATACCGCAGCTCACCCATTTTCGTTGGTGCTTCCACAGAAAACATAGCGCCGAAACGCATGGCTTTCCCCAAGACTTCGGCATCTTTGATTTCCTTTTCATCCAAAAGGCCAAACAGGGGTTCAAACCGAGAATCTGCGCGACTATTTTTGTATCGGTGCAATAGAGAAAGCCCAAGGAAAACACGCTCGCGATGACGCAAACCGCCAAGATTGGCGCGCGTAGCGTTATCAAAACACACTTCCGCCCGATAATCCGGATGCGCCCGCCAAGTCACGTCATGCAAAAGGCAGGCGGCTTTTATCAGACGAATTCTGTCTGGCTTTGCAGATTTGAAAAGAGGAAGAATGAAACTGTAAAGCGCTTTGCCAAATCCGGGCATTCGCGCATCTTTTACCTCTGCAAATCGGCACGCTTCTATCAATGGATCGCGCCGGCGCAGCCTTTCTGGCATTTGTTCATAAAGCATACCTTCGCGAATTCCGTATGAAGACACGGCAATATCACGGGGTTTGTAGGTGCGGATCAGTTGTTTCAGCACTAACGAGGCTTCTGGGACAAGCGACATTCGGGCTTCGGAAGTTCCAGTACGAGACCGCAATTCATCAAGATCATTTTCCGCGATCCAATTCACAGTTGCCATAACGGATTTCGGCGTCATCCGATATTCGTGTAACACCGTAAGAGGATAACCTCGGCGCGCCATATCCAGCCGAGCGATCGCGCGCCACGAGCCACCCACAAGAAACAGCCTGCCATGATTTCCTGGCAGTTGTGAATGCAGGTTTTCTATTGTTGTGCGAATATGACTGATAAGCCCTTTTTTCCCGCCTTTGATGTCTTTGAGCTTGAGCGGACCAAGCGGCGACGTTAAGCGTTGGCCAACACGACCCTGTGCAACCTCTGCCAGTTCCATTGATGAGCCACCTATATCGCAGACAATGCCTTGGGCTGTTGGCCAGCCAAGCAAAACACCCTGCGCCGATAAACGCGCTTCTTCCTGGCCATTGATAACATATATCCGCAAGCCGGTTTCGCGTTCGACTTCATCGCAAAAATCGCGCCCATCGCTGGCTTCACGTACGGCGGCGGTCGCCACCGCTGTCAGAGGTGCAAGCGACATTCCCTTGGCCAAAAACTGAAAGCGTTTGATAGCCGCAAGCGCGCGTTTTCGTCCATCGGGGCTCAGCCTGCCGGTTTCAGACAAGCCAGCGCCCAGTGCGCACATGATCTTTTCATTGAAAAAGTAAGCAGGAGATCGGGCGGCACCGTCAAAAATGACAAGCCGGACAGAGTTTGATCCGATGTCTACAACCCCGACTCGAGAAAGTGCACGCGCGGAAGGATCATCAAACAATGGGCGGCCAAAAAAACCCCAGTCTTCATTTCCTGATTCAGCAGTTCCGTCCATCAAATCCAACCGATATTTCTACGGTATTGTGTCGCGCATCCTAGCGCCGGATCAATCATCAGAATGAGTCAGATGTGGTACATCTGACGCCCCGGCAGACCCGCGTCCTGACAGCGATGGGTTTTCCATGAAAAAGCGGTGGCAGTTGAACGGCCGGTCATCATCTGTGAATTCAGGGCGATTAAAGGTGCCATCGGACGCCATAACCCAGCTTTGTGCCTGATCTGCCAGATTTGCAGCCATAATTTGGCTTACGATTTGGGCTTTGACCGTAGGATTTGTGATTTCAACGAGGGTTTCAACCCGGCGATGCAGGTTGCGGCCCATCCAATCGGCGGATGAAATGTAAACCCGGGCTTTCTTGCATGGAAGCCCCTGACCATTGCCAAAACAGACGATACGAGAATGCTCGAGGAATCGCCCAACAATAGATTTAACGCGGATGTTTTCCGACAAACCTTTGATGCCGGGACGAAGTGCGCAAATCCCGCGGATGACAAGGCTGATCTTCACGCCTGCCTTGCTCGCGTCGTAGAGCGCGTCAATGACGTCAGAGTCGACCACAGAATTCATCTTTGCCCAGATCTCGGCAGGCTTACCATCTAGGGCAAAATCCGCCTCGGCCTTTATCATGTCCAGCAATGTGGATTTTAACGTCAGCGGAGAAATTGAAAGGTTTTCTAGCGTTTCAGGTTGTGCATACCCCGAAAGATAGTTGAAGACTTTGGTCGCATCGCGCCCGAGGGCGGGATCACAGGTGAAAAGCGATAAGTCAGTATAGATACGCGCCGTAATCGGATGGTAGTTGCCGGTGCCGTAGTGGGTGTAGGTCACAAGTTGGTCGTCCTCGCGCCGGACAACAGTGCTTATCTTTGCATGTGTTTTGTAGTTCAGAAAACCATAAACAACATGCGCGCCCGCCCGTTCCAGATGTCTGGACTGACGAATATTCGCGGCCTCGTCAAAGCGAGCCTTAAGCTCGACAAGAGCGGTAACCGACTTACCGTTTTCGGCCGCCTCACAAAGAGCTTCCACAATTGGTGACTTATGCGAGGTGCGATACAGTGTCTGCTTGATCGCCAATACGTTTGGATCACGCGCAGCTTGCTGTAGGAAACGGATCACCATATCAAATGTTTCGTAAGGATGGTGCAGCAGCATGTCTTTCTGACGAATTGCTGCGAACATATCGCCGTCATGGTCTTGCACGCGTTCTGGTACCCGTGACGTAAAACTGGGCCACAGCAGATCAGTTCGATGATCCAGAACCAGTTCGCTAAGATCGGCCAACCCGATCATACCTGTAATTTCAACAACTTCCTGTTCTGTTGCTGGCAACTGTTCCATGATCAGTGAACGGAGCGCTTTGGGTGCTCCTGCCGAAAGCTTCAGCCTTATAACCTGTCCTCGACGGCGGCGTTTCAATGCGACTTCAAACTCTCGCACCAGGTCTTCTGCTTCATCTTCGACTTCAAGATCGCTGTCGCGCAAAACACGAAATGCGCAGAAACCCTTGGTCTTGTAGCCCGGGAACAACTGTTCCAGATGCATAAGGAGCAACTCTTCCAAAGGTAAAAAACGTTCTTTTCCGTTAAGCGATGGCAAAGAAACAAAACGCTGAACTTGGTGCGGAACAGGTAACAAGGCCTGAAGTGGGCGTTTATCGGCTTTACGTTCCAATTGAAGGGCGAGCACGAAGCCAGTGCTTGGAATAAATGGAAACGGATGTGCCGGATCAATGGCGAGCGGAGAAAGAACCGGAAAGACCTGATTGAGAAAATGCTCTTCGAGATAGGGCTTATCCTCTTCCGCGATCGAAGATCGATCCAAAAGCAGGATGTCATTGCTCTCCATCTCACGTTGCAAATCGTCCCACGTGTTTTGCTGACTTGTCATCAGTGAACGCGCTTCGGTATTGATAAGATCAAGCTGTTCGGTCGGGGTCAGCCCATCAGCAGCGGGTGTTGTGTTCCCTGCGAGCGCCAGTTCGCGCAGGCCAGCAACTCGAACAGTATAAAATTCGTCAAGGTTCGTCGCGGATATCGATAGAAAACGAAGCCGCTCCAGCAAGGGTACACGCGGGTTACATGCTTCTTCAAGCACGCGCCAGTTAAACGAAAGCCAACTGAGCTCGCGGTTGAAAAACCGCTTGGGGCCCTCAATGTCGGCCTCTGGTAGTTCTATGGGCGCAGGAAAAGGCGCCTTCAGGAAATCGGTTTCAATCATAAGACAGTTTATCTACAAAATTTGTGACTTTCAGATGACTTTATGCGCTGTTGCGGGTGTCATTGTCCAGCACGCTTGCTGCCAGCGCGCGGCTGACGGCACACCCCCTGCTAAGCGCAGCTTTATCAAGAGTGTCTACAATTTCCTTGGCAGTGGAAAAACTGCGGTCCATTCGGCGTAGCAAATAGGGTAACAAATTTGGCGGTACATCGATTTGCCGGTCGGAAAATAGTTTTATCATAACCGCGCAAAGCAGCGCGTCGTCAGGCTCTTCAAGGGTTACAACAGGGGTGCCTTGCATGCGGCTTTCAAGATCGGGTAAAGAAAGTGTCCACTTTGCCGGAGCTGTTTGAGCCGTAAGCAACAAACTATGCCCATTCGCAAGAACCAGATTATGAAGGTGGAACAAGATTTGTTCGGCATCACTGTTGCCCGCGATCTGGCAAACGTCCTCTACGGCGACGTGATTATTTGCCGATGTGCTGATGTCAATATCACCGAGTTCGCGGGCACGAAGGATGTGAGCGCCAGCTTCTTTTGCCCAGACGTGCGAGAGATGTGTCTTGCCAGACCCTTCCGCCCCGATAAGTGCCATCTTCTGCCCTGGCCAGTTGCGCCAGTTTTCCAAGGTTTCAACAGCAACGGTATTTGCTGCTGACACAAAAAAGTCTTCGCGTTCCTGCGCTGATTTGGCTGGCAGATCAAAGGTCAATTGAACTGGCATAGGTTAGGTTTCGTCTGAATCGCTAAGGCCGCGATACAAACGGCTGCCGTGATAGCGCGTAACGGCAAAGCGGGTCACAACGCCAATTGAGGCAGCAACCGGAACCGCGACGAGCATCCCGACAAAGCCGAACAGCGTACCGAAAGCAGACAATGCAAAAATCAGCCAAACCGGGTGCAGGCCAACACTTGACCCGACAAGCTTTGGTGTCAGTACATTCCCTTCAATTACTTGACCAAAGGCAAATATTCCTCCCACAGCCGCAAGCGACCACCAGTCACCCCAAAACTGAAAAACGCCAAGCCCGAGTGCAAGAGCACCGCCAACCAAAGCACCGACATAAGGGATGAAGGTCAGCAGACCGGCAATAAATCCGGCGACAAGCCCGTATTGCAGACCAACGAACATAAGCGCACCGGCATAAAAGGTCCCTAAAATCAGGCAGACCGTACCTTGACCACGAATGAAAGACGCAAGTGTTTGGTCTATTTCAGATGCTAGCTGGCGAATAACAGGTGCGTGATCGCGGGGTAAAAGAGAGTCAATCCTGGTGACCATGCGATCCCAGTCCAGCAGCAGGTAGAAGGCGACAACCGGAACGATAATAAGCAGTACAACAACGTTGATCAGGCTGAGAGCGGAACTAATGATCCCGTTCAAAAACGCGCCACCGCGCGCCTGTATGGTCTCGCCAAGTCCAACAAGGGATCGGCGTAATGTTGAATCCGCGTCCATCAGGGACGGGACCTTTTCGGTGAGGAACTCTTGCAAATCTGTAAACAATCTGGGTGCCGTGTTGACCAATGCGATTGCCTGTTGAACAAGCGTTGGAATGATCAACAGGGCCATCAGAATAAAGACCAACAGTGCACAGACCGTTATGATTGTTGTTGCAAGTACACGCGAACATCCCGCTGCTTCGAGACGATCAGCGACCGGATCCAGAAAATAGGCAATTGCCCCGCCCAGAACGAAAGGCAAAATAACGTTTCCTAGGTACCATAGTAAGATCAGGAATACCGCTGCTGATATGCCCCAGTATTTTAATTGTTGTTGTACGGGCAGGCCCATAGTTCACCTCATAAGACACACCTTGTCTTCGCCCAAGACGCTTAGTGATGCAAGTGTGTCGACGGTTCGTATCTGAGTGATGTCAAGTTGCTGGCGTAGCTTCGGTGCATTTTCACAGCTTCCTTCGTGCGCAGATGCACTGAAAAGACGCAATGTTCACGTATCTGTGCATTGTTTTCGGCGCATTGCCGCCCCAAATCCATCGCACGGGAAACAAAACCTCCCAATCAAAATTTAAAATTAACCTAAAGGAACACGCTATGAAACGCATTGTCCTGACAAGTGCTTTCGTTCTTTCGCTTGCAGCCCCCACGTTTGCTGAGGACGCAGCAGAGTTTAACCTTTTGATCGTTGCTGCATCAAAGGGCACACAGGAGCAATCCTATAATTTTGCTGGCACTTCTGTTTCTGCCTCAGATGGGATCACGGCCCAAAGCCTCTATTTCGAGAGCCTGCAGGGATACAAACCTGCGGATTTTTTCAAACAGCATGTCGAATAAGAAAGGTAGCCTGAATGCATAAATCTTTCTTAGCGCGGTGGCTCAAAACTCAAACTTTAGCGCGCACAGCGAGATGTGCATAAACGCACGTAAATGTAAAAAATATCACAAAACTGTGCATTGAAGTTGGGAGCCGCTACCACCAATTCCAGATCATGGGACGCAACTGACCCAGACAAATACGAAATTCAACTTAAGGAACACACCATGAAACGTATCACATTGAGCACCGCTCTTGTCCTCTCCTTTGCAGCGCCGGCTTTGGCAGAAGATGCAGCTGAGTTTAACCTTCTGATCGCATCTGCTGAAAAAACTGAAAAAGTCGTTCAGACGAACCACGCAGCAATGTCAGTCTCCAGCTCAGGCAACGTGAATGCACACAGTAATGTCTTTCACGAGCCTGTTGGTCGGTAACTTACCTTTTAATTATTGGTAAATTTACGAGCGAAGGGTCCCCGGATTGAGGGCCCTTTTCTCTCCTCCAAAGTAAGTGATGGGGAATGGCGCTCACAATTTTGTGTGCGGAAAAACACCGATGCCACGCAATGCTCACGCACCTGTGCGTTGTAGTGAGAACGCTTTAATCCCATCTGAATTCCACGGGACGTCAAAGTCCTAACCAAATACCAACCCAACTCTAAGGAGTACGTTATGAAACGCATCGCTCTTACAACCGCTCTAGCCCTTTCATTTGTAGTACCAGCCGTTGCCGAGGACGCAGCTCAGTTCAATATTTTGCTGCAGTCATCGCAAAAAACAGCTGCTTCTGCATCAACGAAAGTGACAACTATGTCAGTTTCAAGCACAAGCGGCTCAAACGCGCGCAGTAATGTCCATCACGAGCCTGTCGGACGTTAATATTCTCGGAAAATGCCGGGTAAATTCAATAAGGAGCACACTATGAAACGTATCGCTCTCTCGACTGCTCTCGTCTTCTCGCTAGCCGCCCCCGTTTTGGCAGAGGATGCAGCAGAGTTTAACCTGCTTATTGCAGCGGCAAAGCAGAGCCGCATTGAAGCAATCAACGCATCGGCCGATTGGGCTGGTGTTACGGTTTCAAGCACAAACAGCTCTGCTGATCGCAGCAATGTGTTTGGCGAACCAACCGGGCGCTAAACTATTTAATTTAAAGTTACACTACAAAATAAAAGGCCCCCGAAACCGGGGGCCTTTTTTTCGATGGTATCAGGATCAGTTCGGTACGTCGCCTTCAATACCTTCAACGTAAAAATTCATTCCTGCGAGCGTTCCGTCATCGGCAACTTCGCCATCTGCAAGCCAGACAGAGCCGTCCTGTTTGTTTAACGGTCCGGTGAAGGGGTGGTAGTCGCCCGCTGCGATAGAGTCAGCCAACGCCTGCGCCTCTGCCTGTATGTCCGCTGGGATCCGATCAGAGAATGCGCCGATTTTTACCATACCAGGGGCAATTCCGTCCCATGTGCTAACGGACTCCCATGTGCCATCAATTTGCGCCTGAACTCGCGCGATGTAGTAGGGTTCCCAGTTGTCGATGATAGAGGAAAGTCGTGCTGTCGGCCCAAACTGGAGCATGTCAGATGCCTGACCAAAGGCCATGATGCCTCGTTCTTCAGCAATCGTCATCGCGGCCGGTGAATCGGTATGTTGCATGATCACGTCAACACCCTGTTCAATAAGCGCGGTGGCCGCATCAGCCTCTTTCGACGGATCAAACCATGTGTAAACCCAGACTATTTTGAACTCTACATCCGGGTTCACCTTCTTTGCGTGAATATAGGCAGAGTTTATGCCGCGGATAACTTCAGGAATTGGGAATGAAGCAATATAGCCAACTTTGTTGGATTCTGTCATCCGGCCCGCGATTGTTCCGATAACAGCGCGGCCTTCGTAGAACCGGGCTGAATAGGTCGAAACGTTATCTGCATTTTTGTAACCGGTCGCGTGTTCAAAGTGCACATTCGGAAATTTTGCAGCAACGTTAATTGTTGGATCCATATATCCAAATGATGTCGTGAAGATCAGATCATGACCGGACAAGGCCATCTGGGTAAGTACCCGTTCAGCATCCGCACCTTCGGGCACACTTTCGACAAAAGTTGTTTCGACAGCATCGCCAAAGTGTTCTTCGACGGCAAGCCGCCCCTGATCATGTTCGTACGACCAACCAAAGTCGCCGACAGGGCCAACATAAACAAAGCCAACTTTCGCAGGCTCGGCAGCGGCGGTAGTTGCAGCCAGACCAAGCGCCACAGCGGCACAGGTAAGTATCGATTTAAGAGGTTTCATTCGGGTCTTCCTTTTTGGTTATTTCAGTATTACGTTTGTTTTTTCGTGGTTTCACGGTGTTTTGAGTTTCTAAAAGTGCCGCTGTGATGATGGCTGAGGGAACGGCAACAATTCCCAGCCCGATAAACAGGACGAAACTTGTAAATATACGGCCGCCGGTCGTGATCGGAAAAAGATCACCGTAACCCACAGTCGTAAAAGAGGCGACGGCCCACCATAGGCTTTGCGGTATTGACGAAAACGCATCGGGCTGAGCATCGTGTTCAAACAAGTAGATACCAACCGCACTAACATAAAGCATGAGGGCTGATAGAACGCCAAAGACGATCAGTTCTCCTTTCACCAGCGTTAAAGCACGACCAAGACGATCTAATGCAACTGATGTGCGAAACAGTTTCAACAACCTTACAAGCCGGATTAACCGTATCGTGCGAACAACCTGCCATTGGGGTTGCAACAGCGCGATCGCAGGCAGGCAGGACATCAGATCGATGATACCCCAGAAACTAAACGCATATTTGACCGGATGCTTCGAGCAGGTCAGACGCAAGACATATTCAGCAACGAAGACCAACAAGATGAAGACTTCAAAGTCATAGAGAAGCCTTGTGAAAATCGGTGGTAGACCATTCACGGTTTCCAGCGCGATCGCGATAGCAGAAAGCACAATCAGCGAATGTAGCGCCAGAGCGACGTTGTTTCCCCAGCGCTCGTGCGTTCCGTCGAGCAGTTCTACTATTGCGTGGCGCCTCACCCTGCGTCCTTTTTTAATTCCTCAGCTGGTCGCATGAAACACTTTGCCGAGCGACGCTGGCGCAGACAACGCTGCACGCGATTTATCGGCTGACATTATGACCAGCACGATTATGGTTATCAGATAAGGCGCCATGGACAAGTATTCGACAGGAATATCTGCACCTGCGACCTGCAAGTTTAGCTGCAAACCTGTCACGCCGCCGAAAAGGTAGGCACCCAGCAGTACGCGCCATGGTTTCCAACTGCCGAAAACCACAATCGCAAGAGCGATCCAGCCTGCACCTGCGGTCATGCCTTCGGTCCATTGCGGTACACGGATCAGGCTAAGATATGCCCCGCCAAGGCCAGCACAGGCCCCGCCAAACATGATTGCAAGAAGGCGGATGCGGACCACTTTGTAACCCAGCGCGTGTGCAGCTTCGTGGTTTTCACCAACGGCGCGCACGACCAGGCCGATGCGGCTATACTTCAATGCAGCCCATACGAGGGCAACCAGACCGATTGAGACGTAGACCATCAGGTCATGGTTAAACAAAATCGGACCAAGAACAGGAATGTCAGAGATCAGTGGCATATCCAGCTTGAACGTCGAAGGCGGTTTGATCCCCGCGTAGCTTTGCCCAAGAAGCGCTGACAGGCCCAACCCGAACAAGGTTAGCGCTAGTCCGGTTGCAACCTGGTTGGCTAACAAAATTTGCGTCAACACACCAAATATCAGTGATAGCAAGGCACCCCCGATAGCGGCCGCAATGAAACCAAAAAACGGGCTACCTGTTTCAACGGCAACAGCAAAACCACAGATCGCGCCTGTGATCATCATTCCTTCCACACCAAGGTTCAATACGCCGGATTTTTCGGCAACCAGTTCGCCCGTAGCGGCAAGCAGGATCGGTGTCGCCGCTACCATCAATGTAGCGATCAGAACGACGGGATTAATTGTTGAAAGATCCATTACGCGGTCTCCGCTGTGCCAATGCGAACGCGGAAGTTCGACAGAACATCGCTCGCGAGAATGAAGAAAAGAAGCATGCCCTGAAACGCCTTGATAGACGCCGCAGGCAGGCCAAGGTTTGATTGGGCGATATCGCCACCAACAGACGTCAGCGCAAGAAGCATGCCGGCAAACAATATGCCAACCGGGTGCAATCGGCCCAAGAAAGCCACAATGATTGCAGTAAAGCCGAGGCCCTGATTGAAATCGACACTGATCTGGCCCATCGGGCCTGCGACCTCAAACATCCCTGCGACACCTGCAAGCGCACCTGAAAGTCCCATACAAAATATGATCAGAAGGTTTGGGCGTACCCCTGCGAAGCGGGCCGCGCGTGGCGCCTGACCCGTTAGCCGGATCTGGTACCCAATGATGTGACGGTTCAGCAAAACATATGCGGCAATCACAGCAAGCAGCGCTGCGATCACGCCCCAGTGGATGCCCGTGCCAGCAATAATTTCTGCGTTTGATGCTGCTTCATACTGCTGAAGGTTGCGTGACCCCGGAAAGCCGTGACCTTCCGGATTTTTCAGCAAACCAAAAGAGACAGAGGACAGGATGTGTTCGGCCACATAGACCAACATCAGTGAAACAAGAATTTCGTTGGTGCCAAAGCGGGTCTTCAACAATGCTGGGATTAGCGCCCACAGCATGCCGCCAAAAGCACCGGCAATGACCATTAGCGGGAAGATAAACCAGTAATCGGCTGGATAAAACGCAAGCCCGGCACCGGCTCCGAAAATTGCACCTAGAATAAACTGCCCTTCAGCTCCGATGTTCCAGACTCCTGCCCGAAAACCTAAAGACAAGCCTATGCCAATCAGGATCAGTGGTGCGGCCTTAATTAGTATCTGTGGGCGATAGTACCACGCAAATTCACTGAACAGCGGGTCCCAGAAAATTGTCCGGATCGCCTCGATCGGGGCTTTGCCCAGCAGCGCAAACAAAAGACCACCTGCGATCATCGTCGCGACAACGGCAATGATGGGGGTAAGCAGCGTCCAAAACTGCGAAGGTTGTGGGCGTTTCTCAAGCCTAAACATGGGCAACCTCCATACCGTGTGCGCCGCCCATCATCAGGCCGATCTCGTTAATTGTCAGTCCGAGCGCAGGACGCGGCTCTGTCAGGCGGCCTTCGTTCAATGCAGCAAAGCTGTCTGATATTTCCATAAGTTCATCCAAATCCTGACTGATCACGATAACTGCAGCGCCTTCGGCCGTCAGGTCGAGCAGCGACTGGCGGATCGCAGCTGCGGCAGAAGCGTCAACACCCCAGGTCGGTTGGTTCACAACCAACACGTCCGGGCGTTGCAGGACCTCGCGACCAACCACAAATTTCTGCAAATTCCCACCAGACAAAGATCTGGCCGCATTGCCTGCTCCGGGTGTGCGTACATCAAATTCCTCAATTACCTTTTCCGCGAATGCGCGGATCGCGGGCCATTTCAGGAATCCGTGGTTTGTCAGTTTTTCGCGAATTGCACCTGTCAGCAGCGCGTTTTCTGTAAGGCTCATGTCAGGCGCTGCTGCGTGGCCAAGCCGTTCTTCGGGCGCTGCAAGTATTGCAAGGTGTCTGCGTTCATTTGGACCCAGCGTGCCAACTGGTGTTCCGTTGACTAAAACGGCACCTGCATCCGCGCGAACCTCGCCTGACAGGGCGGCGAGTAGTTCATCCTGCCCATTCCCGGCAACGCCGCAGATGCCCAGCACTTCACCAGCACGGACTGTGAAACTCACATTTTTCAGGGACGTACCAAAGGCGTTGGGGGACTCAGCGGACAGGTTTTTGACTTCCAGCACTACATCACCAACGTCGCGCGGTGCACGCACCGGGACGTGAAGAATCTGGCCAACCATCATTTCTGCAAGCTCAGTCGCTGTTTTCTCACGTGGGTTACACGTGCCAACAACTTTCCCAAGCCGCAAAACGGTTGCGCTGTCACACAGGTTACGGATTTCTTCAAGCTTATGAGAAATATAAAGAATTGCAGTTCCTTCTGCAGAGAGTTTGCGCAGGGTTTCGAACAGGATTTCTACTTCTTGAGGGGTCAGGACGCTGGTTGGCTCGTCCATGATCAAAAGTTTCGGGTCCTGTAAAAGACAACGAATGATTTCCACCCGCTGACGTTCACCCGCCGAAAGGTTTCCCACGATAGCAGCCGGATCAAGCGGCAAACCATAAGTCTCACTTACGTCGCGAATACGGGCAGCCAACTGGCTTTGTGGAGGTGGATTCTCCATTCCAAGAGCAATGTTTTCGGCAACATTAAGTGCATCAAACAACGAAAAATGTTGGAACACCATCGCAACCCCGTCTGCGCGGGCTGCGCGTGGCTCGGATGGCTCATATGGTGCACCGCGAAGTGTCATGCTGCCAGAATCCGGGCGCACAAGACCGTAAATCATTTTTACGAGCGTTGATTTTCCGGCACCATTCTCGCCAAGCAAGGCGTGCACTTCGCCTTCGGCAATTGTGAAGGAAACATCGCTGTTGGCGACGACGCCGGGATAGGCTTTGGTCAGCCCGTCAACCGTCAACAATATGGGGGCGGTTTGGGTCACGATGCGATCTCCTTGGGTGTGTCGAGTTGCGTGCGCATTTGCAAAAAGGTTTGTGCAACACTGATGGCAATGGCTTGTGGTTCTTTGCCAAGCGCGGGATCACCAATCGGGCAGGTGATGCGGTTGATCTGTGTCTTGGTATGACCCAGTGAAGCAAGGCGCTTTTTAAAGCGCGCCCATTTGGTGGCGGAACCGATGAGACCAAGGCTTGCGAAGGGACGAGACAGAAGGCTATGGCAAAGCTCCAAATCCAGAGCATGGCTATATGTCATGACCAAATGATGCGCATCCGGGGGTGCGTAGGAACTTAGCGAAGCGGGATTGGCGGCGATAACCGGCACCACACCATCAGGCAAAGATTCAGGAAATTTTTCAGGACATGTGTCTATCAGCGTAACAGTGTATGGCGATAGCGGTGCCAGAACCGACGCAAGCGCACGGCCAACGTGGCCGGCCCCGTAAATCCAGACAGGTATGGGACGTGGTGAAATGGTTTCTGCAACCCAACCATCCGTGTACATCGGGGCGTCTGCGGCTTCACTAGCCGAGCGAAGCAACGTCGCGGGTACAACCGAAGCCGCGTCTGGTTTGACCGGGCGCATGAAGACACCTTCAACACCACCGCGATCGGGCAGGTCTTCAGATGCAAATCTTTCCAGAAGAAGCGTCACCGACCCGCCGCAGCATTGACCGAGCGCTGGGCCCAGCGGTTTTGTCTGCACCAGCGTGATCGATTGGTCGCCCAACATTCTGCGCGCTTCCGATGTTGCGTCATATTCCAACGCGCCACCGCCTATGGTGCCAGACTGGCCCGTTTCCCAGACCAGCATTGCTGCCCCGGCTTCACGAGGGGCGGAGCCACGTGTGCTGAGCACAACAACACGGATAACAGGCCCATGTTCAGCAAGCGTTGCTGAGAGTTTGGCGCGATCTATGCTCATGCCGCACCTCGTTGTCTTGCAACTGCTGCCAGCACATGTTCTGCTGTTGCGGGTGCATCAAGTGACACATATTCAGAGCCGTCACCGCAGGCAGCGATTGCATCCGAAAGCGCCATAAGAACAGAAATTCCATGCATAAAAGGAGGCTCGCCAACAGCTTTTGACCGATAGATCGTATCTTCCCGGTTCGGTGTATCAAACAGCGAAACGTTAAACACGTCCGGACGGTCCGAACAGGCAGGAATCTTATAAGTCGAAGGCGCGTGTGTCCGAAGCTGGCCCTTGTCATCCCAGACCAATTCTTCGGTTGTGAGCCAGCCTGCACCCTGCACAAAGCCGCCTTCAACCTGCCCAATATCCAGCGCCGGGTTAAGCGAAGCGCCGGCATCATGCAGAATGTCAGTGCGTAAAATGCGGTTTTCCCCGGTCAAGGTGTCAATCACTACCTCGGAAACAGCGGCGCCGTAAGCAAAATAAAAGAATGGCCGCCCACGACCGGCAATCCTGTCCCACTTAATTTCAGGTGTCTTATAAAACCCTGTTGCAGACAGGCTGACGCGGTTTTCATAGGCAAGTTTCGCAACCTCTTCAAAGCTGTAGCTTTCGCTGCCAACCAATACTTTGTCATCTGCGAAGACAACATCAGAGGCAGATGCCTGATGACGCTCTGCTAAAAACTCAGCCATTCTTTCCCGGATCGTGTCACACGCGGCCTTTACAGCCATTCCGTTCAGATCAGATCCGGAAGACGCTGCCGTCGCCGAGGTATTCGGAACTTTCGCGGTATCGGTTGCCGTGATCTTGATCTTTTCAAGGCTGACACCAAACCGGCTGGCCGCGACCTGTGCCACCTTCTGAAACAAACCCTGGCCCATTTCAGTGCCACCATGGTTCATATGGACCGAGCCATCCTGATAGACATGCACCAATGCACCTGCCTGATTAAGATGGGTCAACGTGAAGCTGATGCCAAATTTGACCGGGGTGAGTGCTATACCCTTTTTCAGTACCGGATTCGCAGCATTCCACTTCACAATTGCTGCACGCCGCTTTTGGTATTCGGATGTTTCGGCCAGTTTTTTCGCCAAGGCGTTGATAACACAATCTTCAATCGGTTGATGATAGGGCGTTGTTTGTTTTTCTGCTGTTTTCTCCATTCCGGAAGTATCCCCGCCGGAGGCTCCGGTGCTTGCACCATGCGCATCGCTGTAAAAGTTGACGGAGCGTACGGCAAAGGGATCGGCTTTCAGATGTGCTGCTATGTGGTCCATCACACGCTCTATACCAAGAACGCCCTGCGGCCCGCCAAATCCACGATAGGCCGTGGCGGATTGCATGTTGGTACGTAAACGGTGGCTTTCGATCCGCGCATTTGGCAGATGATAGGCATTGTCGGCATGAAGCATTGCCCGGTCAGCGACAGGTAAGGATAAATCCAACGCCCAACCACAACGCGTCATCTGATTAAAGGTGATGCCCTCAATCTGGCCGTTGTCATCAAAACCAACTTTATATGTGATGCGAAAATCATGGCGTTTCCCGGTGATGACCATGTCATCATCCCGGTCATAACGCATTTTGCACGGGCGGTTTGTAAGTCGCGCGGCAACCGCACAGCCGACGGCCAGCGCATTACCCTGACTTTCCTTGCCACCAAAGCCGCCGCCCATGCGCCGGATTTCTACCCGCACAGAATGCATCGGCTGGCCAATCGCCTCGGCCACTTTGTGCTGAATTTCAGTTGGGTGCTGCGTTGAGGAATGCACCAGCATGTCCCCGCCTTCGAGCGGCAGCGCGAGGGCGGCTTGCCCCTCAAGGTAAAAATGCTCTTGTCCGCCCATTTCGAGCGTACCTTCAATCACATGAGGTGCTTTTGCCAGCGCGGCCTCTGCGTCCCCTTTGCTATAGATGCGCGGCCCGTCCTCAAAACGGCTGTTCGCGGCAAGCGCTTCTTCGATTGAAAAAATCGCAGGTTTTTCGATGTACTTGATTTTGCCGAGCTTCGCAGCCTTGCGCGCGGCAAGGTGACTATTCGCAACGACCATGAATATCGGTTGGCCGACATAGTGCACCGGTCCGTCGGACAACAATGGCTCGTCATGGACAGATGGCGACACGTCATTTGCGGCTGGTAAATCCTCGGCTGTCAGAACGGCAACAACGCCGTTTGCAGCGCGAACCGCCGCAAGATCGATTGCTGTAAATTCGCCATGCGCAATTTCGCTCAGGCCAAATGCCAGATGCAGGCAGTTCGCAGGTGTCGGAATGTCATCTACATAGCGGGCCTGACCAGTGACATGCAGGCGTGCTGCGTCATGAGGGAGGGATGTTGCAACACTCATGCGCGGACCTCCAGAACATTTGTCGCAGTGCCTTCGGTCTCGGCAAAAAAGCGATCCAGAAGGTTTTGCGCAGATTGAAGCCGATACGTCGCAGAAGCGCGCATATCACTTAATGGAGTGAAATCTTTGGTGAAGGCCGGGCGGGCCGCTGCAATTGTTTCTGCTGTCCAAGGCTGGCCAATAAGTGCGGCTTCAACATGCGAGGCGCGCTTTGGTATTCCGGCCATACCACCAAAGGCGATCCGGACGGCCGTAACCTGATCGTGTTCGATCATAATGTTAAAACATCCGCAGACCGCAGAAATATCCTGATCAAAGCGTTTTGAGATTTTGTAACACCGAAGATGATCGGGCTGGCGTGGAATGCTGATTGCTTCAACAAACTCTCCGGGTTCGCGGTCTTGTTTGCCATAGTCTATAAAGAAGTCCTCAAGCGACAGGCTGCGCCGCCTGTCTCCCTTGCGCAGATAAAGCGTGGCACCAAGCGCGATCAAGGCGGGTGGGCCGTCCCCAATTGGGGAACCGTTGGCAATATTACCCCCTATAGTTGCCGCATTACGCACCTGAGTGGAGCCATAGCGGCGGATCATCTCGGCAAATGACGGGTGGTGTTCCGACATTAGTGTACCAAGATCGGTGATGGTAACCCCGGCGCCTATGTGAATGTCTTCGTCGGAAACTGAAGTATCTTTCAGATCTTGAACACCATTCAAAAAAGCAACCGGGCCAAGATCGCGCAATTGCTTGGTAACCCAAAGCCCGACGTCCGTTGCGCCACCAATCAGAGTTGCGTCTGGATGTGCCTCATACCACTGGGCCAACTCGTCTGCAGTGCGTGGCAATGCCAGAGTGTCGCTTTCGATCGGCTCGGCAATCGGCGTGTCTGGAGCGCCAGAAAGCCAAACCGGTACGGGTTCGCTCGCGGCTGTTTTTGCAGCCTGAACAATCGGCGCATACCCGGTGCAGCGGCAGAGGTTGCCAGCAAGCTGATCATCATAGTCGGTAGCGCCATTCAAATGTGCTGTGGCCATCGACATCACAAAACCTGGCGTGCAGAACCCGCATTGGGACCCGTGATGGTCTACCATGGCCTGTTGCACAGGGTGTAGTTCACCATCCGGTCCACTCAGGCCCTCAACCGTACGAACAGATTTGCCGTTCAACTGCGGCAGAAACAGGATACAGGCGTTCATTGCCCGCACACCAGTTTCGTCGCTGACCATGACAGTGCAGGCCCCGCAATCGCCTTCGTTGCAGCCTTCCTTTGTTCCAGTCATGCCTTTATCTTCGCGTAACCAGTCAAGAAGTGTGCGTGTCGGCGACGCGTTGGTCAGACAGACAGAATCCCCATTCAAGAGAAACGCAATCTGGCTCATGAGTTTTCCAATGTCGCTTTCTGTTTGGAGGGATGTTACCCTCTTTGCGCTGGCCCGATGCGACGTAAAGCCAGTGGCGCCTTCCCTATTGTGCTTTCAGGAAAGCTGCAAAATCGTCTTGTGGCAAGAAATGAATCGCTGCTGAGGCGAAAAAGAGTTTCAAGATTTTCAATCTAATCGATAGATTTTGTGATTTTACTGGAAAATATATGTGCAAACAAAGTTTAAAGTTTTCAAAATGGCCGCTTGGCAATAGGCTATCTTAACTATTGGTTTATGGACCTAAAACAAGCATCGGCAGGCAAACAGGAGACCCGTCATGGCACGTATTTTTTTCTTAGCACTTTTTTCAGCAAGTCTTTTAAACGTCTCTGCGGCGTCTGCGCAGAGCATTAAATTTGGCGATGACAATGGTGATTACGCTCTTGATTCCGAATGTGATGACCCACGGTTTGTTGGCTGGGGCGTGGCAACATCCACGAGCGAAGAGAATATAATGCATGACGCATCAGATTGTCAGAAGCTGTTTAATCTGGGCCAGATCCGGCTAAACCGCACGAAAGAGCAATCAAATGTTTCCGAATGTGCGATGATCAATTTTGGCGACAACAGCTCAGAATGGGCGCGGGACAATGAATGCGATGACCCCCGGTTCACGGGTGGCCGCGCAGACGACATTCTGAATTTCGAAGATATCGGTGCTGACGCTGACGACTGTCAGTTGCTTTGTCGGAATGGAACAATCTGGCTTCGTTGAAGCGGGTTTGGCTCGGCGTTAGTAGGGTGCGAAAGCTGTAGTTCAGGACGTGATTAACCTCTGGTGTAATCTGGCCCGATACACGTTGGTAGATTATCAGCAAGTTTCAACCAAGGAAGCTTTTCCTCGTAGGCAACGTGGAGCGTTGGTTCAAATTTCTCTGGTTCGTCCATTGCGGCTACATAGAGGTGCATGACACCCGACATTTTTTCTGATCGAAACGAAAGCGGCGTGCCGCAGTTTTCGCAGAAGGTTCTTTCGACACCCGGAGATGATTTATAGACTTTGGGTGCTTCGCTGGTCCATCGCCATTGAGTGTCTAGCACGCCAATATAGGTTGTCATTGGCGCAGAGCACTGCCTTCGGCAACTTTCACAATGGCAGTTGACGCAAGTTTGGACAGGTGGGTCGACTTCGAACCTGGTGGCTCCACACAAACAACGACCGCGCATCTTTGATCTCCTCATAAATATTGCAAGTTTCAAGGCGCGAATGGCTCGGGTCGCATTCAAATGCGTATCGATAATGGACACTGGCGACACTTTTGGGGAAAGGGTTTTACACCAACTCCCGCAGAGCGGACTTTACCATATTGCTGTCTCTCTTTATTTCGTTGCAGCACGCAGTTTATCTGGTTTCCCTGAAAAGCATCGGTCGCTAAGCTGACGCCATGACTGCTGATCCCCGATTCATTCACCTGCGCGTCCATACGGAATACTCTCTTCTAGAGGGTGCCGTTCCCGTCAAAAAACTGCCCGGCCTTTGCGCAAAACATGAAATGCCAGCGGTTGCGATCACTGACACCAACAACATGTTCGCCGCATTGGAGTTTTCTGTCACCGCGTCAGAGGCGGGGGTGCAACCCATCATTGGCTGTCAAGTCGATCTGAGTTTTGATAAGGCTGCCCCCGGCGAACGGCCACGGCCACCGGCTGCTGTTGTATTGCTTGCGAAAAACGAAGCTGGCTATGAAAACCTGATGAAGCTTTCTTCGTGCCTTTACGTCGATGCCGGGGAGGAGCTCCCACAAGTCACTTTGGAAGAGCTTGAGGCGCATTCAGGTGGTTTGATTTGCTTGACGGGTGGGCCTGAAGGCCCGGTTGGGATGTTTTTGCAAAACGGTCAAGGTCCAAAAGCCCAAGCGCTTATGGATCAACTGAAAGCAGCTTTTGCAGACCGTTTATATGTTGAACTGCAGCGTCATCCGGGCGAGGGCGGGCAGTGCACTGAAGCAGAGCGTGCAACCGAACGCGGACTGGTGGAAATGGCCTATGCAATGGACCTGCCACTTGTTGCAACGAATGATGTCTATTTCCCAAACACTGAAATGTACGAGGCGCATGATGCGCTGATCTGCATCGCTGATGGAGCATATGTAGATCAGCAAGAACCGCGCCGCCGATTGACACCGCAACACTATTTCAAATCCCCGCAGGAAATGGCAACACTGTTTGCCGATCTGCCGGAAGCTTTGGAAAACACGGTAGAGATCGCCAAGCGTTGTGCGTTTCAGGCGTACCGGCGTGACCCCATCCTACCAAAGTTTGCGGATGACGAAGTGGAAGAGCTTCGCCGTCAGGCAAATGCAGGACTGAAAGAGCGTTTGGCCGTCATTCCGCACGCAGCGTCTGTTGAAGAGTATCAGGCGCGGTTGGATTTTGAGCTTGATATCATCGTCGGAATGGGGTTCCCTGGTTACTTTCTGATTGTTGCGGACTTTATTCATTGGGCTAAAGATCATGGTATTCCTGTTGGCCCCGGTCGGGGGTCTGGCGCTGGTTCGCTTGTGGCCTATGCGCTGACGATCACCGACCTTGACCCGCTACGCTATTCGCTTCTGTTTGAGCGATTCCTGAACCCAGAACGCGTTTCGATGCCGGATTTTGACATCGATTTCTGTATGGATCGCCGGGAAGAGGTTATCCGCTATGTGCAGGAAAAATATGGCCGTGACAAAGTCGGGCAGATCATAACTTTCGGTGCTTTACTGAGTAAGGCCGCTGTGCGCGATATTGGCCGTGTCTTACAGATGCCATACGGGCAGGTGGATCGAATCTCCAAAATGATCCCGGTCGAAGGTGTTAAGCCTGTCTCAATCCACAAAGCACTTGAGGATGAACCGCGCCTTCGTGAAGAGGCGCGCAATGAGGAAGTGGTCAAGCGATTGCTCGACTACGGAATGCAGGTCGAAGGGTTGTTGCGGAATGCGTCGACCCACGCGGCCGGTGTTGTGATTGGCGACAGACCGCTTGAGGCATTGGTGCCGCTTTATCAAGACCCGCGCTCTGATATGCCCGCGACCCAGTTCAACATGAAATGGGTAGAGCAGGCCGGACTGGTCAAGTTCGACTTCCTGGGATTGAAGACGCTGACGGTGATCCAGAATGCGCTTGATCTGTTAAAACTGCGCGGTGTCGAGATTGATATTGGCACAATCCCTCTGGATGATGAGGCGACGTACAAGCTCTATGCCGCCGCGAAAACGGTTGCAGTATTCCAGGTGGAATCCAGCGGCATGATGGATGCGCTGAAACGGATGAAGCCGACCTGTATCGAAGATATCGTCGCCCTAGTCGCGCTGTATCGTCCTGGTCCGATGGAAAATATTCCAACCTATTGCGAGGTGAAGAACGGCCTGAAAGAGCTCGAGTCAATTCATCCGCTGATCGACCATATCCTTGAGGAAACCCAAGGTATCATCGTCTATCAGGAACAGGTGATGCAGATTGCGCAGGTCATGGGGGGCTATACGCTTGGTGGCGCTGACCTCTTGCGTCGCGCGATGGGGAAGAAGATCAAGGAAGCGATGGACGCGGAGCGTCCCAAATTTGAAGCCGGCGCCAAAGCCAATGGCGTTGATAAGAAAAAGGCGAGCGAAGTTTTCGATCTTCTCGAAAAGTTTGCGAACTACGGTTTCAACAAATCACACGCTGCCGCATATGCGGTGGTTAGCTACCAGACTGCGTGGCTCAAGACGAACTACCCGGTAGAGTTTATGGCCGGGGTCATGAACTGCGATATTCATTTGACAGACAAGCTCGCGGTTTATGCCGAGGAGGTACGAAAACCACTGGATCGTGACGGTTTGGGGATCGAAATTGTTCCGCCTTGCGTCAACCGTTCTGAAGCGATGTTCAGCGTGTCAGAAGGTTGTGTCGTTTATGCGCTGGGCGCTCTTAAGAATGTTGGTGCAGATGCAATGGGTCTGGTTGTTGAAGGGCGTGGTGACAATCCCTTCGTGACGCTGTTCGATATGGCGCGCCGCGTTAATCTGAAGCGTGTCGGCAAAAGACCGATGGAGATGCTGGCGCGTGCAGGTGCTTTTGATGAGCTCGACAAGAACCGCAGACGTGTCTTTGACAGCCTTGATGCGTTGGTAAACTACTCAGCCGCGATTCACGAACAGCGCGCGTCTAGTCAGGTTTCGCTGTTTGGTGAAGCTGGCGATGATTTGCCGGAGCCACGCTTGTCACCTGTTGAAGACTGGCTTCCAGCCGAGCGTCTGGGCGAAGAGTTCAAGGCAATCGGGTTCTATCTGTCAGGCCATCCGCTTGATGACTATGCACTGGCACTTAAGCGCAAAAAGGTGATGACCCTTGCCGAGCTTGAAGAAAAGGCCAAGGCTGGCGCAATGATTGCTAAGTTGGCGGGTACGATCGCCGGGCGGCAGGAGCGGAAATCTGCACGTGGGAACAGGTTTGCCTTTGCGCAGCTTTCTGACACGACGGGTGGCTACGAAGTTACCATTTTTTCAGACGTTCTTGAAAAGGCGCGTGATTATCTTGAGGTTGGTGCAAATGTTGTTGTGACTGTCGAGGCGAAGATGGAAAGCGATCAGCTGAAGCTGTTGGCGCGTGGGGTCCAGCCGATAGACAATGTCGTATCCGATGTCGGCTCTATGGGGCTGAAGGTCTATGTTGACGGGGCCGAGGCGATACCCGCCGTTGCATCTGTACTGAGCCGGGCCGAAGCACGATCAAGAGGGCCAGTAACCCTTTGCTTGCTCGATCCAACGTTGCCTGGCGAAGTCGAGATTTCGCTGGAACAGGATTTTCCAGTTAACATGCAAATAAAAAGCGCAGTCAAAAGCCTGACCGGCGTTGTGATGGTCGAAGAAATCTAATCTCTGGATGCGACCAAAACTATCAAATTGCTGCCCTCTACTTCTGGACAACGGATTGAGTTTACCAGTGCGGCGGTTTCTGATCCGCCAACATGGCCTGTCCACCATGCTCCAGTTCGCGTTCCGCTGAACGTTCCATCAGCATTCTGACTCTGTTTGTGAGCAATGAAATCTCATTTTCCTGCCGGGCAACGACATCAGATAAATCCTCGACCGTGCGGGTCAGGTGGGCAATCTGTTCTTCAAGTATGGTCAGGGTGTTGGACATAGGGTCTCATACCGTGCGCAATAGGGGCTGAGCAAGCCGGATTACGCCGCGCTGTCATGTAGCGCTAGGCAGGTCGCCTTTGGTTTTAGCGTCGTTGATCAGTGTTTCAAAGTCGGCCTCAAGCGACATCGCAAGTTCATGAAAACTGTCGATCACGAAGTAAACAGGTTGTAGAATGTCTATGCGATAAGGCGTGCGCAGGACTTCTTTCATGTCAAAGGGTCGAAGGGTCGCTGCGCCATTTGTCGCATGGTCTGCTTCTGAGGGTGACGATGCAATACCAGCACCGTAGGCGCGCGGTCCGTCCGGCGTGTCAATCATACCAAACTCAACCGTAAACCAGAACAGTCGGAACATATGCCAAGAATAGTCTTTCCCAAGCGACAGCGCGCGCTTTCCGAACCCTTCGATGAAATCACAATAAGCAGCGTCGGTCAGCAACGGGCAATGGCCAAAGACCTCGTGAAAAAGATCAGGCTCTTCAATATAGTCGATATCCTCGCGGCGGCGCAGGAACGTGGCAATTGGGAACTTGCGTTGAGACAGAAGTGTGAAGAACCGTGTTGGCGGAATGATCGCCGGTACACCTTCGACACCCGCCCCGGTAAGCTGTGATAGCTGGGCATCAATGTCTGCGACTTGCGGCACTCGGTGTTTCGTGAGCCCCAGCTTTTCAATGCCCTGAAAATAGGCTGGCGTGATACGGTTCTTCAGAAATTCGATCTGACGCTCGAACAATTCCCCCCAAACGGCAATTTCTTCATCTGTATAATGATAGCGACCGTTCTGATCCGGCATATTGGATGAATATGGGCGTTTTTCAGGCATAGAAGTTCCTTTTTCACAGCATAGTTTCTATGGAATGGGGCTTATTTCCAAAGACCTCTGGAAAACACTCGAATTTGAGTGAAATTTCCAGTAATATGCGAAATTATGAAATTTAATGATAATGAAAAAGCGATATTGCGAGAAATTCAGCGCGATTCATCTGCCTCTTTGGCAGAAATTGCAGAACGCACAAACATGGCGCAAAGTACAGTTTGGCGAAAACTGCAGGAGTTTGATGCAGCGGATATCGTGCGCAAGCGGGTGGCTTTGCTGAATCCGGCCGCGGTTGATGCCAAGTTGTGCGTTTTCGCAAGTGTTTCTCTCGCAGATCATTCCGCAGAAGCTGTTGAAGGGTTTGCGGCGATGGTTCGGCTCCACCCCGAAATTCTGGAATGTCATGCGCTGTCAGGTACATCCGACTACATCCTGAAAATAAGAGTCGCCGATGTCGAGGCCTATGAGGAATTCATGACCCACAACTTGCTGCGCAATCCACATGTACAGTCGGTAGTATCGAGCTTTTCCTTGAAGGAAATGAAATCTACAACCGAGCTACCTGTTTAAAAACTCCATCTACTTGCAGTGCTCGATTTCATAAAGCGATCTCCAAAAGTTCTGTCAGGCTGCCGATCACAGTAAAGGCACCGGAATTTTTGAGTTTTTCCGCGTGGCCGTTCATGCAATGCGACCCTCCATCAAAACCGATACAGGCCATTCCGGCAGCGCGTGCGGCGGTAACACCTGCGACGCTATCTTCGATCACAAGACAATTACTGGGTGCAGACTTCATCTCACGGGCAGCAAATTCAAAGATATCGGGGTGTGGCTTGCCGCGTGCGACAAGATTGGCGGAATAGATATGCGGATAGGCAAGCTCATAAAGTGCTGTTTCTATCAAACCCAGAGCCAGTTTTGTCGGCGAAGAACTTGACGCGATACATTTTGTTGTCTTCAGCGAACTCAGCACCTCACGCGCACCTGTTATTGCATGCAGTTCTGTTCGGTACTTTTGGAAAACCAGTTTCTTGATATCTTCGTCAAACCTTTCCGGTAGCGGGCGACCAAGCTTGGCCTCTACTTCGGCATATAGCGACGCATCCGGGACGCCTGTATAAAGCTGGATGACCTCTTCGGTGGTGATTGGGTATCCGGCTTTTGTCAAAGCTTCGGCGTTTGCAGAAGAAGAAATGATTTCACTGTCAATCAAGACGCCGTCGCAGTCAAAAACCACCAGTTCGAAGTTTTGTTGAATTGTCATCAGGCCGTTATAATTGTTGTTTCAGTATATACAATGCGGGCATTGCTTGCCCCTGCGGTCCCCCTCGGTTAAACCGCGCGCAAGATGACCCAAAGAGACAAAGACCCATGGCCAAGCAAAAGAAACAACCCAGACCCAAGGCCGAAACGCCAAAGGGTTTCCGTGACTATTTTGGTGCGGAAGTCAGCGAGCGCCGCGAGATGCTGGATGCGATCGCCGGGGTTTATCATGCCTATGGTTTTGATGCGCTTGAAACGTCGGCTGTTGAAACGGTCGAGGCGTTGGGAAAGTTCCTGCCGGATGTGGACCGGCCGAACGACGGCGTGTTCGCCTGGCAAGAGAACGACGACAAGGATGCAGGCGATTGGCTTGCGCTGCGTTACGATCTAACGGCCCCGCTCGCGCGGGTCTATGCGCAGTTCAGAAACGATTTGCCAACGCCTTATCGACGCTATGCAATGGGGCCGGTCTGGCGTAATGAAAAACCCGGGCCAGGGCGGTTTCGTCAATTCTATCAGTGTGATGCGGATACTGTTGGTGCGCCGAATGTGGCGGCTGATGCTGAGATATGCTCGATGCTGTCCGATACGCTTGAAACCGTTGGTATTCCGCGTGGTGATTACATTGTGCGGGTCAACAATCGCAAAGTTCTGAATGGTGTGATGGAAGTCGCCGGGGTTCTGGATCCGTCCGACCCGGATAAATTTATCCACGAACGTGGCGTCGTGCTGCGTGCGATAGACAAGCTCGACCGACTGGGACCGGACGGAGTACGCGCGCTGCTTGGCGAAGGCCGCAAAGACGAAAGCGGCGATTTTACCAAAGGGGCCGGGCTGTCAGCAGAGCAGGGCGAGATTGTCATGGGCTTCATGGCAGCCAAACGCGAAAGCGGAGCAGCAACCGTTGAGCGGCTGCACGAACTTGTCACAGGGTCTGTTGTGGGTGTGGATGGCGTGAATGAGCTTGAGACGATTGCAGAGTTGATGGCGGCGCAGGGTTATGGTTCAGACCGGGTTGAAATTGACCCCTCTGTTGTTCGTGGGCTTGGGTACTACACCGGGCCTGTGTTTGAGGCTGAACTCACATTCGAGATCAAGGATGAGAAGGGCCGCCCACGCCAGTTTGGCTCTGTTGCAGGTGGTGGTCGCTATGATGATCTGGTGAAGCGCTTTACCGGGCAGGCGGTACCGGCGACGGGCATTTCTATTGGTGTGGATCGGCTACTGGCTGCGCTGCACGCAAAGGGCCGGTTAAGTTCTGCGGTGCACGGCCCCGTGGTTGTGACGGTGATGGATAAGGACCGGATGGCTGACTATCAGGCGATGGTGTCCGAACTGCGCAATGCAGGCATCCGCGCCGAAGTCTATTTGGGGAACCCAAAGAATTTTGGCAATCAGCTTAAGTATGCGGACAAACGCGCGTCGCCTGTTGCCGTCATTCAGGGGGGCGACGAACAGGAACGTGGTGTTGTCCAGATCAAGGATTTGATCCTGGGTGCAAAAATCGCCGAAAGCGCGAGCCACGAGGAATGGAAATCGCAACCAGCACAGACAGAGGTGGCGCGCGGTGCTTTGGTCGCTGAAGTGAGACGGATTTTAGCTGGGGCAGGAGCCTGAAATGGCCTCTAAGGCGGACCTTCGCGCAGAAGCGCAGCGTCTTATGGCGTTTTTTGAAGCGGCGGGCGCGACACCGGTAGAAGCAGATATTTTGCAGCCGGCTGACACATTGCTGGACCTCTATGGCGAAGACATTCGTGCGCGGGCCTATGTTACCTCGGACCCGTTACGGGGTGAACAAATGCTGCGCCCGGATTTTACGGTGCCAGTTGTTCAGATGCACATGGCCGAAGGCGCGGAACCTGCACGCTACACCTACGCTGGTGAGGTGTTTCGCCGTCAGGAAGAAGATACAGAACGCTCGAACGAGTATTTTCAAGTCGGTTATGAGGTTTTTGATCGCGAGAACCCGGCTGCTGCAGACGCCGAAGTCTTTGCCATGTTTGACTCGGTTCTTTCCCCGCTGAACCTGCGTGCAGCGACCGGGGATATTGGGATACTCATGGCTGCGGTACGTGGGCTTTTGACCACCGAGCGGCGAAAGGAGGCCTTGCTTCGTCACATTTGGCGGCCAAGGCGGTTTCGCGCCTTGCTCGACCGGTTCGGTGGACGCTCCAAATTACCAGCAGCCAGGATCAAGATACTGAAAAGGCTTGAGGATAATTCCATCGAACAACTGATCGAGGATGACGGCCCACTTATTGGTCTGCGAAGCAGTGTGGAGATCGCAGAGCGTTTGAACACACTAAAGGACGACGCAACTGTTGAGCCGATTGGTGCTGGAGAGGTTGAAGTGCTCGACCACATACTCAGCCTGCGTGAAACCGCTCCGAATGCTCTCGAAAACTTGCGTGATATTGCAGTGGATATGCCGTCAATATCAGATGCTGTCAGAAAGATGGATCAGCGTCTTGAGGCAATGGCGGTGCGCGGGATAAACGTTGAGACGCTTGATTTCGAGGCCAGCCACGGGCGCACCACGCTGGAATATTATGATGGTTTTGTATTTAGTTTTTCAGCAGTTGGCCGGCCGGATTTACCGCCAATCGCGATGGGTGGGCGTTACGATGCGCTCACAAAGGTACTGGGTCAGGGGCGATCTATCCCGGCAGTTGGCGGTGTTATTCGACCCGAGTTGGTTTTGGGACTGGAAGGGACGCAGGAATGAGCGTGAAACTTGGCATCCCTTCCAAAGGCCGGCTGATGGAGAAAACCTTTGATTGGTTCGGTGCGCGTGGTGTTTCGTTGCGTCGCACCGGCAGTGACCGGGAGTATGCGGCCGCTGTGGACGGCGCGGATGGGGTTGAACTGGTTTTGCTGAGCGCAGGTGAAATCCCGCGCGAACTGGCAGCCGGGCGCATCCATCTTGGGGTAACGGGAACAGACCTTATCCGTGAAAAGCTTGCAGCATGGGACACGCGAGTAACTGAATTAACACAAATGGGTTTTGGGAACGCGAACCTTGTGATTGCAGTTCCCAAGTGTTGGGTTGATGTTCAAACACTTGAAGATCTGGATGCGGCGGCGGCGGCCTTTCGACGCGTACATCGGTTTCGGCTGAGGGTTGCAACAAAGTACCATCGCCTGGTGCGCGAATTCCTTCGGGACAACGGCGTGGCGGACTATCAGCTTGTAGACAGTCAGGGCGCGACGGAAGGGACCGTGAAGAATGAAACCGCAGAAGCGATTGCAGATATCACCTCAACAGGTGACACCATGCGGGCAAATCATTTGAAAATACTGGACGATGGTTTGATTCTGAAATCACAGGCTACCTTGTTTCGCGCACGTAACGTCGAGGTGGGCGCGCAGGACAAAGACAGCCTTGAAGTGCTTCTTGAGAAACTAAGAGTCGGCTGAAACCCAAAAGACAGCGCGAACAAAAGCGCCCTCGCGAGAGAGCGAGGGCATAGTTTCGCCTGTGGGGGGTGGCGAAGTTCCGCTACAGCTTTTTGTTTTTCAGATCTGCGTTGTTTGACGAGCGGAAACTGACAGAGTTTTTAAGGCTGATCAGAATAAGAGACCCACAAGGAAGCCACTAACGAAGAAGAAGCTGAAAAGAAGCAGCGTCACCACCACAACACCTTGCGGCAGACCATTCGTTTGATCAGAGGATTGATCTTGTGATGATTGTTGGAACGAACTGGAACCTGCCGTTGAAGGATTATGACTGTCGAGCATGAGCTAACTCCCTAAATATATTCGCTTTTTTCGCTTTTGGGCTGTAGTAGCCGATTGGGCGTTTTCTGCGCCGTAGCGCCCGCACTTCAAAGCCTTTAAGTACCGGCTTTACGGGCAAGTAGGCCTTGCGATTTTCCGGATCACCCAATTCAGGGCAGGCTTCTAGAATTTCTTCCCAGGTCTTTTCGTCGAACCCATTCAGCGCGACTTCACCAGGCAACAGGCTTTCACAGGGCAGCCCGTTTGCCACCAGAACCACGTGCTCTGAGCAGAGGATGTGATAGTACCGGATGCGGCGAACGCTGCGATCAATGTTGACGCCATTATTTGCTTCGGTCAGCAATACCGCTGGGGCGAGGGCAGCATCGTGTCCTGTCATCATGGATACGTCCAACCCATCAAGCATAACCCGGTGCTGCTGCGACAGGTATAATGTGTCGTAAGGTTTACCTTTGCCCAGTGCATCAGCCTCAATCCGAACTGGCAGCCGTTTCTCGAACACGTCGGACAGACCCATAGGAATTGTCACTTCAAACGATCCGATCCACTTGATTTGGTGAATTTTCCGCTGAGGTGTGATGACCCAGTCGCCCGCTGAAAGAGACTCAATCGGAACATCAGCAAAGGGTGTGCGAATTTTAGTGCCCTCGGCGAAGCAGATGGGTACCGGGTCAGTACTCGATAAGTTCAGTGTATATTGCGTCCCATCAGTAATAACGGGTGGGCCGTCAGGGAAGAACATGAAGGTTAAACCACCGGCCTCGAACATGATAACAGGTATGCTCTCTGTCCCCGTCGGGCCGTCAAACTTGAACGTACCGTGACCAAGAAAGTCGATTGGGGCACCTCTGAAGGTGGAAACTCCGTCATCGTCGTTGCCGAGTATTCCGTCGTTGTCTTCTAGAATTCCGTTTTGTGCGCCTCCAATATCCGACTCTACCTTTCCCGAAGTAACAGAGGGTGGCGTCCCGAGAGGGCCGTTAAACTGGAAAACAGTAAGTAAATGTTCAGACATGGCATTTTCTTTCTAAGACATACAGGTGACATCCCGGCACATTTCTCTTTCGCCGGTCTGTTGAGCACCCAAAGGTATGTTCACGCCTCGAAACCCTGTAAATTCACGTACTTGTGAGGAATCTTAACTGGACCTAAAGAGTGGCATTTAAAGGTTAATTTGATCCGATCTTCCATTGTGCACTATTGTGTACAAATTCGTTCGCTACCTAACTTTTGCCTTCTGCTGTAGACCGTGCCTGGGCCGTGCGACTGAGCATAATGGTGGAAAATAAAAGGAAGTAATTTAACGAACGAACGGTAAAATATAATTTAATAAACGATCAAATAAAAACTTCGGACGATTGCACAAAGTTTTGGATTTCAATTCGTCAGATTGTGATATTTGATGCGTTGATTGAATGCACATGAACCGGGGAATAAGCCGGGGGTACCGCTCAGGACCGCCTCAAAACTGGACTTAAATTTCCGGCGAATTCGGCGGAAACTATTATCCAGTTGGGTTTGCACAGTAACCAAACAACTCTCATTTACCTGCAACAAATGACCACAAGTTTACGAATTGTCGGGCCGCTAGAAACAATTGTGTTTAGACCGTGCTTGGAAAGAATCGGTAAGGTTGCCGAAAAACTTGGCATTGTGACGCGAAGATGCGCCTTATAAGCCTTATCGATAGTGTTTAAACAGATCCTTGGCTATCGATCTAACGTACACCAATATCGGCAAGGGCGGCTGAAAGCGCATGAGGAAGACTGTCTTCTTTCTCGCGGGATAGTTTCAGATCCCGGGGGCTGTCGTTCGGGTCAAGATAGCGCCAGCCCTGAAAGGGTCGCCGTGGTGCGGGTTCTGTCCGGAATAGTTTTGGGTCCATTACGATTGCGCAGCGTCTTATACCATCTTTTCCAATGGCTTCGTCCAGTCGCAAGACACGTTGGCGCGCCTGAATGACACCTTTGATAACCCAGTAAAGGGACCCGCCATTCAAAAGCTCTGCTTCGCGCCTTGGCCACATGCGGGTAATATGCTGGCTTGGGGTATCTTCGCCCTCAACACGGCGACTGGCACGGTACGCTTCGAGCTGTTCAAAAGAGTCGATGCCGACGCAAAGCTTTACCAGATTTATGGTATTTTTCATCAACAACCCCAACATGTAGCAAGAATTACCTGCCGACTCTTGCATCATAACGCAAATTCGGAGCGGATTACAATTGACCGAAAAGGCTGCTGTACGTACCATTTCCGTAGAATCAAGACGCAAACAGGACTCCTTGATGAGTCGAAATCTAAATCTTGGCTCGGTGAAATGTAGCGAAGTAGCTCAAAAGGACAGAGCGCTCTGCTTTCGAGTATTATAACTGGTGCCGGCAAGCACTATAATAGTACGGTAGAGAGGATGTGGGTTCAAGTCCCGCCTTCGCATCAAATTCAACGTTTTCTCTTTTTGAACAATGCGTGAGTTTCATTGGAGAACAGAAAATTGTAGCTATATCTAGTGTAGTCATTTTTATGACCCGCGATTTATGGTTTGATAGCAATTGACCGAAATAGTCTGGCAGCCTATCGTGTATCTCCTTTCGTTCTGCCACCAAGGACCTGCCGATGAGCCGTTTTTCCGCCCCGATCGCTGAACAAATCTGGGATATGAAGTACCGTCTGAAATCTTCTGATGGTACCCCGGTTGATGCAACGGTCGAGGATACCTGGAGGCGGATCGCGCGTTCCCTGGCCAAGGTTGAAAAAGACCCGGCAGTCTGGGAAGAAAAATTTTACACTGCGCTTGAAGGTTTTAAGTATCTGCCAGCCGGAAGAATTACAGCTGGGGCAGGTACCGATAGGTCCGTGACACTGTTCAACTGCTTTGTCATGGGAACGATCCCGGACAGCATGGGTGGTATTTTCGATATGTTGCGCGAGGCCGCGCTGACCATGCAGCAAGGCGGCGGGATCGGGTATGATTTCAGCACGATCAGGCCGAAAGGTGCGGATGTGCTGGGTGTTGCGGCTGATGCATCTGGCCCCTTGTCGTTTATGGACGTGTGGGACGCGATGTGTCGCACAATCATGAGCGCTGGCAGTCGCCGTGGCGCGATGATGGCAACGATGCGCTGTGACCACCCTGATATCGAAGACTTCATCACGGCAAAGCGTGACCCCGCGCGTTTGCGGATGTTCAATGTATCAGTTCTTGTTACCGATTCCTTCATGGAAGCGGTGAAGGCTAACAAAAGCTGGGACCTTACCTTTAACGGAAAGATTTATCACACCGTCGAGGCGCGCGATCTTTGGAACAAGATCATGCAGTCGACGTATGATCAGGCTGAACCGGGGGTGATTTTCATCGACCGGATCAATGCGATGAACAACCTTTCCTATTGCGAGACAATTGCTGCGACCAATCCCTGCGGTGAACAGCCGTTGCCGCCATATGGCGCTTGCTTACTTGGGTCTGTAAATCTGGCACGTCTTGTGTACGCTCCTTTTGCCAAAAAGGCGTCTTTGGATCAGGAAGCGTTAAGTGAACTCGTCGCGACAGCCGTGCGGATGATGGATAATGTCGTAGACGCCAGTCGTTTTCCCTTGCCTCAGCAGGCACAGGAAGCGCAGACAAAACGTCGTATTGGCCTTGGTGTAACTGGTCTGGCGGATGCTTTGCTGATGGTCGGTTTGCGCTATGGCTCGGAAGAGGCAGCGGAGCAGACCGAGCGCTGGATGAAGGCAATTGCACGTGCCGCTTATCTGGCCTCGGTGGAGTTAGCGAAGGAGAAAGGGGCTTTCCCGCTTTTTGATGCAGAAAAATTCCTAGCCACCGGCCACATGATGGAGATGGACGAAGACGTGCGCGCCGCGATCCGCGAACATGGCATTCGAAATGCGTTGCTCACCTCTATTGCGCCGACAGGCACGATCAGCCTTTATGCGGGCAATGTGAGCTCGGGGATCGAACCGGTCTTCGCTTATGCTTACACACGTAAGGTGCTGCAGAAAGACGGAAGCCGGACAGAGGAAGAAGTCGTTGACTATGCCGTGCAGCTTTGGCGCGAAAAATTTGGCGACAAAGAGTTGCCGGATTACTTTGTAAATGCGCAAACGCTTGCCCCGATGGATCATGTGCGTATGCAGGCCGCAGCACAAAAATGGATCGATTCAAGTATTTCGAAAACAATCAATTGCCCCGAAGATATCAGTTTTGACGCCTTCAAAGACGTTTACATGGCGGCCTGGGATAGCGGCTGCAAAGGATGCACAACCTATCGTCCCAACGATGTGACTGGTTCCGTCCTAAGCGTCAGCGAAAGTTCTGAAAATGTTCCCGAGGCCGAGACTGGCGCAGAAGTTGTTTACATCAGCGAGCCGCTTGACCGCCCGCAAGCACTGGAAGGCAATACGTACAAGCTGAAATGGCCCGATAGTGAACACGCGATATACATCACGGTAAACGACGTCATGATCAATGGACACCGTCGGCCTTTTGAAGTTTTCATCAACTCCAAGAACATGGAGCATTTCGCCTGGACTGTCGCCCTGACGCGGATGATATCTGCAGTCTTCCGGCGTGGTGGGGATGTCAGTTTTGTTGTGGAAGAGCTGAAAGCGGTGTTTGACCCGCGTGGTGGTGCGTGGATGTCTGGCAAATACGTGCCGTCAATTCTTGCCGCAATCGGTGGTGTGATCGAACATCATTTGATCACGATAGGTTTTATCGAAGGCGAAGGCATGGGGCTGAAATCTGATCCGCAGTCACAAGTTGTGCAAATCGGCGGTGCACCGCGTGGCAAAGCCTGTCCGAGCTGTGGGCAATATGACATGCGGATGATCGAAGGTTGTATGACTTGCGGAAGCTGTGGGCATTCTAAATGCGGCTGAGTACAGGTCGGATAGTATCTGTTTTCAGTTTTCCGGTCGCTCGAAGGCTTCGCGTGCGGTTTCAACTTTTTCTCTGATAATGCAATCTTCAACATGATCATTGATCAGCCCCATCGCTTGCATAAAAGCATAGACCGTGGTTGGGCCGACAAATTTCCAGCCCAGTTTTTTAAGGTCTTTTGACAGGGCAATTGAGTCCATAGAGGTTGAAGCTGTCTGCGGTTTTCCAAGTTTGGTTGCGTCAGGTTCGTAGCGCCACAAAAAAGCAGCGAGCGAACCTTCTTGGTGAACAAGTTCCTGCGCCTTTGCTGCGTTATTAATGACTGCTTCGATCTTGCCGCGATGGCGAACAATGCCTTTGTCTGCCAGCAGGCGATCGATGTCGTGTTGTGTGAAACGCGCTATTTTGTCGAAATCAAAATCATGAAACGCCGCGCGAAAGCTTTCACGTTTCGCCAGGATGGTGCGCCAGCTTAGTCCAGATTGGAAGCTCTCCAGGCACAATTTTTCGAACAGACGGTGGTCATCTTTAACCGGATAGCCCCATTCATTATCGTGATATGCAAGAAACTCTGGTGCAGCACCACACCAACGGCACCTTGATAGATTGTCCGGCCCGAGAATTGTGTCGCTCATTTGTTTCGTGTCTTTCTGCCAAAAGGCGTGGTTCTAACCGCGTAGAAACGCCAGTTGCTCGCTCGTTCTCGAAGGTGTGATTTCAAGTATTTCGGCGGTAACAATATTTTCTGCGACAAACGGATCTTCCTGCACCCTGCGTTCAAGATCGGGAAGCGAGGTATTGTGCGCTAGAATCCCCCCACCTAAATTAGGTTGAAGACTGCCGACCAGTGAAAAAACGCCATCATCAAACCCGCGCTTGATCCATTCGTTGTGTCCCTGCATGAATTGGCCCGCGCGGCTTTTATAGTCCGAAAATTTTAGCAGTATGACAAACATCAGTTTTCTCCTCGAATCAGTGGATGGAACGCCGGGCTGCCGTAGTTTCTACGGCCTGAGATTTGACCCAGTCGCACATCAGTTGAGCTTCTATTTTGATGAATTCGCCATCGCGAAATGCTGTTGCCAGCGTCGCGACGCCTTGACTGCGAGCGAGAAGATGCATGGCGAGATCATCAGCGTCAGTCTCGCGCCCAAGTAGCGTGAATTGTCGGCATAACCACGTTCTAAACAGAGTGAAAAGTTTGTTTGCGTCATTCTGCGACGCATGGTTTAGCTTTGATAACTCAGTGCTCAGCGTACCTATCGGGCAGCCGAACTTTATAATTTTCTCCTGATTCTTGATCAGGATATGAATAAAGCTATAAATCCGATCCAGAGGGGTTTCACCCTCAACCTCCCACTGTTTTAACATCACTTGTCTGTCCGCCAGGCGCACATTGATCACGGCGTCCAGAATTTCATCCTTGGATTTGAAGTGGTAGTAAAAATTCCCACGCGAAATCTGGACGACACCAGCGATATCCGCGAACGAGGTATGTTCGAAACCTTGCTGATAGAATAGTTGATCAGCAGCTTTGACAATGTGATCGCGTGTCGTTTTTTCGCGCATCGAATGATCCCCACATTCGTTTTCGATATCAATCAATTTGCATCTTTAAGTCGATCGTAATTTGTAATTAGGACAATCGTCCTAATCCGTCAACAAGCAAAAATAGAAATTTGCACGCCGGGTGTCAGAAGCCGTCTCATGGCTCTCCGAATTAAGCGTGAAACTTTCTTGGGACGTTTAAAACGGCCAAATGTCTGAACAGGTTGCAGCAGGCTCTTGAATTTCGATGAATTGAAGTTCACCTTTGTAATGGGTGAGAACTAAAAAATTCATGCACAACAAATCAGAACGGGAGGCTGTTTTGTTAGAGTATTCGCATGATTTCCGACTTGTTGCTGCGTCTTTAGCGGTGTCTCTGATGGCGAGCTTTACGGGGCTTGCATTGACCCGTGGTATATCGCTTCTTTCCGAAACCCATCGCAAACAAAGGATTGCAATGGCCTCAGTCGCACTGGGGGGTGGGATATGGTCGATGCATTTTGTAGCGATGCTTGGCCTGCAGATGCCAATACTATTTTACTATGACGCACTGCTCACCCTGATTTCCGCACTTGTTGCGATCCTGATGGTTGGGGTTGCATTGCTGGTAATGCATTATTGGCCACGCACCTCTGCAAGTGTGTGCATCGCCGGCACGATTGTTGGACTTGGCATCCCGGCAATGCATTACATCGGCATGTTAGGAATTCAGTTGTGCAAAGCTGTTTATACACCAGTTGGAGTTGTTCTTGCGGTCGCTGCTTCCGTGATTCTGGGAATAGGTTCCTTCTCGATCGCTTATGGCGAGCGGACGCATCGAAATATCATTCTGAGCACGATTACGTTTGGAGTTGCTGTCTTCACGGTTCATTTTCTGGCGATGGCGGGGACGAATTTCCTGCCGACACTGCAAAGCAGTAATGTCGCCGCTGGAATTGATAATTCGATTTTAGCAATGATTGTTACGCTGATTTCTTTCGTTATCTGTGGTGCATTTCTTTTGTCTGGAGTGACCTTTTGGCCAAACGAAAAGTTCCTGCCCGAAAGTGGCTATCCGGAACCAAAAGAACCGATGCTGGCTTCTGATGGCAGCTTTCAAGCAAACGGCTCAGACGCAGCGCCAACGACGTTTGCAATACCGTATGAAAAAGACAGCCGTATCCTATTTGCAGAAACATCGTCGGTTGCTGCAATACGGGCGGAAGGTCACTACACGATCGTTTATGTCGGGTTGAACAAGCTTTTTTGCCCTTGGTCAATTTCCGACGCAGCAAAGCGACTGGCAGGCAGTGCTTTTGTTCAATGTCACAGAAGTTACCTTATCAATCCGAGCCATGTCACAGGTTTCGAGCGGAAGAAAGATAACGGTGTTTGCTTCTTCGAAAACAACCCTCCGCTCGGTAAAGTGCCCGTCAGCCGGTCGCGCCTAAGTAACGTACGCAGTGCCTTGGGGTTATGAGCCACCTGCTGTTCGTGCTGGTAATTCGCATTTCGTGAAACGAATTGCGCGGTTCGTTCGGGACATTATCTACTAAAGTAAACATTTCGTTAATTCTTTTCCCAAGTAAGGTCGCCACAATTTGGGAGGAACGAATGATACCTGCAATGTTTGAGTATCACAGACCGGCAGATGTAAAATCTGCGGTCAGTTTACTGCAGGAACACGGTGATGAGGCACGTGTTCTGGCTGGCGGTCACAGCCTTATTCCGATGATGAAACTGCGCATGGCAGCCGTAGAGCACCTCGTCGACATTCAAGACATAGAAGAGCTGAGAGAGAGCAAAGTGTCAGGCGATACCGTCCACATCGGTGCGATGGTCACTCAGCATGAATTGATCAACAATGCCTCACTTGCAAAAGCCGCGCCCCTAATCCGCGAAGCATCCCTTCAGATTGCTGATCCGCAGGTCCGCTACGTTGGAACGATCGGCGGCAATGTTGCTAATGGTGACCCTGCGAATGATATGCCCGGGTTGATGCAATGCCTTGATGCAACATACGCCCTCTCTGGGCCATCGGGAGAACGTACCGTCAAGGCAAGGGAATTCTATGAATCAGCGTTCATGACGGCGTGCGAAGATGATGAAATTCTGACGTCCATTGCTTTTCCGGCTACCACTGCAGGGTTCGCTTACGAAAAGCAAAAACGTAAAATAGGCGACTATGCGACTGCGGCAGCAGCAGTGCTGATCACAATGGGTGGCAAAACATGCACCGCTGCATCGATCGCGATGACCAACCTTTCAGATACACCTGTCTGGTCCGAAGCAGCTGGCGCTGCTCTTGTGGGAACGAACTGCGGTGATGCAGATATCGCGGCTGCGGTGGCTGCAGCCCTCAATGACACTGATCCGACAGAAGATAGCCGCGGCCCGGTTGAATTCAAACGTCACGTTGCGGGCGTAATTGTCAGACGGGCGATTGAACGCGCCCTGTCACGCGCCTGAGGAGGAAAGAAATGAGCAAGATGCATTTAAAACTCAAGGTCAACGGCGAAGAAAAAGAGCTACTGGCTGAACCGCGTGAACTGTTAATTCATGTCCTGCGCGAGAGACTCGATATAACGGGTCCGCATATTGGATGTGAGACCTCGCATTGCGGGGCCTGCACTGTGGAGATGAATGGTAAATCAGTAAAGTCCTGCACGGTTTTTGCCGCCCAGGCGAACGGTGCAGAAATCACGACAATCGAGGGCTTGGCAGAGCCTGGCACCATGAACGTTTTGCAAAATGCCTTTCGTGAACATCACGGGTTGCAATGCGGTTTTTGTACGCCTGGCATGATCACCCGCGCGCACCGTCTGCTGCAGGAAATTCCAAATCCTACGGAAGAGGAAGTGCGACATGGCATGGCCGGAAATCTATGCCGGTGCACCGGGTACCAGAATATCGTGAAATCAATTCTGGCAGCCGCATCGGAAATGAACGCCGCGAAGGAGGCCGCAGAATGAATGATCTGACCCCAACCAGCGAAGAACGCTCTGCAAAACTCAAAGGCCTTGGCCATTCGCGCAAACGCGTGGAAGATGCCCGGTTTACTCAGGGAAAAGGAAACTACGTCGATGACATCAAACTTCCCGGGATGTTGTTTGGTGACTTTGTTCGCTCGCCCTACGCGCATGCGCGGGTCAAGTCGATCAACGTTGAGGCGGCGCTTGCGTTGCCGGGCGTTATTGCCGTGCTCACAGCGAAAGACCTGGAGCCGCTGAACCTGCACTGGATGCCGACCCTTGCAGGCGACAAACAGATGGTGCTTGCAGATGGAAAAGTACTGTTCCAGGGGCAGGAAGTTGCCTTTGTGATTGCGGAAGACCGTTATATCAATGCTGATGCCATTGACTTGGTAGAGGTTGAGTACGAAGAACTTCCCGTTATCACGGACCCCTTCAAGGCGATGGAGCCTGACGCGGTTGTCCTGCGTGAAGATCTGGCAGGTCAGACGACAGGCGCACATGGCGAGCGGCGCCACCACAACCATATTTTCCTTTGGGAATCCGGCGACAAAGAAGCCACTGAAGACGTGATCAACAGCGCCGATGTTGTCGCTGAAGAGATGGTTTATTACCACCGCACGCATCCTTGTCCGCTTGAAACCTGCGGGTCGGTCGCGTCGATGGATAAGGTGAACGGTAAACTTACGGTCTGGGGTACCTTTCAGGCGCCGCATGTTGTGCGCACGGTCGCCTCCCTTTTGTCGGGGATCGAGGAACATAATATTCGTATCGTTTCGCCCGATATCGGTGGCGGTTTTGGGAACAAGGTCGGCGTCTATCCTGGATATGTTTGCTCAATCGTTGCGTCCATTGTGACAGGCAAACCTGTAAAATGGGTTGAAGATCGGATGGACAATCTGATGGCCACGGCTTTTGCCCGTGATTATTGGATGAAAGGCAAAATCAGCGCGACAAAAGACGGCAAAATCACCGGTCTGCAATGCCATGTCACGGCGGACCACGGTGCATTTGATGCTTGCGCTGATCCAACCAAGTTCCCAGCAGGTTTTATGAATATCTGCACGGGCTCCTACGATATTCCGGTCGCGTATCTTGGTGTTGACGGGGTCTACACCAACAAAGCGCCCGGCGGTGTCGCTTACCGATGCTCTTTCCGTGTGACCGAGGCAGCCTATTTCATCGAAAGGATGATCGAGGTTCTGGCCATTGAACTGGGAATGGATGCAGCAGAATTGCGCGCCAAAAACTTTATCCGCAAGGATCAGTTTCCATATCAGTCTGCCTTGGGATGGGAATATGATTCAGGTGACTACCACACTGCCTGGACCAAAGCGCTGAACGCTGTGGGTTACAAAGATTTGCGTAAAGAGCAGTCAGAACGGGTTGCAGCCTTTAACCGCGGTGAAACGCGTAGCCTGCTCGGGATCGGCCTTTGCCATTTCACTGAAATTGTAGGGGCCGGGCCGGTCAAGAATTGCGATATTCTTGGCATGGGTATGTTTGACAGTTGTGAAATACGAATTCACCCAACAGGCTCTGCTATTGCGCGGCTTGGCACGATCAGTCAGGGCCAAGGCCACGCAACGACTTTTGCCCAAATTTTGGCGAGCGAGATTGGCCTTCCCGCCGATAGTATCACGATTGAGGAAGGGGATACGGATACCGCGCCTTACGGGTTAGGTACGTATGGATCCCGCTCAACACCGGTTGCTGGTGCGGCGGCTGCAATGGCCGGGCGAAAGATACGCGCGAAGGCACAGATGATAGCGGCTTACCTGCTCGAAGTGCACGATAACGACGTTGAATGGGATATCGATAGATTTGCTGTGAAAGGTGCGCCTGAGAAATTCAAAACCATGGCTGAAATTGCCTATGCGTCCTACAATCAGGCAGTACCGGGCGTTGAGCCGGGGTTAGAGGCGGTCAGCTATTATGACCCGCCAAACATGACTTATCCATTCGGGGCTTATGTTTGCGTCATGGAGATTGACGTAGATACAGGTGTTCACGAAATTCGGCAGTTCTACGCGTTGGATGATTGTGGAACACGGATCAACCCGATGATCATCGAAGGTCAGGTTCACGGTGGACTGACGGAGGCCCTTGCCATCGCAATGGGACAAGAAATTGCCTATGATGAGATCGGCAATGTCAAAACCGGAACCTTGATGGATTTCTTTATTCCAACCGCATGGGAAACGCCCCATTACACCACCGACTTTACCGAAACCCCAAGCCCGCATCACCCGATTGGCGCGAAAGGGGTAGGGGAAAGTCCGAATGTTGGTGGCGTTCCTGCATTTTCCAATGCGGTGCATGATGCCTTCAGGGCATTTGGTCTTCGACATGCACATATGCCGCATGATCAGTGGCGTATCTGGAAGATCGCCAATGATCTTGGAATGCACGGTTAGAAAGGGACAGGCGGGGCGGCCTTTGACCGCCCTGCCATATTTTCATGTCAGACTGGAAATCACTCGCATCTCAGTTAGCCGAACAGGGGTACATTGCGTCTCCTGATCTGGCGATGGCTTTGCATATTTCGCTAAAGCTCGGGCGTCCCTTGCTTTTGGAAGGGGCCGCAGGTGTTGGAAAAACCGAAATTGCCCGAACACTGGCCAACGCATTGGATACAAGACTTATCAGGTTGCAGTGTTATGAAGGGCTGGATGCGGCACACGCGATATATGAATGGAACTATCAACGTCAACTTCTTGCAATCCGCGCTTCTGCGGAGGATGGGAAAACCGGACCCGATGTTGAAAAGCGTATTTTTTCCGAGGAGTTCCTACTTGAACGCCCGCTTCTTCAGGCAATTCGTCAGGACACGTCACCAGTTTTGCTGATTGATGAAATTGACAGGGCGGATCAGGAATTCGAGGCGTATTTGCTGGAGGTTCTGTCAGATTTTCAAATCACCGTGCCAGAACTTGGAACACTTACCGCGACAAGCCGACCCTATGTTGTTTTGACGTCGAACGGCACACGCGATCTGTCCGATGCGTTGCGCAGGCGTTGCATATACTCATATGTCGAATATCCGGACCGCGCGACTGAACTTGCTATTCTGGCGGCGCGTTGCCCGGATATTGATGAACGGCTTGCAGCGCAGATTGTCGGGTTTGTTCAATCCTTGCGACGGGAAGAGTTGGAAAAGGTACCGGGCGTCGCCGAAATGCTGGATTTTGCCGCAGCTTTGACCGGGCTCGGCATCAATGATCTGAATGATGATCCTGAAATTCTGCGTGCAAGCCTCGTAACACTTTTGAAAACACAGGCTGATCGCGCAAACGTTCCGCTGGAAGTTGCGCAGCGCCTTGCAGGAAAAGCCGCATGACAAAGATTACGCGCTTTTCAGGCCGTGACCCAGGCGCATCTGCCCGTGTTTCCGGCTTTGTCGGCCATCTTCGAGACCACGGTTTTCCGCTTGGCGTTCGTGAAACAGAAGCGGCACTGGAGTCACTTGGTCATGTGGCAGCAGCAGACCCTTTCGAAGTCTGCCTTGCTCTGAAGGCTGTATGTTCAGGCAATCACGAAGATTTTGACAAGTTCGATATCTTGTTTGACAGCTACTGGCGCAATCAGGGGCGTGTTCGAAACAAAATTGTGAAAACGAACAAAAGCGCTGCACCGAAGTATTCACGAACTTCGCAGGAAGATTCAACGCAACAGACAAATGCAGCAGGAAATATTTCAAGCCCTGATACAGGCGGCGGATTAGGTGAAGTCGCGTCCGAGGGCGAAGGCCGCCTTGTCGCAAGCGGTGTCCAAAACCTCATGAAGAAAGACCTTCGCGAGCTTCTGTCGCCGCAGGATATTGCAGCCGCCGAAGTTGTTGCCCGCCGCTTGGCAGATGCGATCCGGGACCGAAGGTCGCGCCGCAGACACGCGGCAATAAAAGGCGATCAGATTGATTTTCGGAAAGTTGTAAGAAAAAGCTTGTCGACCGGCGGAGAACCGATCCGGCTGCCCCGCCGTCGCCGCCCGGAACGGCCGGTGCACCTTGTCGCGCTTTGCGATGTTTCAGGCTCTATGACCGTTTATGCGCGTTTATTTTTGGCATTTCTGTCTGGATTGATCCGTGCTGATGCAACGGCTGATGCCTATCTTTTTCACACCCGCCTTGTGCGCATCACCCAAGCCCTGAGGGATGATGATCCGCTGCGTTCGCTTAACAGGCTGACCCTTCTTGCCGATGGGTTTGGAGGGGGGTCAAAGATTGGGGCCACGTTTGACCAATTTGGCAAAACCTACGCCCGCCGTTTTGTGAGCGGGCGCAGCGTGGTTCTGATATTGTCAGATGGGTATGATACTGACGCGCCGGAATTGCTGGGTTCGGCATTGAAGGTGATTAAGAAACGGGGATGCAAAATCATCTGGCTCAATCCGCTCAAGGGCTGGAAGGGGTATGAACCTGTTGCGCGCGGAATGGCGGCGGCATTGCCATATCTTGATATGTTTGCCGCCGCCAATACGCTGGAAAGTCTTGCGGCACTTGAACCGGAACTGGCGGGGATTTGAGGTGGGCAGAATGAACGATACATTCATTGAAGATCACATATCGAAATTGCGCGCATCAGGTGCCCCTTTCGCTATCGCCACCGTCGTGCGCACCGTCAACGCGACTTCTGCTAAACCCGGAGACAAGGCAATCGTTTTGGAGGACGGCGCAATTACTGAAGGCTGGATTGGCGGCGGATGTGTGCGATCCGCAGTCAAGAAAGCGTCACTGATCGCGATGAAGGAAGGTGCTGCACAATTTATTTCGCTTAAGCCAGAGGGACTTCTGAAAGCGGAAGGGGTGGCACCAGGCGACGAACGAGATGGTATCCGCTTTGCCCGCAATGGATGCCCCAGCAAAGGATCGATGGATATTTTTATTGAACCGGTTATCCCGCAAGCTGAGCTGGTAATTTGTGGCCGAAGCCCGGTCGCCTTGTCGCTTGCGGACCTTGCAGGCGGGTTTAATTTTTCTCGAACGCTTTGCGCACCTGAATTGCGGGCTGCGGACGCGCCTGTTGTTGAAAATCTTCAAGGTTCTTATGAATTTACCGCGAGCTCCGGCGGTGCTCAGTTTGTTGTTGTTGCAACGCAGGGTCAGGGGGATGAGCCGGCCATGCGTGCGGCACTGTCATCCGGAGCATCCTACATTGCTTTCGTCGGGAGCCGCCAAAAATTTGAAACGATACGTCAGCGGTTGATCGATGCTGGCATTTCCCAAGAATTGCTGGATAATGTTAAATCGCCTGCCGGTCTTGATATCGGGGCAATAACGCCTGACGAGATTGCGCTGTCTATTCTTTCCGAGGTTGTCGCGCACCGAAGATCACATCAGCGCATACGCGCCAAATCATAGGGTTGATGCGTTATCTTTCCCGACTAAAAAATTTGAATTCCGCCTGTTCGAAGAGGAAAACTGAATATGGAACTTAACGACGAAATCACAATTCCCGCCCCGATGGAAAAAGTATACGCATCACTGAATGATCCGGAAATCCTGCAAGAATGCATCCCGGGATGTGAAGAGCTTATCAAACACTCTGATACGGAGCTTGAAGCCAAAGTCGTTCTTAAAGTCGGCCCAGTAAAAGCGCGGTTTAATGGAAATGTTACGCTAGATACCGAAGGTGCGCCCAATCGGTTCTCACTTGTCGGGGCAGGCAATGGTGGGGTCGCCGGGTTTGCAAAGGGCGGCGCTGATGTGGAGTTGGTTGATCAGGGAGATTCAACCCTCCTTAAGTATACTGCCAAGGCAGAAGTGGGCGGGAAAATTGCGCAGCTAGGCAGTCGGTTGATGACCAGCACCGCCAAGAAACTCTCAGCAATGTTTTTCGCTAAATTTGCCGAGATCGTCGGAGAAACAGAAACCACCTGACACGGGTAAAATGCAATCAGCCCGAGCTAGTTTACACGATTTCGAAGGGCTGAGCGCTCCGTCGATGTGCCCACGCTACGCTTTTTTGTGACTGAAAGCCTTGGCAAAGCGCCAGTTGAGATAATCGCCACAGGTTATTGGCGGATTTTCAGGTGCGCATTCGGGCCCAAAAACATCGCGCGCGTCGATCATGGTTTCGGGATTTGGATCATATGCCAGAACAAGAGACAGCCGTTCCCTTCCTGATCTATTCACAACGCGATGTGGCGTTGATTTATAGGCCCCATTGGTCCAGCGACTTAACAGGTCAGCGACATTGATAATCAGGGTGTTTTCAATCGGGGGTGCGGCAATCCATTCGCCGTTTATATCCTGCACCTGAAGGCCGCCAACATCGTCCTGACACAAGACAGTCAAAACGCCAAAATCTGTATGCGCGCCGACGCCAAACTGATCTTTGCCTGCGGCTTCAGGCTGCGCTGGATAATAAACCATTGAAGCACGGCTTAAGGGGGCGTCATTTGTTTGCAGGAAAAAGTCGCGCTCCAGACCAAGGCCCAATGCAAAGCCCTGCATCAGGCAATGTGCAACTAAATGCGCAGCCTCAAAGTACTCCATTGCAATGTTTTCCATGTTTGGCGAAAAGGTAGGCCATTGGTTTTCGCCGCGCAGCTCGTGGTCATCAGGCATATTGCCGGTCTTGTCCTGATACCCCCAGACGAAGCTTTCCTTTAGATCGGGCTTTGCGTCATCTTCCATCTTTGCGCCACCAACAGCGATCCAGCCGCGGTGGCTTTTGGAAACACGCACAGCTTCCTTATTTTTGGGCGAGGCGCGAAAAAACTCGAACGCAGCAGTACGTGTTTTCGTGATCAGTTCATTGGGGATGCCGTGACCTTTGATATAGATAAACCCAAGTCCGGTGTTGGCAACATGTAACTGACGAGCCACTGTTTCAGCATCGGTCCCGTCGCGAAGTGACGTGATGTCGATGACTGGAATAACGTCGCTGCTGACCTGCTTTGCGTCTGCGTAGCTCATTGGACTCTCCTCTATCGAGATCCGTTTTCTTCGGATTAAGTTTCGTCCTTTACATAATAGCCAACGGTGTCGCCTTCAGTAGTCACCCCAAGCCCGTTCAAAAGTCGGTTCACGTAGTTGAAATAGCAGATAATCTGGTTCGCTTCGAGGACTTCACCATCGTCAACGCCGGCTGTTTTTAGGGCGTCTACATCCGCCTTTTCAATATTGCCGGGTTTGATGGTAAGCTTTTCAGCGTAGTGCAGCAGTGCAAGCTCTGCTCCTTCAAACGCATCTTCCGGCCGATTTGCTTTCAAAGCCGTTTCTATTGTATCAGAACGCGCATCGTCCCCTATCAGGTGTTGCGCATTAGACCAGTGATTGGCGTAGGAATAGGGACATTCGTTCAGCTTGGAGACATAAGAGCTTATCACCTCCTGAAACCACATCGGGATTGTGTTACTCTCGTCATGCAGGCACGCGCGATAAAGCTTAACATGTCCGGTCATGGTGCTTGGCCGTAAAGAGTGGACACGCATTACGTTGTCTACCGTTCCATGTGGTGTACGCGCAAAATCAAGCGCTTCCTTCAAGGCTGGGTTCGCCTCTTCATCGGAAATCATTTCAATCCATGCTGACATGCGGCTCCCCCTTAGATTTCACTTGCTTGCATTCTACGCTCAAGCCACCGTACCCCCGCCGAGACGATCAGAATTAGCACAAGGTATTCAAGGACAAGGATGGTGTAGATTTCAAGCGGTCGATACTCAGACACGACAAGCTCGTTTGCTTTTCGTGTCAGTTCTTGCAATCCAATGATCGAAACAAGCGATGACATTTTCAACATGTAAACCAATTGGTTCCCAAGCGCGGGCAGGATACGCCGGATCGCTTGCGGCAGGATTACGAAACGCATTGTATCCGTGTAATTCAGTGAAACGGATTGCGATGCTTCATACTGTCCCTTGTCTATTGACTGGATGCCTGCGCGAAAGATTTCAGCCTGAAACGCACTGTCAGAGAGCGCGAGCGCCAGAACACCCGCCCAAAAGACATTAAGCGTTATGCCCATTAGCTGGGGCAGGCCATAGTAAACCCATAGGATCAGAACGAGGATAGGAACGGCGCGCACAACTTCAACATAGACCCTGTTGATTGATTTCAGACTGCGTTTCTCGGACAGACCGGGCAGCGCGATTATCAGGCCGACCACGATCGAAATGGAAATCGCCGTCATCGACATCAGGATTGTGTTGTAGGCGCCGCCGATCATGAAGCTCAGGTTGTTCCAGCCGCCGGTGGTTGTTGGGTTGACGACATACCACCCCCAATTTCCAGAGCAGCCAGAAAGCATAAGAAGCAGGGTCGGAAATAGAAATATGCGTTTCATAGTCTTCCCCTAATGCCTCAGAATTTTTTCGAGGAAGTCCTGACACCGCTTGCTTTTCGGTGTGGTGAAAAAGCTTTCGGTATCTGACGCTTCGACAATTTCACCGTGATCCATGAAAACCATTTTATCAGCAACCTTGCGGGCAAACCCCATTTCATGTGTGACACAAATCATTGTCATGCCGCTTTCCGCAAGTTCGACCATTACGTCAAGCACTTCGTTTATCATTTCCGGATCAAGCGCTGATGTCGGCTCGTCAAACAACAAAATTCGGGGCTCCATACAAAGGCTGCGTGCGATTGCGACCCTTTGTTGCTGGCCTCCAGAAAGCTGGCGTGGATATTTATCTGCCTGGTCCGGGATGCGCACTCGTTCCAGATAGTCCATCGCCCTTTCAGTTGCCTCCTTATCCGAAATCTTGAGGGCCCTTTTGGGCCCCAAAGTCAGGTTTTCGAGAACCGTCAAATGTGGAAACAGATTGAATTGCTGAAACACCATTCCGACGGTCGTTCGCACCTTGGTAAGGCTTTCACGGCTGTCAGACAATTCAGTTCCATCAACCGTAATCTGACCGGCTTCATGTTTCTCAAGGCGGTTAATACATCTGATTAAAGTGGATTTTCCAGACCCTGATGGCCCGCAGACGACAACACGTTCTCCAAGATCAACATCCAGTGAAACGTCTTTGAGTGCCTGAAAAGGACCAAAAAATTTGCTGGCCCGCCGTATTTTGATTATTGGGTTTTGCGTGGTTGGTTGCATATTTTTCCCCTGCGGCGTTTACTGAGTAAAGCAGGTAGTTAACTGTGGTGCAATTTACTTAGTTTATGTACGCCGCCAGAAATTGGACCAACCTGCACTAGTTAAAGCGAACAGGGAGATTTCCATGAAATTGCTAAAAGCTGCCTTTACAGCCTTTATCGTCGTCGTTTGCGCCGCCAGCGCGCAGGCACAATCTGCATTGAATGAAATTTTGTCTGAGGGTGTGCTTAAGGTGGGCACAACCGGAGATTGGAATCCGATGACAATGCGTGACCCGGCAACCAATTCCTACCGTGGTTACGATATTGATGTGATGACCCAGCTGGCTGCTGATTTAGGTGTCGAGATTGAATTTGTACCGACAGACTGGAAAACACTTGTCAGCGGTGTGACCTCTGGCCAGTACCACATGACAGGCTCTGCCTCAGTCTCGCCCGCGCGCGCAAAAGCGGCGGGATACTCCCATAGCTATTTCTCGCTTGCGACCGTGCCACTTACGCTTCGCACGAACGAGGGGCGTTTCAATGACTGGGGAGATCTTGATCAGCCTGACGTGACTGTCGCAGCAACGCTTGGCACAACACAGGAAACCCAGGTGAAAGAGTTTTTCCCGAATGCGCAACATCGCATTGTCGAAGCCCCCGCGCGTGATTTTCAGGAAGTGCTTTCCGGTCGTGCAGATGCGCATATCACGTCTAACGTCGAGGCGAACAAGCTGGTTGCGCAGTACGAACAGATGATGATCGTGCCAGTTTCTGCGCCACGCGCACCAACGCCAATCGCCATGCTTTTACCGCAGGATGATCAGGTCTGGATCAACTATGTAAACACATGGATTGGTCTGAAGCAGGAACAGGGGTTCTTCGAAGAACTGGGCCGCAAATGGCAGTTGCTGAATTGATCAAAGGGCAGGGGGCGAAAGCCCCCTTTTCGCGATGCTAACAATCTATGCAATCCCGGTTAGCCTTTACTGCGCTAAGCTGCGAATTTTGCTCCGACACAAATCCCTTGAATGGGAAGAATTGTCACCGCCGGGTGGCTATGGTTCGGACGAATATAAAAAAATCGTTCCATCCGGGAATTTACCTGCATTGATCGACAAAGACCTTTTGCTGGCTGATTCAGAGGCGATCGCTGAATACCTGAACGAGAAATACCCTGAGCCAGCGATGTTGCCTGATGATCTTACAGGCCGCGCCAAGATTCGAGAAAGAGCGCGGTTTCATGACACGCGCCTTGAACCTGCATTGCGCCAGCTTTTTTCGCTGATCCCCAAAGCGGCACGTGACGACGCGCGTCTTCGTGCCGGTGGTGAAGTTTTATCACGCCATCTGAAAACACTCGCTCGGTTGTTGGAGACGGCCCCACTGTCACGTGATGCACTATGGCTGGGCGATATCGGATTTGCAATTTCGGTTGAATGGATTGCCGCATTGGAACAGGCGATCGGGTTGCCTGTTAATTGGCCAGATGCAATTCGCACCTATCGTGAAGACCTTCGGCGTCACGCGGCCGTTGATGCCGAGCTTTCGGAGTATTTACCACGGTTGCTGGGCTATTTGGCAAAGGCGACTGAATGAAACTTGATCTCATGACGTGGCAAGAGGTTGACGCACATCTGGCACGCGCGCCCGCCATTATTCTGCCGACGGGTTCAATTGAACAGCACGGACCAATGGGATTGATCGGTACAGATGCTATTTGTGCAGAGGATATTGCGCAGGCCGCAGCGGAACTGACAAATACAATTGTTGCACCAACACTTTGTTATGGGCCCGCCCCATTCAACATGGACTTTCCGGGTACTATGTCGCTCTCATTTGCAACCTATCAGGCCGTTGTAAGAGAGCTGTTCGAAGGTTTGATTTCGCAAGGCTTCAAGCGGATCTACGTTCTGAATGGTCATGGAGCAAACCTTGAGCCGCTACGAATTGAAGCCGCTCGTTTGGATGAAAAAAAGGTTAGGGCGCGCAGTTGGTGGGACTTTGAACCGGTGAACAACCTGCGCCGTGAGTGGTATGGTGACTGGGAAGGCATGCACGCGACCCCGTCAGAAATATCAATCACACAGGTTAATCATCGTGCGGTTCTACCCGGACAAGCACAGAACCCACCTGTGAAACTCTCTTCTGAATTTATTCAAACACATGCCGGTGATAAACATGGCCCTGCCGCAGAACACCGTGTGGCCTTTCCCGATGGCCGAGTTGGGTCCCACTCGGCTTTGGCGTCTAGAGAGCAAGGAGAGATTTTGCTGAAGACCGCCGCAGCCTGCGTCGCAAAGGATTTTGCGTCTTTCACAGTAGATATTTAACCCTGATGCTGCGCCCCGATACCCTGAAACATGGCGCGCAAGTCGACTGTTGATTTTTCCCCAATGTGGGCGTGGTTTTCTTTGAGCCAGTCGGCGGCGGTCTGACGACCAAGATCCCTGAGATGTGTCAAAAATTTCCACTCAACATTCATTTTTGACGATGCGCCAAGCGGCATAAGCTCTTTCTGGTTTTCGATGATATGCACCCTTGTGTCGCGATATTCATCCGGGGACAAACTTCCTTCACGTATCAAACGTGAAACGAAATCGATCGAACGCAGTTCTTTCAGAAGGCTTCCGTTAAAGCTGATTTCATTGACCCGGTTCAAAATGTCCTGCGCGCTTTTAGGCGCTCCTTTTCTTTCTATAGGATTGATCTGGACGACCACGATATCTGCGCAATCAGATTCAGTGTGGAACGGAAACAAAGACGGGTTCCCCATATAGCCACCATCCCAGTAGGGTACGCCATCAATTTCGACGGCTTGATAGATGAGTGGAAGACAAGCAGACGCCATGACCATGTCAGCGGTCAATTCCTTGCGATTGAAAACCTGAACACGGCCTGTTTCGACATTCGTTGCGGAGATAAAAATTTTCATTTTGTCACAGGATCGGACACGGTCAAAATCGACGGTTTCTTCCAGCACCTGCTTCAGCGGATTGATGTTCATTGGATTTAGCTGATAAGGCGAGTAAACCCGGGAAAGAGCCTCGAAAAAATGGTATCCGGGCGATCTTTCCAAACTCCAGTTTCCCATGAAAACGTCTATGGGATGTCTTTGTACCGGGCTGGCACGTCCGTTTTCGCTCATCTTGTGCCAAAAGCAGTGCATGGCTTCGCGTGCGCCTTCTTTACCACTACGCATGATACCATCAGCGCAGATAACCGCATTCATAGCTCCGGCTGATGTGCCAGAGATTGCGGCAATATCGATCCGCCCATCCTCGAATATTTTGTCAAGGACACCCCAAGTGAACGCGCCATGGGCACCGCCGCCCTGAAGGGCAAAATTCGCGCGTTTTTGTTCAGTGCTCATCGCGTTTCCTTAAAATACTAGGCTTTGGAGAGGCCTGTCTGGCAGCGATAAACATATACTGCCATCTTTAGGTTTCACCACCAACTAACGAGGATTTGTGCTTGATGAAATGAATATGAAGGGAATATGAAATGCCGCTGAATGTGGTTACACTTGCGAACTGGAAAATCAGGCAATTGACCTTTGTAAGATCTATTCGTGATAAACTGGCATCTGGGGTGAGTAGTCTGAACAATCATCGATCTGCAGCGTGGTAACTTCATCCGTGTTTCGTACCGGGGGCACGATTGTGCGATATCCATCTTTAAAGGGCAAAACCAAACAGGCAGTTTGCATCAGATTTCCCCCCGGCAGATTTACGTTCCAGACTCGTATGTCATCCGTTTCTCGCCACGTGACGACATGTTGGCCCTCGTCGGTGAAATCCGCCGAAAGGCTCGTATCAATTGGTTTCCCGGGATGGCGAAGCATAAACAGCAAAAGACTGGACTGCGTGTCCCATATCCGGACACTGCCATCATCTGCAGCCGTTACGAGAAAACGATCATCAGGTGAAAACGCAACGCTTGATACAATTCCACTGTGGTACAGAGTCCGATTAGAAATTGGACGCCCGGAGCTGGTGCTTTCAAGCGCGACAACGTTGTCTTCGGGGACAGTTGCCGTAATTTCACGATTGTGAGACATGAGCGATCGTTCATAAGGCACCGCAGATGCCAGGGATGCCTCGATCAAACTGTCATGTGCCGAGGTTTGGCCAAGACGCCGATGTAGTCCAAGTGCTACCTCGTATACATGCGCGGCTGCTTCGGAACTTGTAACGATCCGGTTGCCATCAGGTGAAAACGCTGCCTGCGTAAAGCGGCTAGAGGAATTGCGAATCTCAAGCATTTCGTTACCGTTTTCCGCCGATGACATAAGAACAGTTTTGCCGGTGGAGACGGTTACGATGCGTGTGCTGTCAGGCGAAAACGCGATGCTGCCAATTTCGGTACCTTTCGGATAGATCGGCTGTGGCTCTAGCAGTGCAAGACCAGTCTCAAACTTCCATACCCCGACCATATTGTTGGCGGCGGCTACGATGGAGTGACCATCTGGCGAAATATCAGCTCGCGTAATCTGACCGACATGTTGGATTGGGTCACGTTTTTCGGTACCACTTGGAAAGTCAAAAATGCGCACTCTTTCACCCGTGACGACCAGCAGTGAGCCCTTATCGCCCCCAAAGAAAACATCAACGATGGCAGCATCCATCTGAAGTGCAGGCCGCGTTTCCTTGCCCGTGTCCGGATTCCAGAAGCGAAGCGCCCTGTCGACGGCGGCTGTCACAATTGTTTTCCCATCAGGAGTAAAGGTAACAGCGGAGACGTCTACATTGTTCTCGATCTTCGTGCCGGTTCGGACGCGTGAACTGATATCCCAAACGATGACGTTTTTTCCAGATGCAACAGCGATACGTTGCTCGTCTGGCGAAAAATTAAATGTGGTCGCAGGCCCAGGTGTATTCAGGGATTTACCAAAGGAGGCCCCGGTAACAGCGTCATATAACTGAACGGTCTGCCGGTTCATTGCAGTCACAATGTATTGCTGATCGGGCGTGAACGCCGCATGTAAAACCGGGCCTTTTTGCGAAGTGATGTGGACACGAAGGCGTTGGTTCGCAATCGCTGTGCTGACGGCATTTAAAGCATCCATAGGGCCGCTTTCCTGGGTGCTTGCCGCTGGTGGCCAAACGCCTAGCGCCATTCTTATGGCCTCTTCCGGATTGCGTGTGGCAAGATCACGGGCTTGTCGCGCAATGCGTTGCTGTTCTTTCGCGAATTCTAAACTCGCGCGCTGTTTTTGAAGGACTGCTATAAAACCGGCCGCAATGACAATTGAGACTACTGCGATCAGGTTAAGGCCCATGTTGCGACGTGCCTTTCGCCTGCTTACGGCGATAAATCGCTTCAGTTCAGGTGTGGGATCAGGTGTATTGTTGGGCTGTCTGTTTAACCAGTCGATAGCATTACGCAGGTCTTTGCCGCGCAGTTCAGTGCCTATCTTGTTGACCCACCGGTTCGCCAGTTCACCAAATCGCGTGTGGGCGCGTATCCATTCGATATCCGCGTCAAAGGCGAACTTTGCTTTTTCCAGTTGCGGCTCAAAGACGACGTTTCCATAGAGGGGAATGTAGTTAATATGGGCAATTGTCGGGGGTAAATCTGCGCCGACATCTTCCAAAGCGACAGGGACCACGCGTTTGTTGAGTTGGTTGGCAAACTCAAGTTCCCACTTGCAGGTATCTGACAAAAGCGATGCCTGACTAAGAATGCACAGCACGACGTCCGCGCTTCGGATCATTTCTGCCAGACGCGGGCGCCATTCCTCAAGCGAGAGGATATCTTCGCTATCAATGAATACCTGAAACCCGTCTGCTTTAAGCGCGTTGTAGATATTGTTCGCAACGGCATCGTCCTGACGCGAATAGGAAATGAAAATTCTGGCTTTGTTGTTCATTTACCTGAAGATGTCCGTTTCTGATCCAGAATCTTAGGTGAAATGCCGGCTTCTGCAAAGGAATGATTCTAGCAAAATTACGAATGAAAATTCGTTGATTTGATCTGCACCTGAGTTTCCGGATCAAAAATTAAAAAAAATAAAGCAATAAAATCAATTAGCTTAGTTCATTTTTGACAAGAGCTGAGTAAAAAATTAAAGAAAGTGTGTTGACTACACTAAGTGTTAGTGTCAAATTAACACCATCAAAAAGATACAAACACACAAACCAAACAAAGAACGAAGGGAATAGAAAATGAAACTCAAAACACTCGTACTCGCAGTCGCAACTCCTCTGGCACTCTCAACAATCGGATCAGCAAGTTCTGCCTCTGCGGCCTGCCCAGATTGGCGTGATGAAGCCCGGACCGAAATCCACAGCAATGCCCAGCAACTTTATACGCGTCACAGCTATTCAGTTCTTGCTGGTGGGGACGTCCAGGTTGACTACTGCCGCGTAAGCGATCAGACCCCAGAACCAGCAACCGGTTTTGTAGCGGACCGCCCGGATTTCGAAGTGTACTACGATGGCTCCAGTGACTATGCCCTCGAAATTTCGGTCACCGGAGAATGTGACACAACACTTCTGGTGAACACAGCGAACGAAAACTGGTTCTTCGATGACGACGCTGCCGGAAACGGCAACCCCCGCATCTACCTGACCTCACCGTCCGAAGGGTGGTATGACATCTGGGTTGGCACATTTAACAACAGCATGTGTGACGCAGAACTGCACCTTGAAACTTACTAAGAAAAAGAGGCCTTGAAGGCCTCTTTTTTCATTGAATTTGGCCGTTCCTTCGATAAGGGCGGCCAAATTTCTGATGGAAACCCATAATGCCGACTAAGGTGATCAATTGATATTGCTCACAGTTAGTGTTCATTATACACGTATCATGGTTTTCGAAATAAAGGTCCAGTATGAGTTATACATATGATTACCCGCATCCCGCCGTCACGGCAGATATTGTGATATTTTCAATCCGTGACGAGGAATTGCATGTTCTTCTTATTCAACGGAAACTTAACCCGTTTAAGGGGGCCTGGGCGTTGCCTGGTGGGTTTATTCAGATGGATGAAGATCTGGAAACCGGGGCCGCACGAGAGTTGGCAGAAGAAACGGGCCTGACAGGTATTCATCTGGAACAACTAGGTGCCTTTGGCCGACCTGATCGTGACCCGCGGGAAAGGGTGATCACGATCGCTTTTCTCGCTTTGGTTCCGTCTGACAAACTTGTGCTGAGCGCTGCAACGGATGCAAGCGATGCGCAGTGGCACAATCTGTCAGACCTGCCAAAGCTCGCTTTCGATCACGAGAACATTCTGAACGCGGGCCGGGAGCGTCTTGCAAACATGGTTTCAAGCGATATCGCGCAATCTGCACGGGTAGTTTTTAAATTTTTGCCGGGAAAATTCACGCTTGCCCAAGCGCAGAGTGTTTTTGAAATCATCAAAGGAGAAGCATTGGATAAGCGAAATTTCAGAAAATGGATCATGGCAAATTGGGCGCTTACGGATCTGGAGGAAAAAACACAAGGTGGGCGCCATCGACCGGCCGCTTTGTACTCTCTGACCTAGAGGGCGAAGTATCTAAGAGACTCGCAAGTGGGCGCATTAACTGGTTTTGAGGGTCGAAAAGGTCAAAAGCAACTGATCGCCCTTTCAGACGTTGGGGCTCATATGCTACCAACAAGTGACGCTCACGCGACGACCCAGTGCGTCAAGATAGAACCTGAGGATCAGACATGACCCGCAAGATTAATCCGTTTTTTCAGCCTGTTTCAGCGATGGATTTACCACGGTACGCAGGTGTTCCCACCTTTATGCGTCTGCCTTATCTGACCTCCGATGACCCAAACTACGCAGCTGTCGAATTGGGCCTCGTCGGTGTGCCGTGGGATGGTGGGACGACCAACCGACCCGGTGCAAGACACGGCCCGCGAAGCCTGCGTGACTATTCCACAATGATCCGTGCAGGCAATCCCGTGAGTGGGATAAACCCTTTTTCATCGGTCAATTGTGCAGATCTTGGTGACGTGCCACCAAACCCAATAGATTTGCACGACAGCATGGAACGCATTTCCACTTTCTACGCTGGCTTAAAGCAAAACAAGATTACGCCGATGACGGCGGGTGGGGATCATCTGATCGCTCTGCCGATACTGCGCGGGCTTGCAAGCGATGCGCCTGTTGGGTTGATCCAGTTTGACTCTCATACCGACCTTTTTGACAGCTACTTTGGTGGCAATAAATATACCCACGGAACACCTTTTCGCCGCGCGATCGAGGAAGGTTTGGTTGATCCAAAGCGAATGGTTCAAATCGGTATTCGCGGTACTGCGTACAATATCGAAGATGTTGAATGGGGTCTGGATCAAGGTATCCGGATTATTCGAATTGAAGAGTTTTTTGATAGGGGCGCGGCAGATGTCATGGCGGAAGTGCGAGGTATCGTTGGCACCGAGCCAGCCTATTGCACCTTCGATATTGATTTCATTGACCCGACGTTCGCGCCCGGCACAGGAACACCAGAGATTGGTGGCCCCAATAGTTTTCAGGCGCAGCAGGTTGTTCGTGCGCTTGAAGGTGTGAACCTGATTGGGGCAGATTTGGTGGAAGTATCGCCACCATTTGATCCCACAGGCGGTACAGCCTGGCTAGGAGTTTCGATCATGTTTGAGCTCATGTGTGTTTTGTCCGCTGCAATTCGGGAAAACCAGGCGTAGCTATGACCGACAATCAAGTTTAGTTTTGTTTCGCCTTCGGGCGAACGTCTAGCAGTCAACATGCTAGGATTTCGTCGCAGATCGTGAATTGCGGATTGTTACACCTAGAAAAGCTGTGACATACCCTAGTATGGCTCCTAGCGTATCTGCCAGAAAATCCTGGTATTCACCTTGCCGGCCCACCATCGGCTGGATGATCTCGATTAGAAGCCCGTAAACAATCGCGGCTGGAAGTACCCAGATCGCATTTCGCAAGTGAAAGTAGCAAAGCGGTATGACCAACGCCCAAAACGCCACCAAATGATGGAGTTTGTCTGAACTTATTTCCGGTCTCTTGGGTGGTTCAATCAAAGGGGTCAGCGTCCCGATGGTGATCAACACAAAAATTGCGATCGATATGATCCAGGCCAACCGAGAAGACATAAAAAGTAACCTTGTTTCCTAATCTTCTACACATCTCAGCGTTTAGTTACCATTGTCTAAGTTGCAAAGCCATGTACTCTGGAAGTGTTAATAATTCAGGGCCAGTTATGCGTGGTTCTCTCATAATCTTACTTTTCCTCACGGCCTGTAGTCCTTCGGTGTCTCCGTTTGGCGCAATTGAGCGTAAGACAATTGAGTATCAGCAAGGTGAGGCGCTCATGAAGGATTGTTACCAGCGTCAACAGCGTTGCACTGAATGGCTGGCGTTCAAGGCTGACTGGGAGGCAAGATTGAAAAATGTCACAACGTTTGAACGCAGCTTGGCAGCGCATAAGGCACGTGTTGCAGCGGGTGGATCTGTGTAACCGTCGAAAATCATGGCCTCTAAAGGAAAACCGCCGCGCTTTGGCGGCGGTCCTTCGAAGCATCTCATTTACGCTCGGTTAAGAAGATATGCTTGGAATTGAAGCGAATTAGACTAGCTTCGACGTAATATTTATACCACAAAATTTAGTGAGTCGCAGCATCAGAGTTTTCATCTGGTATCGGCGTGCAATTGATGCGCTCAAAACAGGTGCTTTCTTATTCGCTCAAATCCATATCCGATGTGTATTCTCTGAATATATCCGACTGCCTCTAAATCGTTCGCCGCAAGTGCGGCGTTGATTTCTGTAAGCTCATCAACCAGCGCCCGTGCCACGTCTGGTCCAACGATGTCACCAACACGGTACCACGTGCTGGCAGCCTGATAGTATGTTTGGAGCCAAAAAGACCGCAATACGATGTTTCCGATCAGGCTTGCGATGAGAATGTTCAGCTGGTGATTGAGAATGATATAGGACCGTAGATTGAATTCTTCGACCAATGCGTTCGCCTGTCTTAGCAAATCTGTCGCTTGCGATTTGTAAGCCTCCTCGATTTTAGTCGGTGTGGTTCTGCCTATTAGGGTCGCAAGATGAAGGCGCATTTCATAAACTTGCATTACTTCATCATCTGACAGCGAAACAACAACAGTGCCAACGCCGTTGCGCGTTTCGACGAGGCCCAGATGGTTGATGCGGCTTATAGCGTCCCGTACCGGGGTTCGGCTGACGCCAAATTCCTTTGCCAGATCTGCTTCTTTCAATTGGTCGCCCGGACGATAGTCCAAAAAGCAGATGCGAAGCAGAATTCCACTCTGAATATCTTCAACAGTCGATTTGTTGCTGTTGCTTTCTGGCAGAGTATTTGACGCATCACTAAGGGGCACGAACCTCTCCTTGTTCCGAATTCAATGCAGTTGTTCCAGCGCTTCTAACGAAGTGAAGTTCATGAATGATAAGTTGTTCAAAACCGGGTTCGCTTTGCATACCTATATACAGCATAGGTTTAAATTTGACTTGTAGACTGATAAATTAGTTATTGACACAAAAGATGTATACAGGTCAACAATGCAGAAGCAAAGCTAATCCTCTAGGATTCGCAGCCAAACCTACCTGAAACCTCTGATTTTTTGAGTAAGGACCATCTCATGCTTGAAGAAGCAAAAGTAAGAACTCGTGATCTGCAAGCGCGAATGAAGGATATGGGGATCCGAAAAGCAGTTTTCACCGACGAAAGCTCGATTGCTTATCTCGCTGGTTTTTGGGGATACTTGGGTATCGAATTTGGGCGCCCCACCATGCTTGTTGTTGACGCTGACGAGGCGCCTGTTGTGATTACACCGCTTATGGAATCCGAGATGGTGGGCGCTATGACCTGGGTCGAGGATATCAGGGTTTGGGAGGACATGGGTCAACGTAGCTGGGGCAGGGCGCTGGGTGAAATTCTGGGCGATAACCCAAAAGAAATATGGATTGAACGAAACCATATCCCGGCCATAGTGCGCAATTTCCTGGATGACACATACCCGGGTACAAAGCTGGCTGATATATCACCTGTTCTTGGTTCGCTGCGCGTGATCAAAGCGCCGCTTGAGATCAGTGTAATGAAAGAGGCAGGTGAGATAGCCGGTGCGATGATGACCGCAGCGCACGACTCTTTACGTGAAGGCGCACAGGAATATGAATCTGCGCTGGCCGTGATAGAGGCCGGGTCGCGCAAAGCGGCGACATTTCTTACTGACAAGGGTTGGGACAAATTCGTTTCGCCGATGATACATAACTTGCAAATCTTGCAGAGCGGAGCGGATACTTCGATGGTGCATCGGCGGGCAAGCGTGAAGGCATATGAAAAATTTGACCCGGTCTATTTTTGTTTCTGCAACATGGCGCAGTTCAAACAATACAAGCTGGGCTTTGACCGCATGTTTCATATCGTTGACGTCACCGATCAGGCAAGGGACGTACAGGAAGCCGCAATCGCCGCGCAGCAGGCGGCAATCGCCGCGATCAAACCTGGTGTAAAAGCAGAAGATGTTGCCGAGGCTGCAAACGAAGTGTATCGCGCACGTGGCTATGAAACAGGCTATCGCACGGGCCGCTCAATTGGGGTGTCCTATCTCGAAGCGCCAGAGCTCAAGGCAGGAGACAAGACAGTGCTGCAGCCCGGTATGACATTTGCTGTTGATGGCGGCATTTCCATCGATGGGGCAACTGCCGGACGCATCGGAGATTCTGTTGTCGTTACCGAAACAGGTTCAGATTACATCACAAGCTATCCGCGTGAAATATTGCTAAGCAAAGGCTAAGTCATGCAGAGCAACTTGAAGGTTGTTGTTGGGCAATGCCCGGCAGATATCGAAGGTCCAACCGCGCGTCTGGAATGGTTGAAAGAAACGCTTTGGCTCATTCGTGATTTGAAAGCGGACCTGCTTATCCTGCCTGAGCTTTTTTTCACAGGTTACAATGTCGGTGGAAAAATTTCAGAGTGGGCAGAGGAAAAGAACAGCCCGGTTTTACAACGCGTCGCTGCACTTGCTCAAAAATACATAATCGCGATCCATTTTGGGTATGCAGAAAAGCGAAAAGGGGCCATTTTCAATTCTGCTATTTGCTATGGTGCGAATGGTGAAGTTGTTGGCCACCATCGCAAGTTACTTTTACCCCCCGGCTTTGAGGGGGAATACTTCGACGCTGGTGTGGATTTTACGCTGTTCGAGATGGGGGGCTTAAAAATCGCGACCCTTATCTGTTATGACGCCGAGTTTCCTGAAAATTTCAGGCAGGTCGTTTCGGCAGGTGCTGATCTTGTCGTTGTGCCGACCGCCCTCGGAGAGCAATGGGGAATTGTTTCCGAAAAGCTTATTCCGACACGCGCGTTCGAAAATGGTGTTTTCGTTTGTTACGCAAACTATGCCGGACAGGAAAATGGTCTGAGCTATTTTGGCGGCAGCTGTATCGTTGGTCCGGATGGTAAAGATTTAGCACGGGCAGGCCCTACGAGTGAAACCATATTCGCAAATCTTGATTTAGACGCTGTTAAGGCAGCTCAATTCCTGCTTCCCTACCATATTGACCGGGCAAAGTTGCCCTGGGTGAAAAGACCCTAGTTTTGCTTAGTTTAGAAATACTCAGGCCAAGTCGCGTATTGTCAAAAGGTTCCTTAGCAACACTCGCACAGTTCCCGTTCGCGATCAGGTTGTACCAATTTGCACATAATTCAACCAAATTCAGTGCAGCGTGTATTTGTTAATAAATTGTTAACCATTTGTTTCAATGAAATTATTAACAAAACCTTAATGGTGGCCCCTGCTTTTCTTTCAGCTCAAAATCCAGTTTGACGAACAGAATAGCGTCAAAACAACGCCCTATTCCCCCGTATACTTAGCAACCAGAAAATGAGCTGACATAACTGAAAAGAGATTCACTTGAAAAAGTTTTTGAATCTACAAAAGACGCTAAAACTGTTCTCCTCAAAAGAGGATGGCAGTGTCACAACTGATTGGGTTGTTCTGACCGCAACAATCGTAACAGTCGGGCTCTCGACGGTTACAAACGTCTCGTCGGGTCTTTTGGGTTTGTCGGGGGAAGTTTCGAGCACTTTAGAGTCTATTGAAGTCGCCAGCGCCGCTACGGATGATGCGGGCGGTGCTGACAGCGATAGCAATTCAGAAAGCGATGCAGGCGAGTCCGGCGCGGGCGATGATTCTGCTGCAGACGATAGCGGCGCGGGCGAAAGCAATGCGGCTGACAACAGCAATTCCGGTGGTGGCAGCGACAGCAGTGCCAGTGCGTCATCAGGTGGTGATAGCTCAGCAAGTGATAGTTCTGCGTCTTCGCCCAAAGCAAACAGAGCAGCACGGCGCGCCGCTAGAAGAGAGGCGCGCCGTGCTGCTAGGGCTGCAAGACGTGCGGCCCGGGCCGCGGCGCGTAATAATTGATAAAATCAAGTATTCTTCTGACGGCACGTGCACGCTAGAATCTTTGTGTGTTTGAAATAGTCGTTTCAAATTTGCGATTTATCGCCCCTCAACACTTAACCTTTTCCATTTTGGGATCATACAGCGGCGCCAGATGAACCGAGCAGGGCACACGAACGGTAGCTACTTCAAGTTCGTACTCGCCAGACAAAACAAAATCGTTGTCGACCCCGGGTTTATTTCGGACATACCCCATCCCGATCGATTTCCCGATCGTGTGACCATAACCTGCGGAACTCAGCCAGCCGACCCTTTCACCGTTGCGATAAATCGTTTCGCGACCTGATAGAATGATATCGCCATCAGCCACAAAGGACGCCAGTATTTTCGGCTTGCCGTTGGCACGTTGAGCTTCGACAGCGGCGCGGCCCTTGAAGTCTATATTCTTTTTCATCTTCACGGCCCAGCCGAGCCCGGCTTCATCGGGTGTATGATCCGGCCCAATGTCTGAACCCCAGGCGCGGTAGCCTTTTTCAAGTCGCAGCGTCTCAATTGCGCGGTACCCAGCATTGCATAGTCCATGTTTCGCCCCGGCATCATGCAAAGCTGCGTAAACCGCAGAGGCGTATTCGACGGGCAAGTGAAGCTCCCAGCCGAGTTCGCCAACATAGGTGACGCGCAGTGCGTTGACCGGGCATCCAGCGATCCCAATGGTTTTAGCAGTGCCGAATGGAAAGGCTTCATTGCTCACATCGACGCGGGTTATTTCCTGCAAAATATCACGGGATTTAGGACCCATCAGGGAAAGCACTGCATTGGACGAGGTAATGTCTACAAGCTGTGCGTTCATACCGTCAGGGATATTGCGCGAAATCCAGTCAAAATCATGGGTCGCATAGCCTGTTCCGGTGATGATGTAATATTCGTCCTCTGCGATGCGAACGCAGGTCAGATCACATTCTATACCACCATGATCGTTCAGCATTTGCGTGTAGACAAGTGATCCTACGGGTTTCGCAACATCATTGGCTGCTATCCAGCTAAGGGCTGCCTCAGCATCGAGGCCTTTCAGGGTGAATTTTGCAAAAGAGGTTTGATCAAACAGAACGGCAGCTTCGCGGGCGGCCTTGTGTTCGCGGCTAACGGGGACGTGCCAGTTGGGTCTCTCGAATGTGTAGATATCACGCTGTTCTTCACCAGCCTGCGTGTCCGCAAACCAATTTGGGCGTTCCCATCCAAGCTTTTCTCCGAATACAGCGCCGTCTGACTTGAGCGTGTCATAGAGCGGGGATTTTCGACAGGGACGCCCACTGTCGTGCTCTTCGGACGGCCACGCCATGGTGTAGTGTTTGCCATACGCCTCGATCGTGCGGGTGCGAATCCAATCGTCGTCGAAATGTGGGCGGCCAAAGCGACGAATATCAACAGGCCATAGATCAAACGGTGGCTCACCTTTAGCAACCCATTCCGCCAGCGCCATACCTGCGCCACCACCTGCCGCGATGCCATAAGCGTTAAAACCTGCACCCACGAAGAAGTTTTTAAGTTCAGGCGCCTCTCCCAGAATGAAATTTCCGTCTGGCGTGAAACTTTCGGGCCCATTCACCAGTTCCTTGACCCCTGCAGTCTCCAGCGCGGGAACGCGACCCAAAGACAGTTCCATCAATTGCTCAAAATGGTCGAAGTCGCTGTCTAACAAGGTGTAGTGGAATCCTCGCGGAATACCGCTTTGCGCCCAGGGAATGGGGTTTGGTTCATACCCTCCCATCACAAGGCCGCCAACCTCTTCCTTGTAGTAAGTTAAACGGTCCGGGTCGCGCAGTGTTGGGAGGTTGGCTGGCACGCCTTCGATTTGTTCGGTGACCATATACTGGTGTTCCATTGACACGAGCGGCACGTTTACCCCGACAGTTTTGGCAAATGTGCGTGTCCATTGCCCACAGCAGGCAATGACGACACCGCAATCAATACGCCCTTTTTCGGTCTCCACACCTTTGATGACACCTTTATCAACGTCTACCGACAACACTTTTGTATCTTCAAAAATGCGTGCGCCGGCCATGCGGGCACCCTTAGCCAGTGATTGCGTAATATCGGAAGGGTTGGCCTGCCCGTCGGTGGGTAGAAACGCGCCACCGATGACGTCGTCGATTGTCATCAAAGGCCAGAGATCGAACGCTTCCTTTGGGGTGAGAAGCTGCATCTCCAAGCCGAAGGAATGTGCCGTTGTGGCCTGACGCTTGACTTCGGTCCAGCGTTCTTCGGTACAGGCCAGCCTAAGCCCACCGTTCATTTTCCAGCCTGTGGCCTGCCCGGTTTCCTGTTCTAGCGTATTGTAGAGATCGACCGAATAGCCCAGCAATTGGGTAATGTTCGCATTTGAACGCAATTGTCCAACAAGGCCCGCAGCATGAAATGTGGTGCCTGATGTCAGTTTCTTGCGCTCTAGCAAAACCACATCCCAGCCCATTTTGGCCAAATGATATGCAGTTGAACACCCGACGATACCGCCGCCAACGATGACCGCCTTCGCGGTGTTCGGAAAATCACTCATGTTTCGATCCTTAGGGATATGAATTCGGTGTAAGCCCGTTGGTAACGGGACAGGTTTTCGGCCGTATAGGCGGCATAGTCGAAGTCGATTTCGGAGGTGAGTTCCGAAACCATGCTCCACATTGTTTCGCGTAGAAGAGAGGCGCATTTCATCGCGGTGTAGCGATGCAAAAGCTCGGCATCAGGCGCGCTGCCATAGTAAGCTTTCAACATTTGCACTTCAGCCTCGGGATCAAGCCCGCTGTTCGTGGCGAGACCACCCAGATCAAACAGCGGCGAGTTAAAGCCACCATATTCCCAGTCAATCAGCCACAGCCGGTCTTTGCTGCGCAGGATGTTTGCTGGCAACAAATCGTTATGGCCAAGGACAAGGTCTATCGGGCCAACCGCGCGCTCCATAATCTGCGCCTGATCCATCAGATCGGGCAAAACACTAAGGTGTGATGAACCAAGATCGCGCAACGTTGCCGCGTAATCGCGTAGAACATGGAACACCCAGAACGTAAGAACAGGCCCTCGCAGTTTCGGTGCGATTTCACGGTGAACACGGCCTACGAGCTCAACGGCCTGCATCAACGTTTCAGGGTTGCGAACGTCAGCTTCGCTAAGCGGGGCCGCATCGACAAAATCAAGAACCATCGCGCCGGGTTCGGCATAGTGCACAGCGGGTGAAATGCCTGCTGCCTCGGCTGCGCGGCTGATTGCCAGTTCATTAAAACGCATGACGCCGTGCTCGGGGATGTCATGCCCCAACCGCACGACGTAGTCTTTGCCCTGATCCGTTATCAACAAATTGATGTTGGTGATCCCGCCCCCCAATTGGCGCGGATTTTCAGGTGATTTCCAACATGGAAGGGCAAGTGCCTGCTGAATAGCAGCTTGGATTGCGGGTGTAGTCATTTGAGCCCCAATCTTTCACGTGATGCGCGCGCCATGGCCGATACAATCCTGTCGGCGGTGATCGCTATGAAGGCGACAGCCAGCCCGGCAATGATGCCTTGTCCGGTGTTTGCTTTGGTCAAGGCGATGTAGACCTCTTGCCCCAGATCGCGGGTGCCAACCAAAGCCGTGATCACCAGCATTGACAGGGCGAGCATTATGGTCTGGTTCAACCCTAACAAAAGAGATGGCGTTGCAAGTGGCAGCTTGATGCGCCACAAAAGCTGGTTTTTGGTGCAACCAGAGACTTTGCCAGCCTCAATCATTTCGGGTTCAATCTCGCGGATACCATGGGCCGCGTAGCGAACCGCTGGTGCCAAAGCATAAAGAACAACCGCGATCATCGCCGAGAAATCCCCAACGCGAAACAACATCACGACCGGTATAAGGTAGACAAAGCTTGGTAGTGTTTGCAGCGTGTCGATGAATGCGCCGATCACAGAATTAGCGCGGCTGTTTTGTCCGGCCCAAATCCCGAGCGGAATACCAATAACACTCGCGAGAAAGACCGAAACACCGCAGAGATAGATTGTTATCATCGCCTTCGCCCACAGCCCGCTTGCTGCAATGGCCAGCGCCATAAGCGCCGCCATAGCACCAAGCTTCCAACCGCCCACGCGCCATGCAGCCAGACCGATTGCGATGATCCCCCATGCCCAGGGCACGCCCGAGAAAAAGCGTTTTACGGGTAAAAGAAGATAGGTCAGGAAGAAAGTTTTGATCGCTTCGAAGGTGTCAAAGAAATTGATGTTGATCCATTCCATTGCGTCTGACCAGAACGCGCTTGTGGTCAGTGTCGCGCTTTCCGGGTAGCTCTGAATTGCGGGCAAATAGAGCCCTGCCAATCCAGTCCCAAGCATGATCAGCACAACTGAAACCAACCACGGGTGACGCTTTACATATGAAAGCCCTGGTTCTGGAAGGGCATCTTGCGTGCGCGTTGAAAAAGCCTGGCTTAAGCGGTCCAAAGCGATCGCAAGGGCGACTATGGCTAAGCCAGCTTCGATGCCGCCACCGATATCCAAGCGGCGCAGTGCTGTCAGCACATCATAGCCCAGACCCCCAGCCCCGATCATGGATGCGATAATCACCATATTCAGCGACAGCATGATAACCTGGTTCACGCCAACCATAAGCGTTGGCATGGCCGAGGGAACCAGCACTTTCCACATCATCTGGCGCCGCGAACAGCCCATCATACGGCCAGCTTCTTCTATTTCCGTTGGTACACCCTGCAGCGCAACCGTACTGACCCGGACCATTGGGGGCATCGCGTAAATTACGGTGGCGACAAGTGCAGAGACCGGGCCAAACCCGAACAAGAACAAGATCGGAACAAGATAGGCAAAAACAGGCACTGTTTGCATCAAATCCAGTACGGGTCGCATCATGCGTTCAGCAAGCGGTGAAAGATAGGCGAGAATTCCAAGCAGTAGCCCGCCAACAACCCCAAGCGGCACCGCAATGATCACAGACGCAAGCGTGACCATCGCGCTTTCCCATTGTCCGAAGATGGCAAGGTAAACGAAACAGCCACCAACAAGCGCTGCCAGAACCCAATCTTTTGCGTAAAATGCAAGTGCTGCAAGTATGGTGATGATTGCGATCCAGCTTAGCGATGGGGCAATCTCGACCGCTTGTTGGCCCTGCCCAGTGCTGAAACCATCAATCAATCCGGATCGTACGACCTGATAGGGCGCTTCTATCAGTGAAGAAATGAACCGCGTGAGATCTCTGAAGGAAAACAAGCCAAAGCTCGCATCTTCAACCAGCCATTTCATAACTGCGGATATCCAGCCGTCAAGCTGTAGTTCCCACGCTTTTGGAAACTTAATGATCCAGCGTGCATCTAACGCTTTGTAAAGCGGGAAGGAATAAGTCGACAGCACCCATGTCACCCCAAAAAGGCATAACCAGAATGGCCTTGAACCCTTCAGGATATGGCGCGCTAGAAACTTCATTTCCCAGACCGGCCAATCAAAACATCAATCACTGTGCGTGCGTCAATCGTGCCAATCGCTTCACCATTTTTGTTGATGACACGAAAGGGTCGAGATTCAGCTTCGATCTGATCGACGGTGTCGGCAACGCTCAGTCCACCTTGCAGGTCGCCCGCGTAGTTGCCCTCCGGCGCACCCGGCGACATGACAGTTGCAAGACGTAAAACCTTGGCGCGCGGAATATGGCGTGTGAATTCCTCAACGTAATCAGTTGCTGGATTGAGGATCAGTTCTTCTGGTGTTGCAGTCTGAACAATCGCCCCGTCTTTCATGACGGCGATCCGGTCTGCCAGACGAATTGCTTCGTCAAAATCATGAGTGATAAAGATGATGGTTTTGCGGAGCATGGATTGCAGACGCATAAATTCGTCCTGCATCTCGCGCCGTATTAGCGGATCAAGCGCAGAAAACGGTTCATCCAAAAACCAAAGGTCCGGCTCTGCGACAAGCGAACGTGCAATGCCAACGCGTTGCTGTTGTCCGCCAGAAAGCTGCCTTGGAAAATAGTTTTCGCGGCCCTTGAGGCCCACCAGCTCTACCATCTCGTGGGCGCGTGCTTCGCGGGTTTTGCGGTCAACGCCTTGGACATCCAGCGGGAAGGCCGCGTTCTGTAAAACCGTCAGATGTGGCAACAGCGCAAAATGCTGAAAAACCATGCCCATCTTTTTGCGACGAACATCAATGAGTTCGGCTTCGGGCATAGAGAGAAGGTCACGCCCTTCGAATTCAACATGTCCCGCTGTTGGCTCAACCAATCGGGACAAGCAGCGTACAAGCGTTGACTTTCCCGAGCCGGAAAGACCCATTATAACAAAGATTTCGCCCTCATGGATTTGAACATTCGCGTCGCGCACTGCCCCAATTATTTGGGCTTTGTTCATAGTATCCTGATCAGGATTGCCACCATGTTTGTTCAGAAAAGCCGTTGGATTTGGGCCGTAAAGCTTCCAGACGCCTCGGCAATCCAGCTTGACTGAATTCTCCATCGGGACCTCGCATATGTGCCGTTAGAACGGCTTAATATCGGTTGGACGGTAGAGAGGAGCAAATTGTAATTGCTCCTCTCAAATCTTCTTAGTTAATCCAAGTGGACCAGGTTGCCTCATTTGCAGCCATCCATTCGGCAACTACATCTTCAATTGAAACACCTTCAAGATCGACTTTTGCAACCAATGAACCGACATCAGCGTTGCTGATTGTAAACGCTTCAATCGCCGCAGCAGCGCCGGGCCATTTGTCTGCAACGCCGCTCCAGGCAACTTTCCAGATAGGGCCGGTTGGTTTACCGCAATCATAAGCAGCCGACGGATTTATACCGACTGACGGATCGCTGTAGCACTCGCTTGAATAAGCTGGGAATTCAACAAAGCTACCTTCGTATTTCGTGGGGGCCCAATGAGGATCATAAAGCCACAGCACGATTGGTGCTTTGCGTTGGTAGGCGGATTCAAGCTCTGCAAACAACGCCGCATCCGTACCCGCGTGCACAACCTCAAAGTCCATACCCAAGGCTTCGACGCGTTCGTCATCAAAGCCACCCCAGGTTACAGGGCCACCCAGATACCGACCAAGCGGCGCTGTTTCAGGCGTCGCAAATTCCTGTGCGCAATCATTCAGCGCTTCCCAGTTTGGCAGGCCTGGGCAGACCTCTTCCATATAAGACGGGTACCACCATTCTTCGACAGCCATCATGCCGGATTCTCCGACGTTGACGACATTGCCGGTTGCGGTGGCTTCGTCCATGGCCTCACGACCAGTGGTTTCCCAAATTTCCATCGCGACATGCAAGTCACCGGTCTTTAGGCCCGCGAATTGAGCAATATAGTCGGCCTGAACATATTCGATGTTGTAGCCTGCTTTTTTCAGGACTTCGCCCATAATGTAGGTGTTTACAATTTGGCCGGTCCAGTCGTGGGTTGTCAGTTTAATCGGGTCAAGTGACTCAACTTCCGCATAGGCGCTTGAGGCACAGACAGCAGCCAATATCGCCGCTGATATTGTGTAGGTTGATTTCATGTCGGACTCCCTGCGTTTTTAAATATGCGCGTCTTTGGGCAGCTCTGCGTTTCACAAGGCTCAACACGCTGTGCGAACAAATTGTTGCAAGCATCAACAAAATGCAACAAAAATTTATAGTTTTTGTGGGTATTTTAAATTTTAATATGGCTTTTTGTGGGAAATGCTGCGAAATTGGGTGAAGTTTTACTGCAATCTCACAATCCAAGGCAAAAAAACGAATGGACCCTCGCTCCAATCACCGCCAGCAAGAAATATTGGCAGCCTTGCGCAGGGCGGGCGGATCTTCGCGAATTCATTCTCTGGCCCAGACGTTGGATGTGACGGAAGAAACCGTGCGTCGGAACATCAAGCGTTTGGCAGACAGTGGCGTTGTGGAAAAGGTTCATGGCGGTGTCCGGCTTCTCAGTGATGGGCAAGAGGGTGATTTCCACCAGAGATATCGGGAAAATCCCGAGGCAAAGAAACGGATTGCACGCCATGTCGCCGAAATGATCGAAGATGGTAGTTCGTTGTTTCTGGATATTGGAAGTACCACCGCCTACATCGCTGATGCGTTGCGTGATCACCACGAACTGCTTGTTGTGACAAATTCTGTTTCGGTCGCTTACAAGCTGGCAACACGCAACAACAACAGGGTTTTTATGGCAGGAGGTGAGCTTCGCAACCACGATGGGGGCGCCTTTGGCACCGACGCGATGGCATTTGCCGACAACTTCCACACCGAATACGCGATCCTGTCTTCAGCCGGGATCAATGCAAGCAATGGATTCATGCTTTTTGATCTGGAAGAAGCAAAATTTTCCCGACTGATCATGGCCAAGGCAGGCACCCGCATCGTGGCTGCCGACTCCAGCAAGTTTGATCGTGTTGCACCGGTGACTGTGGCGAAACCCTCGTTGGTTGATTACCTCGTCTGCGAAAAGACGCCGCCCGCTTCGATCCAAAAGGCAGCGGTTGATTGGGGAACGGAAATTCAGATCGCAGGGAAATCTGATTAAGACGCAGCGGACGTTTGTGTGACCTTGATCAACCTTCACGCACGGCAGCAACATGATCTTCAAAAGATGGATCGTTCATGAGTGTTTTGCATCGCGCAAACCGTTCAGTTGCGTAGGCCCAGAAATCTTCGGCCGGGTTGTCATCTGCTAGCTGAATTAAACCCCAAAGCGTCCAGAGCAGATCACACATTGCTTTGTAGATGACCACCCGTCCGCGTTGGGCGGGTGTCGGGTCTGCCCCGAAGTAAGCGCGCATCAGTTCCATGTCCTGCTCTGCATCCATTCCCGCCTCGACAGAAAGATCACCAACATCCCAGAGCGGATCATTCATCCCTGAATATTCCCAATCGACGATCCACATCTTTTTGCCGTTATCCAGAAAGTTTTCGCAAAGCGGATCACAATGGCAGGGGGCGAGGGGGCCAGGGTTGGCTGCCAGCGCCTCTTTAACCGGTTCTGCTGCAGCGACAATATCGTGATACCCGTCTGGCAGGTCCACATCCTTTGTTGAAAGAATGTTCAGATAGTCGTCGATCATTGCGAATAGTTCGAAACGAAAATCAAAGGTTTCGCCAGAACCGTGCAGTTTAGCCAACGCCGCACCCGCCCTGGCGGGCGATCCTGCACGGGATTTGAACAGAGCGGGTGTCATGGTTTCGATGCCCTGAATAGCCTCGGATACCATCTCACCCGTGCCAGCATCAGCCCAGATAACTTCGGCTGAAACACCTGCCCGATAAGCAGCATTGGCATTTGTGGTTTCGACAGCGCGATCAATATATTCCTCGGTGCCTTCCCCCGGAATACGTACGATAACCTTTCGGCCCGCAGCTTCGACCAAATGCACGAGATTTGTTAACCCGCCTAAGCGTGTAATTTTGCAGTCCGCAGCCGTGACATTCTTGAATCCGGGTGCTTTTTTCAAGCTGGCGACGACGGTTTCCAAATGCTCTGTCATTGAGGTGCCTCTCTATGCCTTAAGTTTTTCATTTTGCGGATCATAAGGCGGCCCGTCTACCCGTTTGATAGGGTGCCGTTCGCCAAACACTTCGATCTCAAAATCAATCTCCTGCCAAAGATTTTTGTTCAGGTAAGCGAAAATGATCATTTTCCCGACACTGTGGCCAAATCCTGCGCTGGTTGCGAGTGAGACTGTGTTGCCGCCTGACAAAACCGTTTCTCCCCCATAAAGTGGCAGGGAATTTTCAGTGACAAATGTGCATAGTTTTTGGTCAGTCCCATTGGCTTTTTGTTTTTCGAGTACGTGACGACCAATGAAATCTGCACCGGATTTCAGGTGCACCCGAAAGCCAAGCCCGGCTTCTATTGGCGTGTAGTCAGGGCTGATATCGCCAGACCAGTAAAGATAGCCTTTCTCAAGTCGCAGACTATCGATAGCGCGGTAACCCACATCGCGAATACCGTCGGACTTTCCTGCGTCCCACAGCGTGTCATAGACGTGTGCTGCGTATTCTGTAGGGATGTGAAGCTCCCACCCAAGTTCACCGACGAAACCGATACGCACCGCGCGAACTGGGGCCGCCCCAATGGTGATGTCCCGGGCCGTACCAAAAGGAAATGCGTCGTTGGAAACATCATCTTCGCTGGCGCGCGCCAGAACATCCCGTGACAATGGACCGCAAATGTTGATCACAGCGCGCGCTGACGTAACTTCAATCAAATGCACAGAACCATCTTTTGGCATATGACGGCGGATCCAGTCTGCGTCATGCGTGCCAAAGCCGGACCCAGTCACAATGTAGAAATGATCCCGGCTCAGGCGTGTTATTGTCAGGTCAGCCTCTATCCCGCCGGTTTCGTTGCAGAGTTGGGCGTAGATGACGGTGCCGTCGGGTTTGTCCATATTGCAAGCAGCCAACCGCTGCAGTAGATCAAGCGAACCAACGCCGATCATTTCAAACTTGGCAAAACTTGATTGATCGATCAGTACAACACCCTCACGCACGGCCTTGTGTTCTTCTGCTGCGAACCTGTGCCAACCGGGTTTCAAGAAATCGAGTTGGTCGACCGGTTCTACGCCTTCCGGTGCAAACCACAACGGGCGCTCCCAGCCGTTTTTGGAGCCGTAGACCGCACCGTGATCTTTTAGCCGTTCGTAAAGTGGTGAAAGCCGAAGCTGCCGCACGGTTTCATGCTCCTGCCCCGGATAGCGCATTTTGTAGTGGTGGGCGTAATGCTCAACAGCGCGTGGATACATGAAGGCCCGCGTTCCGTGGTGCGGGCCAAATCGTCGGCAATCCAGTGGCCAGAGGTCAAGGCTTGGCCGCCCTTCAACGATCCATTCTGCTATCATTTCTCCCGCGCCGCCCCCTGCTGCAATCCCGTAAAGGAATCCGGTGGCCATCATCAGGTTGTCAAATCCGGGGGCCCAGCCCATCACAAAATCACCGTCGGCCGAATAGGGGATAGGACCGTTTATTACAGTGCGGATTCCAACCTCGTTCAGAACAGGGGTCACTTCGGCAGCCAGTTCTGCCAATGGGCCGAACCGGTCAAGATTATCCGGCAGCAGCTGGCGTACGAAATCGCCAGGAATGCCCTTATCACCAAATGGTAAGGTGTTTTCTTCGTAACCGCCGATGACCAGCCGCCCACCCGCGTCAGGCTTGTAATAAACCAGTCGTTCCGGGTCACGCAGGCTGGGTAGGGTTTTAACGAGGTCTTCGTCAGGCAGAGGCTCGGTTACGATGTACTGATGTTCGACTGCGCAGGCGGGAACGTGGATGCCAAGTTTTGCGCCCAACTCGCGGCTCCACATGCCTGCCGCCATGATGATTGTATCTGCTTCGTAGTCCCCATCAGTGGTCGTCACTTTTGTGATGCGGCCATCTTTGATTTCAAAATCCAGAACCTTCACACCCTGTTTGATCTGTGTGCCATATTTGCGTGCACCAGCGGCGACGGCCTGGCACAGGCTTGCGGGGTCTACGTGGCCATCTGATGGAATGAATGCCGCACCTTCCAATCCGGTTGCATCAATGTAGGGGAAAAGCTTTTTGGCTTCGGTGGCAGAGATCATCTCCATCTCTAGATCGAAACTACGTGCCATGGTGGTCAGACGCTTCGCTTCGAGCAGACGTTCCTTGGTGGCAGCAAGCCGTAGGCTCCCGACTTTTTTCCAGTCAAAAGCCATCCCTGTTTCTGCTTCAAGCTGATCGTACATCGCGACTGAACGTTTCAGCATGCGTGTTGTGTTGCGCGAAGACCGCAACTGTCCGACCAGCCCTGCGGCGTGCCATGTGGCCCCTTCAGTCAACGATGCTTTTTCAAGCAGAACAACGTCTTTTTCGCCGTTTTTGGCAAGATGATAAGCTGTGGAGCAACCAATAATGCCACCACCAATTATCAGGTGTTTCGCTGAGTGATTTGCCATCTGCAGCTCCTAAAATCACAAGAATCTTCTGAAACAGGATTGCAGTATTTCAACAATATACAACGAAAAATGTTGCTTTATGTTGATTATTTTAATTTTCTGCGACTAGATGCCCGGACGATGCTGACTAATAACATAACCAAACGACTTCGATTTCAGGCGATAGGATGCTTTGAAATACGGTTCGATTTTCACGTGCAAGCGCGCAACATCGCTTGTCTTGCCCTGTCAAATGAAGCACGCACACAAGATGTCAAAATATCAACAACAAATAGAAAATGAGATCGCGCTGCGCGGTACGATGACAGTTGCTGAGCTTTCTGAACTTCTTGGTGTTTCAGATCAGACCATAAGGCGTATCGTTAAGCCACTTGAAGAAAGTGGTAAGGTTCAAAAGGTGCATGGCGCAATCAAAAGCGTTGAAAACCCGATGACCGCGCCCTTTCAGATTCGCATGTTGCACAACCGGCGTGCTAAGGCGGAATTGGCCTCTAAGCTGGTTGAATTGATAGAAGATGGTCAAAGCCTAGCAATAGATACGGGCTCAACCGCCGGGTTTGTTGCGCAGGCACTGAAGGCCAAGCGGAATCTGACAATTGTAACCAACTCGGCCTATGTTGCGAGTACGCTTTCCATGAAGCCCGGAAACCGGGTATTCATGGCAGGCACACAATTGCGGGATCATGATGGCGCATCATTTGACCGGACTGCCTTTGCAACCATCGAACGTATGCAGGTCGACATTTGTATTTTGACTGTGGGGCAGGTCCACCCCGAACGGGGTTTTCTGGTTAATGAACAATGTGAAGCCGATATTGCAAAAGCGATGTCAGCAATCGCCGATAAAACGATTTTCGCGATCGATCACTCAAAATTTTTGCCAGCGACTGCTGCAGGAATGGTGAAAATTTCAGGGCTGGCTTCTAAGCCAAAAATCGTAACGGATTTGCCTTTGCCAAAATCCCATTGCAGGTTTTTGAAAGAGGCGGAAGTGATTGTTGCGAAACTAGGCTGACGATTTCATACCGGTTTTCATTGTTTGGAAAAACGAAGAAGGGCCGCACCTAATAGCGTTGCCATGGTTGCCAAAACCTTAACAAGGTTCATAGGTTCCTTCAGAAAGAACACCCCGATGAGCAAGGCAAAAATGATACTGGTTTCCCGGAGTGCCGTGACAAGCGCGATCGGAGCTTGGGTGAAGGCCCAGATAACCAAACCATATGCAACGAACGAAGCGCTGCCACCAAAGAAGAAAACGGGCTTTGCGTGAACAACGACGTCGCGCAGGACGCGAGGTGATGTTAAGGCGGTAAATGCCGCAAAGAGAATACCGTTTCCAATTGCCAGCCATCCATAAAAGCCAAGGGCTGTTCCGGCCAATCGCGCACCTAAGCCATCGACCAATGAATAACTTGCGATGAAGCAGCCGGTTACAAACGCGAGGCGCGCGGCGTGCAGGTTTTGTAAACCGTCTTTCTGTCGCACAAGGCTTATGCTCAGAATCCCCGCACCGATCAAAGCGATTGCAAAGAGTTCTGGAGGATGCAGTACGACCCCCAGAAAAAGAACGGATACACCTGCAACCAGCAGCGGTGCCGTACCTCTTGCAATAGGGTAGACCTGTGTCAAATCCCCTGCGTGGTAGGACCTTAGGAGAAACACCTGATAGCCGATATGCAATCCGATGCCTGCCAGCAAATACGGCCAACTTTCGATTGCGGGGGTTGGAACAAAAGGTAGGATCAAAACCGCCAAAGGCATATGACCCAGCACAACGGCACACATACTAAGGTGTTTGTCAGTGCCGCTTTTCACCAATGCGTTCCAAAGAGCATGCAGCAAAGCGGCAGTGATAACGGCATAAAATACCAGCAAGCCCATCAGAATAGTCCCTTTGGAAACGGCGTCGTTCGGACCCTAAGAGCATATTGTGCGGCAGGCAATGAACCCGATAAAACCTCAGCCTCTTTTTGCAATTTTTGTTAAGAAATCTGACATAGCAGAGTTAACCACGCTCGGCTCTTCTATCGGCGAAGTATGTCCCGCTTTTGGAACTCTGACAAGCTGCGAGCCTTTGATCATTTTATGCATTTTTTCAGATTTATCGGGCGTCGTCGCGGTATCTTCGTCACCGATTAAAATCAGGACTGGCAGATCAATCTGGCTGATCTCTTCGCTGATTCCCAAGCGGCTTATGACGCCTTTAACGGCCCTTGTGATTCCTATTTTGTGATTGGCAGCAATGGAATTTTGCCATTCTGTTCGCTCTTCAGCTCTGTTTGGATCATTCAGGAAACTTTGGCCAAACATGATAGGCATGACCTTCCTGACAACCAGGCCTAAGCCAAACCATTTTGCCACAAAATTCAGGAGTTTGTATTTCGGCAGGTTTTCGACCGCTTCCGGATCTGCCGAGGTGTCGATAAGTATCAAAGATCGTAAGAGCTTTGGGCGGCGGAAACCAATGCGCATTCCGATAAACCCGCCCATGGACAAGCCGGCAAAATGGCAAGGAACCGCCTCGAGGCTTTCAATAAGCTGGATCGCATCTGTTGTGAGCGTATCAATGTCATACCCGTCTTTCGTGACCTCGCTTTTCCCCTGGCCACGATGATCATAACTGATGCATCGGTATTTACTTTTCAGATGTCTTATCTGGTTTGCGAAAACCTTGTCGCTCAGCAAAAGGCCATGGGAAAATATGATCGTTTCCTCGCCTTGTCCTTCATCTGAATAATGAATGCGTACACCGTTAACATCTATATAGGGCATCTGTCACCTTCAACCGACGAAACACAATATTACGTTTTCAGCCTAAAACGTTGTTGAAAATTTCGCTACAAAATTTCGCTTTTCAAAACTCAATAGATGAAATTTGGAAATCGAGAGAAAAACAGATGCGACTTGGGTCGCCGATTTATTTGTAAGATCCCGGTTATTTGAATGCGCCCTACACTGGACAACACATTTGTCAAACCGCGATCTGAAACAGAATACCCGAGAGTATTGCTCCGCTGACTCCCAGAATGAGGTAAGAGGCGAAAACAGGGCGCTTAACAAGCGACCAAACAGCCGCCATAGCCGGAATGGAACTGACTGAACCGGCAATCATAAACGACATGGCGGCACCCGCGGTCATACCTTGTTCCATCAAGCCCGCTAAAAGAGGAGGCGCGACATATCCATTTAGATACGCAGGCATCCCCACGAATGCGGCAATCACAATTGGCGCTACCCCATCTCCGCCGACCACCTTCGCGATCAGATCTGCGGGGACATAGGTCACCAAAAGAGCCTCTAAAGTATAAGCAAGCATGAGCCATTTGATCAGGAAAAAAGCGTTCTGAAGAAACTCTTTTCTAAATACTTTGCGCCGCGGTTCTTCAGACAAGAACTGCCAAACAGGTTTTTGGTTGAAAGGGGAAGGCCCGCAACCACAGCCGCCGCCACCGGAAATTTCGCGCAAAGGGTTGGTCAAAAACCCGCGCTTCATTGCTAGTTTTATAGCGAAACCGCCAAACAATCCGAGCGCGACTGCAGACATTGCCTTACCAATCGCAAATGGCCATCCAAGAGCCCCGGCAGTGATCAATAGCGTTGGCGGGTCTATTAATGGTGACGAAAGCCAAAACGCCATAACCGCTGATAAGGGCGCCCCCAAAGCCAGTAAGCCAGCGATAAAGGGAATTACCTCGCATGAACAAAAAGGAGCCAGGCCACCGAACAAAGCTGCAAGAAAGATCATTCGTGTTTCACGACCTTTAAACGCCTCTGCAATCATGGCTTCAGCCCCAGCAGCCTTGAGATAAGCGATCAGAAATACTGCGAAAACGATGAAAGGGAGCGTTCCTATAAAGGCTTTAACTGCGAAAATTACGACGGCCCCCAGATTTGTAGGGTCAAGTATGGCAACCAGAAACGGAACGAACGCAATAATCGTCCACGGAGATTTCAAACGGGTCAAAACCGCTCCGATAGATGGTTTGTAGCCTTGAGAAATATTAACCATCTTTCGCCGCCTTTTGTTTTACGTCTGCACAGCATTCGCTGAGTATGAAATTTGCGAGCTGCTCGACCTGATCGAAAGAGGCCTGATTGAGAATTGTGCGACCAACCTTTTCTTGCTTGAGAAGCCCCGCAGCACTGAGAAACTTAAGGTGATGCGCCAAAGTAGATGGCGCAATTCCGGTGCGTTCTTGAATCTCACCAACTGTAAGACCCTCGTTACCGGCACGTATCAGCGTTTTAAGGACCTGAAGGCGCGCCTCTGACCCCATGGCGGCAAATCCTTGTGCGGCAATTTCCCAGTCCATACCTGGCTCCCTAATATTCCACATAACTAATTTTATAGTTTTGTTTGGCGGAGTCAAATACATTCTGCTTAGAAGTACTTGGAGTAGAGATGTTGGTCTTCGGGAGCATTAAAAGAAACTTATTCTTGAATTCGGTTTCTAGAAATGGATGTTCTTATCAATCAAGAATCAGAGCAAAATTAAATTTGGTAGCGGCTAAAAGTAAAAAAATGGTTGAAGGGCGTGAGAAATTTGCAAGAAAATTCTGTTTTTCCAATTTGGAAACACCGGAAAGACGGCAGCGGCGTCTCTTTTGAATTCTACTTAAAGCTGAATAGCTGTATCTGATTTGAAAACGATAGACGGGTTTTCTGTTTAGTTTTGGTGTCCACTTGGAAATAAAACTTCTATTGTTTCCTGATCGAGACCGACCTATTTTTACTACCAATATTTCAGCCTAATTTCCGCCGTATTGTCGGCAATATTTAGCCATAATCTGCCTTTTTTACGTCACAATTTTCGGAAAAGTAAGACTACTTCTTGGTCTTATATCGTTTCCACAGGCCAAGTGGTACGTACGAGTAAACCCATGTTTTTAAGGGATTTAACGAGTATATATGTGCGAAACTGCCGAGGTAATGTCCCACCTCGGCAGATTTGCCATATCAGCGCTTTTGACTTTAGTTGGGATTGCCTGCCATGGAATTTAAACAAGATATTGTTTCTAACGATGAACAGATTCTTTCGTCTGTAATGAACCATGTAAAGCAGGATGAACCTTTTTTAGAGCTCTCAAAGCCGGTCCAAGATAAACTAGTATGGACCCTTCCTGGAATCTGCGCAAAATCCAGAGTGTTTACGTCTTTTGGTGAACTGCCGATTGAAGCGCTTCGAGAAAGAGACAAAGTCCGCACAGGTAACGGCAACTACTTGGCTGTGCAATGGATTGACAAAATCCATCTTGATGAAAGCTTTTTGGACTACCACCCAGACGCGCAGCCGATAATGATCCGGAAAGGTTCATTAGGCCCAGGGAAACCGAAAAAAGACATGTTGGTTTCCTCGCAGCAAGAAGTTGCGGCTCTTGGCACTTTGGGGAGTGGTGGGCTGAGATCAGCGCTCGAACTTACAGGGCGACCAAACATCTCGACGCATCCGCAGGATGGTGTCACCTACTACAGGTTCCATTGCGGAGAGCCTGCGATTGTTAACATTGAGGGTTTGGGCTGTAGTACTTCGCCATAGCCTACCCAGCAGCGACTTTCGAACATGAAACCTGCGGCAGTATTATCAAATGTTGCCGCTTAATTCTGCGTGTTGCAATGAACAAGTTCGCCCGTGTTTGCGAGAACGCATGGTTTTCCAAAAACCGCTGCAAGAGTGCCAAAGCTGTGCCCGAGGAACTGGCAGGTGCACAACGTAACATCCGTTTGGGCATTTACTAACGTGAGCCTTTCATTCTGAAAGACCAGGCGAAACCCCTTTTTCCGGAGCCTGTCGATAAGTTCGCTCCAGTTTTTTGAATCGACAAAATCCGGACTTAAGAAGCACCTTAAAGAAACAGAACTTTCTGCGTCCAGCTGACTTTCGGTCGCTTCGCGATCCAAATTGGTCCAGACATTGCTGGTCGGGAGAGCAGGGTTGTCTTCAAAGCCAAGCGTTTTCTTAGACATAGCAGTCTCTTTCATCAGATGCCTTGTTCTGAAATCCTGTCGCGGGAACACGGTTTGGATAAGGTTTACCGATGATATTTTAGAGGCAATGTTTGGACAAAAAGAGACGCACGTGCCGTAGTTTGCGTGGTCTGGGATGTGAAGGAAAAAGCAAGGCTTGGCTGTTGTGCCAGATGCTAGGACTTGCTTTTCGCCGGAGAGGACGAACGAACTGCTGACATCACTCTTTCAAGAGCGAACCCAGATTGGCTGGATTGCTTGATTTGCGCCTTCTGTTTTGTTTGGTTCCTAGCTGAAGACCCAGGTATTGTATCGGATTTTGCGCAGTGGTTTTTGACGGTTTCAAGTTTAAAAGCGTCTTTGTTTCGGCTCGTGCGGAAGATCGGTTTCCCAATGGGTTCAGCCCAGGATTTCTTAGCAACAGCTTTGTGTTTTTGCGTTGCCATCGCCAGCCTTGTTTCAAAGGAATCCATAATTTACCCTTCTCTTTGCGTCGCTAGGGGAGATTATTCTTTGCGATAAAGTCAACAATGTGGCCGGAAATTAGGCATTTTTTGTGGTTGGCGTGCCTGAGTGCTTTCATAGTCACACTAAGGTCTACCTATTGCGAAATGTTGATTGGTTCATCTGATGTCTCAAAAAAAATTGAGCGGTCGTAAAATGTCGAGATACTTCGTTCGCATACTCGCGGGCAATTGAAATTTCTGATCAGTTTAAGGGGTAAAGCTTTCGGAGAAACGCAAATGTCTACTGATTCCGTTATCACAAGAAGCCGCTCCGGTGGCCGCAGTGCGCGCAAGGCTATCAGATCCGCTCCAAACCACCTGATGCTTCCAGGCTTGACCAGAAGTTTACCGTTATGTGAGCCAATGGACGAAGAGCAAATTCTTCGAATTGATACGGCTTCGATGGATATTCTGGAAGATGTCGGGGTCGTGTTTCGTGATGAAATCGCGTTGGAAGATTGGAAGCGCATTGGCGCAGACGTGCGTGGCGAACGCGTGCATCTCGACCGTGATTTGGTTCGTGAAATGATAAGTACCATCCCAACAGATTTTACCTATCACGCCCGCAACCCGCGAAACAACGTGCGGCTTGGCGGCAAACACTCAATCTTTGTTCCGATGACGGGCGCACCTTTTCTGCGTGATCTCGATGACGTACGCCGAAATCCGACACTTGATGATCTTGCGATGTTCCACAAACTTTCACATATGTCGCCAGCACTGCACTCAAGCGCGCACCACATTGTAGAACCTTATGATCACGCCATCAGTCAGCGGCATCTGCGTATCACTTATTCTTCAATGAAGTATTCAGACAAAACCTTCATGGGGATGACGACAAGCCCCAAGAATGCAGAAGACGTAATGGAAATGTGCGCAATTCTTTTCGGCGAGAATTTTCTTGAAAACCACCCCGTCACAACTGGGAACTGCAACGGAAACTCACCACTGGTGTGGGACGAAACGATGCTTGGGGCGATGCGCGCCTTTTGCCGCAGGAACCAGCCTGTGCTTTGCTCGCCTTTCGTATTGGGTGGTGCGAATACCCCGGCGTCAGTTGCGCCCACAGTTGCACAACTGAATGCCGAGGCGCTGAGCGCACTGGCCTATACCCAGGTTATTCGCAAGGGTTGCCCCGCAATTTACGGTCACTACCTGTCAACGGTTTCCATGAAGTCCGGCGCACCTATGGCGGGGACGCCAGAAATCAGCCTGATGAATTTCATGATCGGGCAAATGGCGCGGTTTTACGATGTGCCGTGGCGGACTTCGAATACATTGGGCGGTGCCAAAACCTTCGATGCGCAAGCCGGGTATGAAAGCGCGACAACACTTTCTTCGGTGATCCATGCTGGTGCCAATTACATCTGGCATTCGGCCGGTTGGAACGAGGCCGGAATGCACTGTTCGGTCGCGAAGTTTGTTGTCGACGCAGAGCAATGCGCAATGGCCTATCGCATGGCAGAAGGACCGCGTTGGGATGATTTTGACGAGGCGCTTGCCGCTGTTCGAGATGTTGGTCCTGGCGGGCATTACCTGGGTCACGAACATACATTGAACAACTTTGAGCGTGGATTTTTTATGCCGGAGTTGTTTGATAACAATTCGATCGAGCAGTGGCAGGCAGAGGGCAGTGTTGAAATTACAGAGCGTGCACTTAATCAAGCCAAAAAAATGTTGTCCGAGTATCAGGAGCCGAAACTTGACGAAGCCAAGAATGAGGCACTGCTGGATTATATAGCTCGCAGAGAACGTGAGATCCCTGCTGCCGACGCATTGAATCAGGACTACTGACCTTTAAAAAGGCCCCTCCCTCTCAGAGCGCGGGGTTTGAAATTTGATCGCTTGTATTTTAATGATTTACTCGCGACCTGAACGAATTTCTTTCCATCTCAAGGTTGCGTTCGCACCGATCCAGGCAATGGGCTCTGGTGGCAGGCGTCTGGGGGCATCCATCGCGCTCATCGCTTGCGTGAGTTCACTTTGGACGTCAGAGGCCATTTCCGCGGCCGACATTCCAGCCAAGGTTCCTTTCGCCGTGCCCAGTCCATTTTGGCAAACGGCCGCGTAGATACCGTTCTCTAACTCGCCGTGGGCCGGAACACCATTCCAGCTGACGCATAGATGGCCAGCCCAGCGATAGGCCATCGGTACGTCCTTAAGTATCGGGAAACGCTCTGCAAATTTCTGGTCATGTAGCCTGCCAGCCCGTGCGACCGCTGAATTGCTGACCGTCATTGACGGATTGTAAGTAAAGCGTGTGCGTACAACGATCCGGTTTCCACCAATTCCGTTGATCCTGCGAACGGTTGTACCCATAGGGTCGGCTGGTGTGACACCCCATTTTAGGGCGCCACCCAACACGCCTTCCGGCAATTGTTCTGTCATCGACGCATATGTAAAAATGTGCATCAACCGTCGCGAAAAGAAACCAAAGCTTTCGGCGTGGCCGTTGTTTGCGAGAATGACTTTTCCAGCAGAGACGCTACCTTTCGGTGATTGCAGCTTCCATGCGGGGCCTTCAGAGGAAATTTCTGTGACGGGGCTGTTTTCGAAAAGGTTAACTGTGTCACTCAATCCGGCTGCAAGACCACGAATGTAAGCCGCGGGCTGAAGCATGACGGTGCCGGGTGTGAACAACCCGGATGTATAGTAATCAGTTCCGGTTAGCTCTGCCATTTCGGTCGAATCTAACAGCCGATACGATTCACCCAGCTTTTTCAAATGCGCGCCATAGTCACGATTGTGCTGATCTCCCATTGGTGTGGCGGAGGCGTTGATTTTTCCGCAGGGATCAAATGCGTCTTTCGGTATTTCATATTCAGACGCGGCGTCCGCGCCAAACGCAATTGCAGCGCGGTTAAGACTTGTCTGAACACGATCATTTTCTTCTGCGTTGCCTGCGTAGGTGTCGGAAGACAGATCATGTGGCAGGTCGATCATGAAACCAGAATTGCGCCCAGCGGGGCCTTCAGCAACGCGGCCTGCTTCTAGCACAACGACCTTTGAATTGGGGTCAATTTGGACAAGTCGCCGCGCCGCTGATAATCCGGCAAACCCAGCGCCGATAATAGCAATATCGGCAGTAATATCTTCTCCCAGAACGCGCGTTGGAGGCGGGGCAGGCAGAAGGCAATTCCAACCTGCAGGTCCCGGCTGCTTTGGAAGGCGCTTGGCAGTGAAATGTGTCAATCCACCGCCTCGTCTGCGTCGTCCGCCAAGTCCAGCCAGATTGTTTTCAACTGAGTATACTGATCATGCGCGTGCACGGAATTGTCACGTCCACCAAAACCAGATTGCTTGTAGCCGCCAAATGGGGTTGTGATGTCCCCTTCGCCGTAGCTGTTTACCGTTACAGTTCCAGCTTTCAGCGCGCGTGCACCCCGGATTGCCCGTTTTGCGTTTGCGGTAAAAATGGATGCTGCCAGACCGTATTCTGTATCGTTGGCGATGCGTATAGCCTCATCAAAGCCCGATACGGTAATAACCGAAAGGATTGGGCCGAAAATTTCTTCGCGGGCCAAGGTGTCATCGTTGCTCGCAACATCCACAACGGTTAGCTCAACAAAGACGCCATCAACGCTTTTGCCGCCAAGGTGGATATTTTCACCTTTCAGCTTTTTCAGGTACCCGCAAACCTTGTCAAAATGCGCCTTGGACACCATCGTGCCAACCCTGGTTTCAGGATCAAGCGGATCGCCGATCGGCCATTCGCGTGCGTGGGCGACAACCTTCTCTAACAGCACGTCTTTGACATCCCGGTGGACAATCAAACGCGATGTTGCAGAACAGTTTTCGCCCATGTTCCAGAACGCGCCATTGACGATGTGCGAGGCAACGATATCCAGATTTTCAGCGTCTTCCATGACGATGCAGGGGTTCTTGCCCCCCATCTCAAGCACAATTTCCTTAAGGTTGGACTCAGATGAATAGTTTAGGAACCGTCGCCCCGTGGTGGTAGAGCCGGTAAAGGAAACCATATCAACGTCAGGGTGGCGACCAAGCGGCTCACCAACGTCAGCGCCACCACCGGGAAGGACGTTCAAGACACCGTTTGGAACGCCAGCTTCGCTGGCTAGCTCTGCAACACGCAGCGCCGTCAGTGACGTTTCTTCCGCGGGTTTCACAACAACGGAACATCCGGCTGCAAGTGCAGGGCCAATTTTCCAGGCCAGCATCAAAAGCGGGAAGTTCCACGGTAAAACCAGACCGACCACACCGATTGGTTCACGCACCACCATGGCAATGTGATCATCCGAGGCCGGGGACACCTGGTTATAGAGTTTGTCGATCGTTTCAGCGTGCCATTTGATACAATGGAAGGTTTCCGGGATGTCCACGGTTTCGCAGTCAAAGATCGTTTTGCCACTATCGAGGCTTTCCATCACTGCCAGTTCGCGCGCGTTTCGTTTGATCGATTTTGCAAATCGGATCAACACATCCTTACGATCTGCGGGATGCATTTTCGCCCAGCGGCCGTCATCAAAAGACTCGCGCGCTTTAGCGACGGCGAAATCAACATCATCGCTTCCACAAGCAGAAACCTTGGCTAAGGCAACGCCTGTAGCGGGGTTTGTTGAGGTGAAAGTCTTACCAGAAATCACGGGGCGATAGCCGCCGTCTATGAATGCATTTTCCGGGAATGTAAGTGATCTGGCGATTGCTTGGTATTCGTCACGTGTCAAAAGATCGGACATAGCTTAGTTCCCCGCCTTGATATCTGCGATTGTTGTTTTGAGAGTGCGCACAACCTGTTCCAGTTGGCGTTTATCGTCTTTGTTCAACCCCTTTAGCGGAGGTCGCAGAGGCCCGGCTTTCAGGCCAGCCATTTCTACGCCGTGCTTCACGCACTGAATAAACTTACCACCCTGTTCCAACACGCGCATCAGCGGCATCATAGCCGACATGATGCGGCGGCCTTTTGTGAAATCACCCTGCAAAACACAGGCCTCATAGAGGGCAACATGTTCTTCGGGAAGGAAGTTTGAGCCAGCACAAATCCAGCTTTGGGCGCCCCAAGCGAAAAACTCCAGCGCTTGATCATCCATGCCGCAGGACATCTGGATATGCGGATAGTCACGTGCCAAAAGATGAACCCGGTTAATATCGCCAGAGCTTTCTTTGATCGCGCAGACATTGCGTGAGCGGCCAACACGGTCGAGAAATTCTTCACCCATACTCACGCCCATGCGTCCCGGATAGTTGTATAGAACAATGGGAAGGTTGGCGGCACGGTCGATGGCCAATGCATTCAGGGCATTTTCCTGCTCTGTCGGGACAGAGTAGGGCGGTGTGCCAAGCAATATGGCATCGGCTCCAATTTCTTTAGCACCGGTACCAAGAGCAATTGAATCGGGTGTGCGCATTGCCCCTGTACCAACAATCAATGGCAGGCGCCCTTTAAGGCGGTCTTTGGTGAAACGCGCAAGTTCAAGCCGCTCTTCCACGGTCTGGGTGTAGTTTTCACCAGTTGAGCCGCCAGAGATAAGACCATGGACCCCTGATTCGACAAGGTAGTCGATGTTGTCACTTAAGGCATCAAAATCAAACGAATGATCGGCAAGATGCGGCGTTACAATCGGCGTATAGATGCCGTCGAATTTCATTATTGGGGTCATAGACTGCCTCATGCGGGTTTGGCGCGAGAGAGATTGCCAAGTTGCTCGTCCAACCCATTGGGCATAACGAACATTTCAATCTGATCGCGTGAAAGGTTCCAATGATCGATCGCGAGCTGTGCAGCCGCGGCCTCGTCTTTTGTTTCGATACTTTCAATGATGGCTTCGTGTTGTTGGCTGGCGCTGTCTAGATTTTCGGCCATCTTTGCGTCTACTGGTTTGTAGAACGTCATGCTTATGCGAACGTGGTCGATCAGCAAACGGCTGAAACTTGGCTCAAGATAGACATTATTTGCCATTTCACCGGTGATTTCATGAAAGCGGTTGTTCGCGAGGGCACGTTCCTTGACCGAGCCGTTTTGCAGCGTCTTACGGAAGTCAGCTTGGGCTTTCTTCAGTTTTGATATCTGATCGGATGTGGCGTTTTGCGCCGCGAGGCGGAGAATGGCGCCATAAATCATCGGGGCGGTCAGGAAAAAATCGCGCAAGGTTGTATGGGACATCTCGGAAACACGCGCCCCGCGGTTCTGGTGGATCGTTGTGTAACCTTCGCCGGCCAACTGCCTGAACACTTCACGCAACGGCGTGCGTGACAAACCATAGCTTTCTGACAGTCGCATTTCATCAAGGTCGCTTCCTGGGCGCAGTTCCATCGTCAGGATTCCGCGCTTCAAATCTTCATACAGCTTTTCTTTTCGGTGCTTGGCGGCTTCTTTCATTTCAATTTCGAATGCCTCGTTCTGGTGAAATGCAAAAAGAATCGATCACTTGGTATTTAAATTGCATTTATAAAAAATACACTTTGAATACAATAAAAAATGAGATAACCACCCAAGGTAACTAAGATGTCGCTTAGCTTTGGGAAAAACAAAGGCCCGGTTATTGTATAAAGAAAAGCGACAAACCGTTTGTTGAGACCGGTGTAACACTATTTGCACAGGGCCAATAAACACGACCTTACGCGGGAACAGGGAATGAGTGAAACAGAACACTATGTCTTTCTTTTGGTAGAAGGTTTTTCTCACCTTGCGTTTTCCTGTGCGGTTGAGCCGTTGCGGATTGCAAATCTGGTAAGTGGAAAACCGCTGTATCATTGGTCTTACATTTCCGAAAATGGTGATACGGCCACCTCGTCCAATGACTCAGTTACGCTTGTTCATGGGGGATTGGAGCCGCTGAACAAAGTAGATATTTTGTTCGTTCTTTCAGGACTAAATGTCTGGGAACACATAACACCCGGTTTGCTTTCCTTCATACGTCGGGAAAGGGCGCATGGTATAAAAATCGGCGCTTTGTGTTCGGGCGCATTTGTGCTTGCGAAAGCGGGGCTTCTTGATGGTGTGCCAACTGCGCTTCACTGGGAATACCACGACAGTTTTATGGAAGAGTTTCCAGAAGTAAGCCTTTGTAGAAATGTTTTTGTCTCTGACGCGAAATACATCACGGCCTCTGGTGGAACGGCGACGGCAGACCTGATGCTTCATCTGATAGAGAAAAACCACGGGTCCGACCTTGCCGTCGCGGTGGCGGATCAGATGGTTTACAACGCTGTTCGCGAAGCGACAGCGGAACAACGGGTTTCGCTTCAATCACGTCACGGTATTCGAAACCCAAATCTTGTCCGCGCCATACAGATTATCGCTGATTCAATAGAAGATCCGGTTTCACCATCTGTCATCGCGGACGAGGTTGGCATTTCAACCCGGCAACTTGAACGGCTGTTTGGTCGCTATCTTAATTGTTCTCCAGCGAAGTATTTTCTCGATATGCGCCTTCACAAGGCGCAAAATCTTTTGCTTCAGACCGAGCAATCTGTGACAGAGATTTCGCTATCCTGTGGTTTTAAAACGCAGGCTCATTTCGCGCGCGTTTTCAGGGCGCAGTTTGGCAACACACCCCTAATGCACCGAACCAAGATAATCTAGCTGAGTGAGAGCGCGAGCTTGCGCCCCTCGTATATTGCAAAGGCCGCATTTCTTGGTGCGGCTGCATCGCCGATCGAAACGGCTCTGATGCCACGAACGCTAAGGTCTTGGTGAAGGCTGGTGTCCGCTTTGTTTACGGTGGCAAGAACCAAGCTGTCAGCGCTCATTTCTGTGGTCTCACCCGATAAAAGTGAAAATACCTCTGCGCTTCCCTTTTGCCATTGGGTGATAACGCTTTCGGTCAAAAATGTGGTGTCCAATTGGGTTAACCTACAACGCAAGGAAAAGTCTGCTGCTGAGCGTTGCAGCTCTTTGCCAACCAATGCGTCTGGCGTAACTATTGTCACCTTATGTCCATCTTCGGCGAGTTTCCATGCTGTGCCGCAGCCGCGCCAGTTTCCACCTTCATCCAGTACGATAACGTTTTTTCCAAGCCTAGCAGCCCCCATCATTACGTCTTCAACTGACCAGACATCACCCGTTTCGATACCGGGCAATTTTGGCAAATGTGGAAGCGCTTTCTGGAAACCGGTTTCAGCAGGTAAAGATCCAGTGGCAAGCACAACTTGGTCAGCTTTCAGCGCAACGATATCATCAGCATCGAAATAGCTGTTGAACCGAACATCGACATCCAGTTTGGCTAATTGATCCGAAAACCAGTCAATAAGGTCAGTGATTTGGGCGCGCCGCGGCTGGAGACCTGCGAGACGAAACTGACCGCCAAGTTTTGATCCGGCTTCTACGAGCGTGACCTGATGCCCGCGCTCTGCAGACGCACGCGCGGCTTCCAGTCCGGCAGGTCCGCCGCCAACGACAAGTACCCGGCGCGAGGATATTGCGGGGCTGAATCTGTCACCACCCCATTCGTGTTCTCGCCCGACAGAAGGGTTGATGAGGCAGGAAATCCAGTAATCTCGTCCACGCCGCCCCCAGCATTGTTGGTTGCATGACAAACAGCCGCGGATATCATTTTCTCGCCCCTCTGACGCCTTGTGTACAAGGTGCGGGTCCGCGATCTGGCCGCGAACAATGGACACTAGGTCAGCCTCGCCTGCACCCAGAACAGTATTTGCGTTTTCGGGTGTGCGAATGTGGCTTTCTGCGGTGACCAATGCGTGCTTGGTAACTGATTTCAATGTACGGGCGAGGTCGGTGCCCTGCTTTTCCGCCAATTGAAATGTCGGGATGATACGGGTGAAATCAAGATAACTGCCAGACCCGCATGTTACATAGTCCATCGCCTGCTCACTGTCGTGCAGCGCGATGATTTCGGACATGCTTTCGCGGTTCAATGCAGCTTCAATGTCCGGCTCATCGCTGACTGATAAACCAACAATGAAATTTTCCCCGCATTGTTTTCGCACCCTGTGCAAAATCTCACGCGAAAACCGGGTTCGGTTTTCAAGGCAGCCACCCCATTTGTCGTCCCGCTGGTTGGAAAACGGAGTCCAGAACTGATCAAGCAAACAATGATATGCAGCCCATACCTCGACACCGTCGAACCCTGCTTCCTGACACCGCCGCGCAGCTTGCACGAAACTTTCTATGGTCTCCTCGATCTCGGATTCGTTCATCGCGTGGCTTCCATCACTGTCGTGATAGCTTGGCCCGCCGGAAGGTGACCACGCGGGATGCCAGCTATTGTCACCATCGCCATGCGCGCCAACGTGGTAAAGCTGCTGGATCATAACAGCACCTTCGGCTTTGCTGGCCTCGGTTAATTTCCGGAAGTGAGGTATGACATCGTCGCTGCTGTTTCGAAAGTTTCCGCGCGTTAACACTGTTGCCGGGTGAACCGGCATTGGCTCAACCACGATCATCGCCGCACCGCCCAAAGCCCGTTCGCGATAGTAGGCGATATGTGCATCGCCGGGCATACCTTGTTCGGCCATGTTGGTTGTATGCGCCCCAAAGACAACGCGGTTGCGTAGTTTTTTATGCCTTAGGTCGATTGGGTTAAAGATGTGCTTGAACATCAATCCTCCTGAGCTTTCAGGCGATCTTCCAGTTGCGCCAGACCTGCGTGAAGCGTTTTCATCACACCTTTCTCAACAAAAAGCTCTCGCAACTCGGCATTGAACCCACCTGGTGTGTTGAGTTCTTCCAACATAGCAGTGAAGACATTTGAGTCTTCGGAAGACTGCGACATCAGGCTGCCGCCAATCAATGCCCGCAGGAACTGTTCCGCATCTGCGCGACTTCCAGTGCGATCTGCAAGCCAATTTGTTGTTTCTTCCAGTAGTTTTACGATTGGCGACAAAACGGCCTGTGCTGCCATATAGGCATCCAGTTTCGCTTCGTCTGATAAATTCACGATGTGGTTTCGCTCGCCAAACAGAGTTTCTACAGTGGATAAGCGTGGAAAGACCAACAAGGGCGATCCACCTTTGGCAATTGCCGGAAACGGAATTGCGGTCGTGGCTTCCTTTGCCGGTTTTACCATTTTGACCAGTTGATCGTGCTTTACCCCAGCCATTGCCGAAACAACAATTTGGTCCGGTCTGAATTTGAGAGAGTTCATGATTCCAGGCGCTACATCCGCCATCAACCCCAGTATGACGACATCACTGTTGTCGATAACGGTTTGGTTGTCAGCAACAGTTACATTGGAATACGCAGACGCTAGGCGTGCAGCATGTTTGCGGCCCCTTTCCGAAACCGTAATCTCGTGGCCGTCCGCAGCAATTCCATCTACCATCGCACTTGCGATTGTGCCTGTACCAACTACTCCGATGCGCATTCTGTCCTCCTGTCTCAGATGTCTTTCATCAACCTTAGCGCATCATAAATCGCAGCATGGGTGTTTCGTGCAGCAACCGCATCTCCGATCCGGAAAAGCTGAAATTTTCCGTCTGGGTTTCGGCTGATCGCCTGCGGCTCCCCATTGACCAGCGCATCGTAGTCCACAGCACCTGAATTTGAGGAATGCGGTTTCAGATCAAAATATAGATTATCCATCGGCAGTGTGCCGTAGTTCACGACAACCTGATCATAATGCGCAGGTTGCCTAAGGTCGCTGTAGTCGGTCCCAATTGTTGCCTTCAGTTGGTTGCCCTCCTGCTCCACATCAAGCAGGCGGCGCGTAACGGTAAAGGTTACATTTTTGTCTTGCAGACTCCGCATGTAGGGCACGAGGTTCATAGCCATAATGTCGGGTGCAAAAACACGGTCTGGCGTCATGATTTCGACCTTGGCGCCACTTTTTGCCGCGATTTCAGCAGCCTGAAGTGCTGCGTGGTCGCCGGATTCGTCGTAAATAAGGATGTTCTGGGCTGGCTTTGCATCGCCAGAGATGATGTCCCAACTGGTCACAACCAGTTCCTGTTCTCTCTTGGTTTCATAAAGCACTGTGGTTGGCATTCCCCCGGTCGCAACAATCACAACATCTGGATCTTCAGCAAGTACATCTTCGGCTTCTGCCCATGTGCTGAATCTAAATTCAACATCGCGCGCAGCACATTGTGACATGCGCCAGTCGATGATCGAAATCATCTCGCGGCGGCGTGGTGTTTGCGCCGTCAGGCGAACCTGCCCGCCGGGGTCAGCTGCGGCTTCGAACACAACGATATTGTGGCCGCGTTCTGCCGCGATACGCGCAGCTTCAAGACCACCGGGGCCAGCGCCAACGATGACAATTTTCTTTTTGACGTCCGCCTTCGGAATATCATGTGGCATCGTCAGTTCGCGGCCCGTTGCTGCGTTGTGCATACAAAGCGCTTCGCCCGCCTGATAAATTCTGTCCAGACAATAGGTGGCGCCAACACAGGGGCGAATGTCGTCTTCGCGGCCTTCAATGATTTTACGCACGATGTGGGGGTCCGCCATATGGGCGCGGGTCATACCAACCATATCCAAAAGGCCTGACGCAACTGCATGGCGTGCTGTTGCGACATCCGGAATTTTTGCCGCGTGGAACGTGGGCATCCCGGTGATTTTGCGCACTTGGCCTGCAAAATCGAGATGCGGCGCGTTTTTCATACCCTGTACAGGGATCACATCGGTCATTGCCGGGTCTGTGTGAATGCGCCCACGGATGACGTTCAGAAAATCGACCTGACCCGTCGCTGCGAGCCGCTTGGAAATTTCAATGCCTTCTTCTGCTCTGGTTCCACCAGCTTGCGCTTCATCCGCTGTGTAGCGGAACCCCACAATAAATTCATCGCCAACGCGTTTGCGGATTGCATCCAGCACATCAAGTGAAAATCTTAACCTGTTGTCGAGCGTATCCGCTCCATATGGTCCTACAAGTTCATTTGTCAGCGGCGACCAGAATTGTTCGAGAAGGTGGCCATAAGCCTGCAATTCAATGCCGTCCATACCACCGGCTTTCATGCGCTCAGCTGCATCGGCAAAATCATTGATGATGCGCTCAATATCCCAGTCTTCGATCTTTTTTGGAAAGGCGCGATGGGCGGGTTCACGGTGTGGGCCGGGCGCGACGGAGGGCAACCAGTCGCCTTTGTTCCAACCCGTTCTGCGCCCCAGATGCGTGAGCTGAATCATCACCGCGCAACCATGTTCATGGCAGGCGTCGGTCAGGTTTCTGATCCATGGAACAACCTCATCTTTGTAGGCTAGGATATTGTTGAACACAGGCGGGCTGTCTTTCGAGACCGCTGCCGAACCCGCGGTCATCGTCATTGCAACACCCGCCTTGGCGCGTTCCTCATGATAGGCGCGATAACGATCCTTCGGCATTCCGTTTTCAGGATACGCTGGTTCATGACTGGTTGTCATGATCCGGTTTTTCAGCGTCAGATGCTTTAGTTTATAGGGCTGAAGTAGTGGGTCTTTTGACATCGAATTTTCCTTAGTACCACGCGTCATCCATAGAGGTTTTTTTGCGTGCAACAAATTCCTTAAGCTCTTCGTCCACTGCGGTGTCTAATGCCGGCGCGTCATACTCATTCAGAATTTTCTTCCATTTGCGATTGGCGCTGATCATCGCATCATCGCCGCCTTGTTCCGACCAGCTTTCATAGGGTTGGTCATCATTTAGACCCGTGTCCCAATATGCGGTTTCGTAGTGCCGCAATGTGTGCGCCGTTCCGAACAAATGTTCCCCGGGGCCACCTTCGGCCAATGCAGCAAACGCGAGTGTTTCGTCGTTAACGTCAATACCGTTCAGGTAAGTATGCAAAGCGCCACACATGTCCGTATCCATGACGAATTTTTCGAAGGACATGGACAGCAATCCATCAAGAAAACCGGCGGAATGCAAAATATAGTTTGCGCCACATTGAACCGCCGACATCATCGACATCATGCCTTGTTGCATCGCCTGACCATCTGGCAGCTTTGACGTGCTGAAGTTTCCAGCGCAGCGCAGGGGTAGGTTCAAGCGGCGTGCAAGCTGCCCCATGACAAGGCTGCCTAGGGCGGGTTCCGGTGTGCCAAATGTAGGGGAGCCAGTCCTCAGTGACATTGATGAAAGAAAAGATGCCAGGATCGCGGGGGCACCGGGACGCACAAGCTGAGTGAGCGCACAGCCAACCATGGATTCGGCCAGGCTTTGGGCAATCGAGCCGGCCATCGTAACCGGCGACACAGCCCCTCCCAGCAAGAAGGGCAGGTGGATGGAGCCCTGCCCAGCAGAGGCGTAAGCGCGAATACCCTGTGTAGAAACACCGTCCCAAACCAGTGGGGAGGTCGAATTGAAATTGCCCATGATCACGCAGTTTTGGTCTACAAAATCAGACCCAAAAAGAATACGCGTCATTTCTATACTGTCTTCCGCGCGTTCGGGTGCGGTGATAGACCCCAAAAATGCCCGGTCCGAATAGCGGATGTGGGCATAGACCATATCAAGGTGGCGTTTGTTTACGGGTATGTCGGTAGGCTCGCAGATCGTGCCGCCAGAGTGATGCAACCATGGGCTTGATTGCGCGAGTTTCACCAGATTTTCGAAGTCTGCAATTGTACCGTAACGCCGGTTTTTATCCATATCCATTATGAATGGGGACCCATAAGCGGGTGCAAAAACCATCGCGTCACCGCCTATTTCAACCGAGTTTTTCGGATTGCGTGCGTGTTGCGTAAAACGGGCCGGGGCGGTTTTCAGGATTTCGCGGAGCATTCCCGGTTCAAAACGGATGTTCCAGGCTTCTTCTGAAACAGGCGTAACTACCCCACCAGCTTCGCGGAACAGGCGCACTGTTTCAGGATCTTCGCGAAATTCAATACCGATTTCCGCCAATATTCGGTCAGCGCATTGCTCTATTTTTTGAAGGCTTTCTTCATCCAGAAGGTCGTAGGTCTTTATCTTTCTGCGGATGAACGGCACTTGTAGGTGCTCATTCTGGCCAGCCCCGCCCGATCGCGCGGCGACGCGATTTGCACGACGAGAGCCGCGTCCGCGTTTTTGTTCGGCTTCTTTGACTGTCATTTAGGGCCTCTGGAATGTTTTACCCCAACCAACAAAACTTCACGAATCGGGGCTGCATCGTCAACTCGACACAACTGTCATATAAATAAACACTTGTGTCAATTTCTCTTGAATCAAAAATACCCGACCAAAGTTTGATCGAATTTGCCATTCCAAATCGGTCTGTCACGTTCATGGAGTTTGCGAAGCGCTTCAGCATATCAACCGCTCGCATGATCAACGTTTAACTGGTCTGCATGGTTAAAAGGTTGGTTTTGTCAGCATCAACCAGACAATCGCCAAGACGGAAAAAAAGGCGGGAAAACCGCAGACAAACCAGACTCGGTACAATCTATGATAAGAAGGCGGTAATGGCTCGTGACGATCCCGAGCAGTGATCGCCAAATTTCGCATCCTGATTTGTATCCAAACGACCGGTAGCCAGAAAACACCTACGAAAACATAGAGTGTAAGCGACAGAAGTACCCATTCCTCAAAAACCGACCAGCCAGCTTCACGTGTAAGAAACCATCCGGTTATCGGCTGTAAAATAGCAGCGGTCGCCGTAAAAACTATATCCGCTAAGACAACTATGCCCGCTGTGTGCGCGATAAGTGTGGCATCGCCACTTCGGTTTGAGATGACCATGAAAAAAGCGATTCCCGCTCCGGTTCCCAAAAGAACACAGGCTCCTATCACGTGCAGAAAGAGAAGAAGTTCGTACATCACCGATCCTCCAGTATCGAGGCAACGAATGACGCAAGCATTATTCCCGGTAGCACTTTGACAAACGGGCCAAGCGGGTCACCCCAGATGTCTGGGGTTAACAAGGTTCCCGCGGCAAAGTACGCAATTGAAACCACAACCATCCCGTAACAGGCTTTACGCGCCCAAGGACGAACCAAAACCGCAAGGCCAAGCATTATATCTACAATCGATCCACCAAACACAGAGAGTGTCGCGAAGACCGGGGAAAGGCCGCGGTCTGTAAGCAAAACCTGCGCCTTTTGATTTTCAGCAAGGCCAACCAATCCTGAGATGATCCAGAAAACCGACAATGTTGCAATCGCAATTGGCAAAAGCAGATAGAGACGGGCAAACCAACGCTCTTGGGTTGTTGCTGGTATGGCGTCCAGTGTTTCAACAAGAGAGCGGCATTTTAGCCCGCCCGCGTTTGCCCATATCTTAGTGTCCCCTTTGATACCATCGGCCAGAACTTTAAGTGCAGTTGAACGCAGCGGGGGTCTCCATCCAAGCCATCCGAGCGCATCTGCACAAAGGCCAGTCAGCCGAAGCAGCGGCGCGGGAACAGACAGGGTAAACATCCATGGCTTAAACCCCAGCCATCCGCGGACCATCTTGTTAACTGTTTGAAATGAACAGGTTTCCTCTTCTGTAAGATCGGCCACGGTCCCTGTCGGAATCTCTCCTTTCGCGGCTTGGACCACGGCTTGCGCTACGTCTTCAACGAAAACGGTTTGAAAAGGAGCATCGGGAAACACGCTTACACCGATCATTGGAAAAGCGGCACTTGCCCGTAAAAGCGCGGTTCCCCCGTATGCTTGTATGCTGAGCACTAAGGTTGGGCGTAAGATAATCCATGCAAGGTTTGACTGCATGATCATCCGATCACCGCGCATTTTTGATCTGAAGAATTCCGTCGTTGCGGAGTCTGAAACACCGGCAGCAGAAATTTGAATAAGCAACGTGGCTGTGCCTTCCAGTGCGGAAACCAATCTAGCTACTGCTGTTTCATGAATGCCAGAAAGGCTGTCTTTGGCGCCACTCTGTAGCGCGCCAGAGGCATTTACAACAATGTCCGCGCCCTTCAGGTCATCTTTCCAAGTATCTACAGGTACCTTTGAAATATCCCGTTCAAGCCATCCGATTTTCGGGTCACACCGAAGCCCCGCAGAACGCGACCTGCCAACACCGATGACCCTGTAACCTTCCTGTTTCAAAGCACTAAGGCAAGCGGACCCAATCAGACCATAAGCACCTAAAACAATGGCAGTTTTTGGGTTTTGTTTTTCCATTTGTAGATCACCGAAAATCGATTTAGCCGTGCTTCTTGCGCATCTGCTTATCCTAAAGAGAAACCACGCAGGAAGTCAGGAGATATCGGTGATCGGATGAAATTGTCGCACTTAGGCGGACAAACAAGGCTGCATTTAATTCTTCTTCCAGCGCGTTCATCTGACGGCTGATCGCAGGTTGCTGCACATTCAGTTCTTCTGCTGCGCGCGTGAAACTCTGATGACGTGCCACGCCTCGAAACTTACATGTATTTCAGCCCATGCGCCTTCATATATCTATAAATCCCTAGTGGAATGATCATCATGTAATTTTCCACCGTATTTTTAACTTAAAAACTGTTCTAACCTGACCAAAAGAAAGAATGCGTATCCGGAGCAAAGATGATGATACCCGAAATCGACATTGCCTCATTGTTTGACGGCCCAAGTGACGCTCGTGATCTGGTTGACAGGGAAATATTTCGTGCTGCCGGTGAAATAGGGTTCATGACGATCACGGGCCTACCTGATGATTGTCTTTCGCGGGATTTGCGCAAGGATTTGCTTTCAATTTTTGAATTGCCGGATTCTGAAAAACGTACACTTACCCGCAAGAATTTTGTGCCCGAAAATATGAACGTCTATCGTGGCTGGTTCCCGCTTCAAAATGGATATCCGACTTACAAGGAAGGTATTGATATTGGCGCGGATATTATCGACAAAACCCGAGTTCCTGACCCGCTGGACCCGCTGACAGAATTGACTCCACTGCCGGATTTACCCACGTGGCGGGTGGCGGCCGAACAGTACTATGGAGCGATGTCCAAGACCGGCGGCGCGTTGATGCGGTCCATCGCACGGGCGCTTTCGTTACCCGAAACGCAGTTTGACGCGGCGTTTCAGAATGGCACTTCAACATTGAGAATGATCCATTATCCGCCGCGCCCCAGCGAAAGCTTTGGCAGCGAGGACAAAGATTTTTGGGCCGAGTATAAAGGCGAACAACGCTATCTTCTGGGTGCGGCTCATATGGATAGCGGGTTCATCACACTTCTGGCGCAGGACGGCGTTGAAGGGCTGCAGGCAAAAACCCGCGACGGTGAATGGATAATGGTTCCACCTAAAGAAGGAACACTAACCGTGAATTTTGGCAAGCTTCTGCAGCGTTGGACGGGTGGCGCGATCAAAGCGACCATTCATCGGGTTATTGGCAATGGCCAGCGGCGATACTCTGTACCGTTCTTTTTTGAACCTTCGATCAATACGGTGATCGCACCCCTTGAAGGCTGTGGAGAACCTTTCGCACCCGTCCTTTATGGCGACCACCTGTGGGAGGCCACGACGGGTTTTGTCGAACAAAAGGGGATAGCACATCTGCGTCAACCAAAGGGAGTTGGGGTTTGAGCCGCCTGTTCCATATCGCGGAAGCTCTTTGCGAACTTCCCGAACCGGCTGAAAAAGCGCAGAATCTTATTCGCGGTGCAGGTATCGATCTGATGGGTTGCATTTTGGCAGGGCGGGGCGAGGAAGTTTCCGTCCGAACGCGTCAAACGGTTACCGGTTTCGGTGTGGGACCTGCTGTGGTTTTCGGAACTGGCCTTTATTTGTCGCCGCCGCACGCTGCTTTGTGCAATGCCACTGCGTCACATGCATTGGATTTTGACGACTGGGAAGAGCCCGGAAACACACACCCAAGTGCCGTGCTGTTGCCTGCCTTATGGGCCGTTGCGATGGACAGAGACATAAGTGGCGAGGTTATTCTAGCTGCTTACAATACTGGCTTTGAACTCATCGCGCGTTTTGGTGAGGCGTTTAATTTTGAACACTACAATCGAGGCTGGCACTCTACTGCGACGCTTGGTGTGATCGGTGTTGCGGCCGCGGTCTCCCGCTTGATCGGGCTAAATGCAGATCAGACGGCGAATGCAATGTCGCTCGCGATATCGCGGTCTTGCGGCTACACCTGCCAATTTGGAAGTTCTGCCAAACCTTTGCAGGCCGGGTTTGCGGCGAGCGACGGGCTTATGGCGGCACTTCTGGCTGAACAGGGGATGACAGGGCATCCGGGCGTTCTGGATGGGCCAAAGGGGTTTGTTCATCTCATGGCGCATGGGGACGTGTCGCGACTTGACGCCGCGATCACGCAGATCAATGGCAAAGCGCTGGAACATTGGGGGATCGTGTTAAAGGCATATCCTGCCTGTGGATACACGCATCGTTTGGTTGACTGTGCGTTGGAAATTGCAGGCAAGATAGAACCTTCTCAGATCATGTCGGTGCAGGCCCAGCTTCCCGATTTTCATCATGCAATCTTGCCTTATGGCAAGCCGGCATCAAGATTTGAATCTTTGTTCAGCGTACCGTTTAGCGTAGCAACAGCCCTCTTGCGCGGCCGTTTCTCTTTAGACGATTTGGACGACGTGTCCCGCGAAACCCCAGAGCTTTCAGCCTTGATTGAAAAAATCACCGTTGCGCCACAACCGGCAAATCGCTCTGCTTTAAATTATGACCCGGACCAACCAGACCGCTTGGTCGTTCAGTTGAAGTCCGGTCAAAAGGTTTCTGCTGTTCGTGCATATCCGAAAGGTGCACCGCAAAACCCGATGTCATTGAGCGAAATTCGTCAGAAGTTTGACTCGATCAGCGGATACAGTGACGTACCTGAGATTGATAACCTGATGGACTGGCACCGCGCCAAGAATTTGTCGGACCTACATCGCACTTTTGGAGAAAGACCGTGAGCACCTCTATCTCACGCGAAACAGATGCGGAGATACGAGCGCGATATCCGATACAGCTTAGGTCAATTTGCTAGGGTCTACAGCTATTCATGCAATTCCATAACCCTCTGGACCGCCGCCCGTTTTTTCATTGCTTCGGAATGTTCTTTGATGATTGGAAATTCATCAAGGTTTACACCGTCTGCGGTCATCCATTGCGAGACCGTAAAAAGATAAGGATCACAGATTGAATACGTATTTCCTAAGACCCACGGTCCTTTGAAATAGTGGACTTCAATCATTCTTGCGCATTCGGCCATGTTTCCCGTGACTTTCGCTGTCATGCTTTTGTGTGCATCCGGATCGTCAGACCATCTGTGGCCGCGCATTTTATGCGCGTGAGCAACATGGACAGTTGCTGCCAGATAAATGTTAAACGCCTGAGCCGTTGCAAATTCAAAGGGGTCCTTAGGCGCGAGATTTACGTTAGGGTGGGTCTGGGCGATGTACGCCAATATCGCTGGCGTTTCTGTTAGCAAGCCTTGCGGAGTTTTGAGTGTTGGAACACGCCCTTTTGGGTTTGTCGCCAGATACTCTGGCGATTGCTGTTCCATCTTAGAAAAATCGATAAGCTGGGCTTTGTAGTCAGCTTTTGCTTCCTCTAACACTATATGAGCTGCCAGTGCTGCGGTCCCTTTGGCATAGTAAAGCGTTAACATCAGGTATCTTTCCGCTATGGTGATCGACCGGTTTTTCTTGTTTGTACAGGTGAAACTTAAAGTGGCGGACAAAATAAAGAAGACCACGCGTGTAATTTTTCCTTATAATAACAATTAGTATTTATTCCTTTCTGTTAGCTTTTCTTCCTATTATGTTTCCTTCACTGATCCTCTTTTAGAGACGGATGAACGGAGCATAGCGTGTCAGCGAACTGCGATGAGTTGGAAGTGTCAGTCTGGCGCGGAGATCGGCTCAGCGGGCATTTCGAAGTCTTTCATGTACCTGCCCAGGATAGCCAGACAATTCTGGATGTGGTGTCGTGGATTCAGCAAAATCTGGATGCAACCTTATCGTATCGTTATGCCTGCCGGGTCGGGATGTGCGGGTCCTGTGCCATGATGGTGAATGGAGTGCCGCGCTGGACGTGCCGGACCCATGTGAAAAAAGTTATGAACGGCAACAAGCTGGAGGTGGCCCCGTTGCGCAATCTGCCGGTGATCAAGGACCTTGCGACAGATATGGACCCGTTTTTCGACAAATGGATCGCGGCGGAAGGGCTGCACCACCCGACCAAAACGCGCGACGAACCGATCGAAACGATAAACCCGGATAGCACCATGCGTGCCGAGGCGAATGCTGGAATAGAATGTATAAATTGTTCTGTTTGTTATTCCGCATGCGACACTGTCGCTGGCAACGTTGACTACCTTGGGCCTGCGGCACTTCAAAGGGCTTGGACGCTTTTCAACGACGCCAAAGACAGTGGTCAAAACGCTATTCTTGAGGCTGTTTCCGGCGCGGGCGGTTGCCACAACTGTCATAGCCAGGGAAGTTGCACAGTATTCTGCCCCAACGAACTTAACCCGATGAAGGCAATCGCCGAGCTTAAGAAAGCGACTACCAAATCATTTTTCAAGAAGAGGGTGTAGTTGATGCTGGGTGTCCGTCTTTACATGCTTCAACGCCTCACCGCGCTCATAATGGCACCGCTGACGTTGGGGCATATCGCTGTGATGATCTATGCGGTTGAAGGTGGGTTGAGCACGGCTGAAATACTCAGCCGTACGCAAGGCAGTATTTGGTGGCTTCTTTTCTATGGCAGCTTTGTCGTCGCGGTGTCTTTGCACGCTGCAATTGGCTTAAGGGTCATTGTTCATGAAACGCTTGGTCTGAAGCGTCCAGCTCTCAACATACTTACCTTAGTTGTCAGTCTGCTTCTTCTTTTTATGGGGGCGCGCGCTGTTTTGGCCGTGACACTAACATGATCCGTAAACACCGGGCGCATCCCCTTTGGTTTGCTTACGCGCTGCACCGCCTTTCTGGTCTTGCTCTGGCGCTTTTTCTACCAGCACATTTTTATATTTTGTCAAAGGCACTTACCCAGCCTGAAAGCCTGGATAATTTCCTGACTCTAACAGAAAGCCCGATGGTCAAACTTGCCGAGTTTGGTTTGGTTTTTCTCTTGGCCGTACATTTTCTTGGTGGTTTTCGGTTGATGGCGATGGAATGGTTGCCATGGTCAGACAGGCAAAAAACCTTTGCAGCGGTTGCCGTCGCCGGGGCATTTCTGGTCTCTGGATTGTTTTTCTTGCGGGTGGTGTAAACAATGCAAATGGCAAGCGATATCGAGCGTCACGACACTGATATTTTGATTCTTGGTACGGGTGGCGCAGGTATGTTTGCCGCCCTTCATGCACAGCAGACAGCCCCGGAAGGCACCAGAATTACGATTGCTGTTAAAGGGTTGATTGGCAAATGCGGCTGCACCCGAATGGTGCAGGGCGGATACAATGTTGCGCTTGGCGGCGGCGATACCGTTGAACGCCACTTTATGGATACGATTAACGGCGGCAAATGGCTGCCAAATCAGGACATGGCCTGGAAACTTTGCGAACAAGCAGTAGTACGTGTGCGTGAACTGGAAAACGAAGTTGGATGCTTCTTTGATCGCAATCCTGACGGATCGTTGCACCAAAAGGCCTTTGCCGGACAGACCGCCGATCGCACGGTACATAAGGGTGACCTGACTGGGATCGAGATTATCAGCCGCCTGATGGAGCAGGTTCTCTCGCGGCCCATCGAAAAGCTTCAGGAACATCGCGCGATTGGGCTGATCCCGACGAAAGACGGATCCGCACTTGCAGGTGTCTTGTTCATCGATATGCGGACTGGAAAGTTTCGATTTATACGTGCCAAATGCGTGATGATGGGCACAGGTGGCGGCCCCACGATGTATAAGTATCATACACCATCCGGTGACAAGACGATGGATGGTCTTGCAATGGCGCTGCGTGCAGGTCTTCCGCTGCGAGATATGGAAATGGTGCAGTTCCACCCGACTGGTTTGTTGGCTGGAGCCCATACCAAGATGACCGGCACAGTGCTTGAGGAAGGGTTGCGTGGCGCAGGGGGCTATTTGCTGAACAGCAGTGAAAACCGGTTCATGTTTGACTACGACCAACTTGGAGAGCGGGCGACACGTGATGTTGTCAGCCGTGGTATCTATACGGAAATGCGTAAAAATAATACCTCTGAAAACGGTGGTGTTTACATCTCTATGTCACATCTAGGTCCAGAAAACGTGCGCAAGAAATTCAGCGGTATGGTCAAGCGTTGTGCTGACAGCGGCTTTGATCTGGCAGGTGGTAAGGTTGAGGTTGTTCCAACGGCGCACTATTTTATGGGTGGCGTTGTGGTTGACCCTGATACACGCACCGCAATGGAAGGTTTATATGTCGCGGGTGAAGACGCAGGTGGTGCGCATGGCTCAAACCGGCTTGGCGGAAATGGCGTTGCAAACTCAACCGTTTATGGTGGTGTTGCGGGTGACATCATGGGGTTGGACCTCCGCAAAATGAATGCGCAGCGAGATCCGGATGAAGCAGTCCTGAGCGCAGAGGTTGTGCGCGCGCAGCACCCGTTTTCCAGAAAACCTGCAATCATTCAGGCGCTGCGTCACACCCTGCAAGAAGCGATGTGGGAAGATGTCGGTGTGATGCGTACACGCGCCGGAATGGAGCGCGGAATAGCGCGGGTTTCTGAAATTTCCGACGAATTGATGACCATAGGTGTCGATCCCAGCAATCTGGCGTTCAATCTGACCTGGCATGATTGGCTGAATATGCGCTCACTGTGTGATGTATCGAGTGTGATCGCTAAAGCGGGGCTCGTGCGTGAGAACTCTCGCGGTGCGCATTTTCGCGAAGATTTTCCTGAAAGTGGCACGATGGAGAGTTCTTTTTTCACAGTCGCACGCAAAACACGCGATACGGTCGAAGTTTCGCGTGAAAAGGTGAAGTTTTCGATCATCAAGCCGGGGGAATCGATTTTGCCCGAAGGCGAACCCGAAACATTGGTGGAGGCTAAACTATGATCTCAATTGATCTGATCCAAAAGACAGCTGAAACCCTGATGGACAAAGCCGCCATCGAGATTCCGGACGACTACCTTGAAGGGCTCAAAGCTGCAGCCAAGGTAGAGGACGGTGATCTATCCTCTTTTGTGCTTCAGGCGATGCTTGAAAACTATGAAGTCGCTAAGGAAGATCGCCGTGCAATGTGTGGCGATACAGGAACGCCGCGTTGGTACGTTAAGATGGGCAATGAAACCCAGATCGAGGGTGGGCCGATTGCACTGGAAGCAGCATTGCGCCGGGCGACCGCAAACGCCACAAATGGCGTTCCCCTGCGGCCAAACAGGGTGCATCCCCTGTGGCGTACGGACCATGACAACAATGTTGGTATTGGCGCTCCGGAAATCGAATATGGGTATGAGCCGGGTGGCGAATGGATTGATCTGATCACCGTTCACAAAGGTGGCTTGTTTGGCACAGACTACCGGATGCTTTTTCCATCGGACGGGATACAGGGGATAAGGCGGTTCTACCTCGACAGTATTGTTGCCTTTGGTAAACGCGGACTGGCTTGCCAGCCAGCGATCATTGGCATTGGGCTCGGCGGGTGCAAAGACACCTGTATGGTGTTGGGAAAACGCGCCGCCTGTCTGCGCACTGTAGGAGACCGTAACTCGGACCCTAAAGTTGCTGAGTTGGAGCTGGAGCTGAAGGAGTTAGGCAACTCCATCGGCATGGGCGCAATGGGGTTTGTTGGCAAATCCATGGTCATCGATGCGCATATCGAAGTGGGCTATTGCCACACAGGCGGAATGCAAATGTCTGTTCATGCGTTTTGCCTGTCGTCGCGCCGTGCCGTGGCACGTGTTTTTGCCGATGGACGTGTAGAACATCGTACGGATCCAAATTGGTTTACTGATTATCAACGCCGGGAGACTGTGGAATGGGAGATGCCCGAAAGCCACGAGAAATCCGCCTGAGCACAACACCAACGCCAGAGGCGTTAGCGGAACTGCAGCTTGGTGACATCGTCTACCTGGACGGGCTAATGTATACGGCGCGTGAAGGCGTCTACAAGCGTGCGCTTGAAGACAAGGCGAACATACCGCTGGAGTTACCCGGCGAAAGTGCCGCGAATTTTCACTGTTCTCCAGCGGCCCGCATAAACGCGGATGGTAGTTTTGAAATGGGGGCGGTCACGGCAACGGCCTCTTTCCGATTTGCGAAATGGCTGCCCGAATGGTTGGCCAAATCCGGCGCAAAACTGGTCATCGGCAAGGGCGGTATGAGCAGCAAGGATTACAAAAACTACTTTGTACCAAATGGCGCCATCTATCTCAGCACCGTTGGCTACGGGACCGGTGCGCTTTTGGGGCGTGGCATAGAAAATGTTGAGGCCGTTCATTGGAACGAAGAACTTGGTCTTGCCCAAGCCATGTGGGTGATCAGGTGCAAAAAAATGGGCCCGTTCATTGTGGCGTCAGATTTGGATGGGAATTGCCTTTTTGAGCGTGAAAACGCGAAAATTTCTGCAACCATTGAAAGGGCTTACGAGGGTACCAAGCCAGCAACGTTGAAACGCTTTGGTGAAACAGATGACAAAAATGATGAACTGATCGGATAGGTAGTCAGATGAACAAAGAACATAATCCATTTGAACCTTATTCAGGGTGTGTGGTCACTCAGGATGGTGTGTTTAGCGAAGCGGAAGTCGGCCTTGCGAACAGAAATTCTGGTCTGCTTCTTGAAACGCTTGCGCTCGATATAACGCCGACCGGGGCACACTACCTTTTGAATCATTTTGACGTTCCGCTGATAGACGAGGGGGCACATTCCCTGTCCTTCAATGGTTCTTTTAATACGCCTTTCAATCTGACCATGGCCGAGATTAAGGCATTGCCGAAAATCACAATGCCGGTCACGCTGGAATGCGCCGGAAATGGGCGTGCGGGTGTGTCGCCACGGTCTTATTCCATGCCTTGGATGTATGAAGCGGTTGGCACATCTGAATGGACAGGGACACCGCTTGCACCGTTGATCGGAAAAGCGAAGCCAAGCGCGGATGTTGTTGAGATATCGTTTCATGGTGCGGATTATGGGTTCGACAAAGGGTGTGGGCATTTTTTTGGTCGCAGCCTGACCCTTGCACAGATGAAAGAACTTGACGTCCTGCTGGTTTACGCAATGAACGACGCACCGCTCCTCCCGCAACATGGCGCGCCGTTACGTATTGTAGTGCCGGGTTGGTACGGCATGGCGAGCGTGAAATGGCTTACCGAGATTACCGCCCTGACCAATCCCTACGACGGTTTTCAACAGGTTCGAACATACCAATACCGCGAAAGCGATGAAGACCCGGGGCGCCCAATTACGACGATGCGGATAAAATCACTGATGGTGCCACCCGGTGTGCCCGACTGGACGTCACGCAAACGTTACGTGAATACAGGGCCGACTGAGCTGGTTGGGCGGGCTTGGTCGGGTGCAGGCACTCCTATTGAGAAAGTGGAAGTCGAGGTCTCGGGTGTTTGGCACCCCGCAAACCTTGAAAACAGCGAAGACCGTTATGCTTGGAAAAAGTGGACGTTTGACTGGGATGCAACGCCCGGTGCTCATGTTCTCAGATGCCGGGCAACAGACGCAGAAGGCAATGTGCAACCGCTTGAACCACCCTGGGATGTCGCTGGCTTTGCCAACAACGCCGTGCAGGTGGTTCATGTTTTTGTTGAGTGAAACAAGGCGATTATCATAGGATTTCTCGAAAAAATAACACTAATCCAGAGAGAAACATCATCGCAATTATCAGCCTGCGAAACTGATCATCAGCTAGCCGTTTGAAAACGACAATGCCAATTTGTGCGCTGGCCATCGTCAGGGGAAGGGCTGTAGCGATAAGTGTTAAGCTTTCCCAAGTGTAAACGCCTTTGACCGCAAACATGACGGATGTCAGACCAAGAATGACAACGTTAAAGGGTTGTAGCACAGCGCGTGTTTCTGCCTTGGGCCATGGGCGCATCGAACACCACATTGTTGGCAGGGCACCCGAAAGCGATGCTGCCCCGCCAAGAATACCCCCAAGAAAGCCAATAGCGCTATCGACCAGCGGTGTTGGGCGCTCAAATTTAGGGAGCGCCTTTCGAAACGAAAAGAAACCACCATAGAGTATCAGAAAACCAGCGATCAATAGTTTCAGGATCGTGGGATCAAGCATCGCCAGTGTTGCAACGCCAATTGGGATACCGATTATTCCTGATGCCAGGAATCGGGCAAGCCGCTTGGGTTGCCTTAATATCGAATGGCGCACGAGCCAGACGCCCTGCACGCCGCTTACGGCTGAGACGACTACGACGATGGAAACGGCTTGTACCGGCGGCATGATCTGAAGCCAGAACCCAAGCGCAAACAGTGCTGTCCCAAAGCCAGCAAGCCCATTGATAAATCCACCAGCAACAGCGCCCGCAGCCAGCAGCAGAAGAAACTCAGTGGTCATTCTGCGTGGCTTTGATAGAAGTGTTCGAAATCAAACGTCCAATGCCTACCGCGTTCAAAAGTGTTTTGTGCATTTCCACTATTACATTTGTTTTTATACTGTTGGAGCGGTTTATCAGTCCAAGTTGCCGGGCCGGTGCGGCGCCCGGTAATAGCAGCCGTTTAAGGGGCAGAGGGTTCATGTTTTGCACGCTGCGTTTTGGTGTGATCGAAACGCCAAGGTTACGCAGGACCATGCTCGAAATCGCTTCGAGGCTCTCCAACTCCATGCTGTCATACACTTTGAGTTTTTGATCCTGAAGCCAGTTTTCGATCATACCGCCAACAACGGCGTCCCGAGAGAACCTGATGAAAGGATTGTTTTTCAACAGAAAAATAGGATCGTCGCTTTCTGTTTCATGCGAGGCAATAAGTTGGAGCGGCTCTGATGCAATGTCGTGCCAATCATCGCCCTGAGGTATCAAGTTTGGACGAGAGATGATTGCCGCATCCATATTCCCCCGTTCAATCTGGCGTAACAATTCGTTCGTCAGGCCGGGGATCACCCTAACACGAAGGTCAGGATAGCTTTCTTTGAGGATCGAAATTGCGAGTGGGACAAGACCTGTCAGCGTTGTTGGCACGGCACCCAGCAGCAATTCACCATGCAATCCACTATCCCCCAGAACAGAAGGAACGAGGTTTTCATAGGCCTCGACGACCTCGCGTGCCTTCACGACCAGGGCACGACCAATAGGAGTCAGTTCTGGTGTTCTTTTGGAACGATCAAATATCGCGATACTCCATGTTTCTTCCAGTGCTTTCATCTGCTGGCTTACAGCGGCATGTGTGACAAAAACAGTGTCTGCGGCAGCACTGAACGTTCCATTTTCCTCAACTGCGATCAGCGTTTTCAGCATTCTTATGGACATCGCGTTTCAGCACTTTCATGTAAGAGTAAATTATAAAGCATGTAAAAAGATGAGGCTTTATTTAAGAAAGTCTTAACAATATGGTTTGTCAATAATGAGCTGAGAAAGTTTTAAGGAAATTTGGTATGAGAGGCGCTGATCTATTAGTGCAGACACTGGCGCTCGTCGGCGTCGACCGGATATTTTCCCTGTCGGGCAATCAGATCATGCCGGTTTATGATGCGTGTATTGATGCAGGCATAGAAATTATCCATACGCGTCACGAGGCGGCCGCAGTGTTTATGGCAGATGCCTACGCGCAGCTAACAGGCGGGATTGGCGTCTGTCTTGTCACCGCAGCGCCCGGTGCGGCGAACGCATTGGGCCCGCTCTACACTGCGCGCCAGTCTGAAAGCCCTGTTTTGTTACTTACTGGTGACTCGCCACTTTCACAGGATGGGCAAGGAGCCTTTCAGGAGCTTGATCAGGTTCCGATGACAGCACCCCTTACAAAGCTTTCGGTTCGGGCGAATTCAGCGATTGAGCTTGGAACCGTAATTGCAGTTGCGTTACAGACGGCTTTGTCTGGTCGGCCCGGTCCGGTGCATGTCGCGCTTCCGTCTGATGTTTTGGAGGGGGACGCGCGTGGCGCAGAGTTGCCTAACGCGCAGGATTTACGTTCGCACCCAAACCCGATGAACGCTTCAGAGGTAACGGCCTTACTGAAGGCGCTGGCTATGGCAAAGGCCCCTTTGATTTTGTGCGGCCCCTCGATGAGTAATACGCGCGCGGGCAGCACTTTGACGAAACTGGCGGATGCAATTGATGCGCCAGTCGTTGCTATGGAAAGCCCACGTGGCCTGAATGATCCGGCGCTGGGCGATTTTGCGAAAGCTTTTGAACATGCTGATTTGATTGTCAGCTTGGGAAAACCGATAGATTTCAGTCTTGGTTTTGGGGCGTTAACTGACTCAAATTGGATCGTGATCGATCCGGAGAACGCAAAAATTGACCAGGCGAAATTGAACCTTGGGGAAAAGCTTACCTTTGCGGTTGTGGCTGATCCGCGCGATGCGGCGTTGACGCTCATCGAAAAAGGCCCGGGCTTAAATGCCCGCAAGGATTGGCGCGCGAAAGTTGCGTCACGCCTCGCAAGGCGAAATTTTTCCGCAGCAGATGCGAAACAGCGCGGTAAAATCACCTCTTCTGACCTCTGTATCGCGGTTCAAAAGCAGATCGCGCAAGCGGCGCAGTCAGTTGTGATCAGTGACGGTGGTGAATTTGGCCAGTGGAGCCAGGCCTGCACAAGCCCGACCTATCGACTTATCAACGGCCCGTCCGGCGCGATTGGCGGCGCACTTTGCTACGGTGTTGCTGCAAAAAAAGCAAAATCCGATGCGACGGTTTTCGCCTTGATGGGGGATGGGACAGTCGGATTTCACTTTGCTGAATTTGAAACAGCCGCGCGGGAAAACAGTGCCTTTATCGTTGTGATCGGCAATGACCAACGCTGGAATGCCGAGCATCAGATACAGCTGCGCGACTATGGACCTGATCGCCTGATTGGCTGTCAGTTAAGTGACGCTCGCTATGACAAAGCCGCCGCAGCTCTGGGTGCTCATGGTGAACATGTGACCGATCTGGCAGACCTTGATGCGGCTCTGAGCCGAGCCGTGCTAAGCGGCAAAATCGCCTGCGTAAATGTGGTCATTGAAGGTTTGCCCGCCCCAAGCGGAAGTGTGCACTAAGGGGCAAAAGGCAAAATCTAGGACGGAAAGTCGTTTGCGGCTGTCGTTCTGTATGGTTGCGTATTTCAGCGCTTTCAACACAAGTGTCGAGTTTGCTTGCGCTTCAATCCTGCGTAATGATAAGCAAACGCCATGAATGAAAATCCAAAAGGCTGGCGCGGGTCGGCAGATCTTTGGCTTGACGCAGCCTATCAATTGCTTGTGACTTCTGGTGTGGAAGCGGTGAAAATTTTACCGCTCGCAAAAGCAGTCAGGATGTCCCGTCCGAGCTTCTATTGGCACTTTGAAGACCGTGAAGCATTGCTTGATGCGTTAATTGCGCGTTGGGATGCAAAGAATACCGGAAATCTCGTCGCTCAGACGCGGCAACATGCGGTTTCGATAGCCGAAGCATTGTTTAACCTATTCGATTGCTGGCTCGATGAGGACCTGTTTGACGCTAAGCTCGATTTTGCCATTCGAAACTGGGCACAAAGTGCGCCCAACCTGAAGACAAAACTAGAAATTGCTGATCAGACGCGGGTCAAGGCGATCACCGATATGTTCGTTCGGCATGGTTTCAACCCTTTCCAGTCTGATATTCGGGCGTCTGCAATCTATTATACACAAGTCGGGTATATCGCGATGATGGTTGAGGAACCAAAATCAAAACGGATCGAAAGAATGCCTGCCTATATTGAAACCTTTACCGGCAACTCACCAACTGAAAGTGAAATTGCTCGGTTTAAAGCACGCCACCTCGGATCATCAAACTAGCACTCAAGCCGTATCGGAGATCTTTGCAAAGGGGTCCTCTTCGTATTGCACAGCAGAAAGATACAGCCCATGGGGGGGCGAGACGGGTCCGCAGGCCGAACGGTCACACGCTTCAAGTGCCAGGCGCATATCATCAGGGCTCCAACTGCCGCGCCCAACCTGAACAAGTGATCCGACGAGGCTGCGCACTTGATTGTGCAAAAAGCTTCGGGCACGCACGTAAAACCTGAATTCCCGGCCATGCGGCAGCTCGAATTCCTCAATACGTAACTCGTCAAGCGTTTTAACAGGCGATTTCGCCTGACACATTACAGATCGAAACGTGGTAAAATCATGAAGCCCCAGCAGGTGGCCAGCGGCTTCCCGCATCGGCGCAAGCTCAAGATGTTGCGAGACTTGCCAGACCTGTCCGGCCTCAAAAGTCATAGGCGCGCGCCGATTGACAATCCGAAACAGATATTGACGCTCAACCGCTGAAAACCTGGCGCTGAAATTGTCCTCAACTTTAGCGACATCCACAACAGCAACGGGCCAGGGTTTCAAGTGATAATTTAACGCTTCTGAAAGCCGAAACAAATCCCAGTTGCGTTTCAGATCGCAATGGGCAACCTGTCCGGTTGCATGCACGCCGCGATCCGTTCGTCCTGCCGCAACAAGGGATGGATCATCAGCCGCCATCTTCGCCAGCGCGTCTTCCACCGTCTGTTGTACGGAAGAATGGGTTTTCTGACGTTGCCATCCGTAAAACGGGGCACCACTATACTCAATTTTCAAGGCAAATCGGGGCATATCCCCCCGATAACCTTTAGGCGCAGATTTTGCAATTGAGCAGAGTCTGCATATTTTCTTTATCCTTCAAATATCCCCGCGCGGAGCGCAATACCGCACGAAGTGCCAGAAAATGTGGCGCGGTACGCGCCTCTGTTTTGAAATTCTTCCCAAACTCTCAAATTTAACCAAAGGGTGGTTTTCACCTCTGGCTCTGCTTATCTTTCGTGATGTTAATGTGAGGTTAGCTGTTTGGGTATTGGTGATATTGTAGAAAGTTTGACGCGCAGCATTGAAAATCTGAGCGCCGACGCCTCTGAAGCTTTGTTTGAACCGGTGGTGCGTCTCGGCGTGACAGGGCTGTCGCGAGCAGGGAAAACTGTTTTTATCACGTCCCTTATTGCGAACTTGCTTGAACGTGGACGAATGCCCCAGTTGCTCGGGGCCGCTAATGGCACGATCCGGGCTGCGTACCTGCAACCACAACCGGATGACACAGTCCCGCGCTTTGACTATGAAACACATCTCGGTGCGTTGTCCTCGTCCTCTCCGCGCTGGCCCGAAAGCACCCGCGCAGTAAGTGAACTGCGCCTGTCACTCCGCGTGCAATCTACAGGATTTCTGGGTGTGTTCTCAGGCCCCAGAACTGTGCATCTTGATATCGTGGACTATCCCGGTGAATGGCTGTTGGATTTGGTGCTTCTCAGCAAATCCTATGAAGTGTGGTCAAAGGAAACCCTAGATAAGATTAAATCGCGTGATATGGCACAGGCCTATTTGAAGCAGGCACAAGCCGTTGATCCCAACGTTGCTTTGGATGAGCCTTCTGCTCAGAATCTCGCAGCAGGCTTTACCGAGTATCTGAAAGCAGCCCGGGAAGCAGGGTTTTCAGACTGCACGCCGGGGCGGTTTTTGCTCCCGGGCGAGTTGGAGGGCTCTCCGGTTTTGACGTTTGCGCCATTGAATAAACCAGAACGCCCGCAACGGCGTAGCCTGTGGGGTGAGATGGAAAGGCGATTTGAAGCGTATAAATCAAGCGTTATAAAGCCTTTTTTCAGAGATCACTTTTCAAAGATCGACCGTCAGGTTGTATTGGTTGACGCGCTTGGTGCAATCCATAAAGGCCCTGAAGCCGTTGAAGATATGCGTCGTGCGATGGCCGAAGTTCTGATGGCTTTTCGACCCGGCAAAAACGGCTTCCTCGCTCAGATATTGCGCGGTAAACGGGTTGAAAAGATTTTGTTCGCCGCAACAAAGGCGGACCATCTGCACCACCGGCAGCATCCGCGTCTCACTGCAATCATGGACGCTTTGGTGCGCGACGCGCATGATCGTGCTGATTTTGCAGGGGCTGAAACGGCGGCTATGTCGATCGCCGCGCTGCGCGCGACAGTCGAAGAAACGCTGGATCATAACGGGGAAGAGCTTGATTGTGTACGCGGCAGGTTGCTTGACGGGGGCAAACAGGCAGCTTTGTACCCGGGGGAATTGCCAGATGACACTGCCACCTTGCTGTCGCCTGCCCGCGAAGGTGCAAAAGAGTGGTTGGATGCCGACTACAAGATCATGTCCTTTGCACCTGCACCGATGAAGCTGAAACCGGGCGAAGGCCCGCCTCATATCAGGCTGGATAAGGCGGCCCAGTTTCTGTTCGGTGACAAGTTATGAGCCCGGTTTTGGAAACAGCCCAGGCAAAAGATGCGCAGGAGGTTGGCCTGATTTTGCATAGTTGGCTGCAAAACACGCAATGGGTTCCAAAGCTGTACACACGAGTTGAAACAATCGGATTCGCAGATTCCATGATTGCGCGCGGCTGGGTTACGGTTGCACGCAAGCATAATGTTGCAGGATTTCTGGCGCGTGACGCAGGGTTCGTTCACGCACTTTACCTGAGTGACGAGATGCGCGGGCAAGGCATCGGGCGGGCTTTGATCGCACGCGCCAAAGCAGAAGAAGAAATGCTGACGCTCTGGACATTTTTGGCAAACACGGACGCCCGGCAATTTTATCTACGCGAGGGATTTCAAGAAGTTACTCGCACGGATGGCTCCGGCAATGACGAAAAGCTGCCAGATATCTGTTATCAGTGGCGCACGAACGGAGAGACTTGATGGCAAAATCAAACGGCCCGGTACTTATCGATCTGGAAGGTCAGGTTGCAGAGGTTACACCTGCATCTGCGCCACCAGTTCCAGAGATTTTGCCATCAGGACAGGCAATGCAAACCGTTGTGTCACTGGGCGCACGTTGCCCATCCTTGCTTGCCAGATTGTTCTGGTGGCTGGTTGCTGCAATTTTTTCCTTTGCGCTTTCCGTTTGGGCTTGGGATTTCGTGCAGGGCTTGCTGGGGCGAAACGAAATTCTGGGGTATGTCGCGCTTGGCCTGACCAGCCTGTTTGTATTGGTTGTGCTGGCAATTGCTGTGCGAGAATGGGTTGGTTTTCGGCGCCTGAAACGGTTGGATCGCCTGCACAACGAGGCAACGCGTGCTTTTGCAGAAAGCGATTTAGACGCTGCCAGAGCGGTCATCGCCGGTCTGGAGCGGCTTTATTCTGGACGCCATGACCTTTCCTGGGCCCGCGAAAGACTTAGGGAACGCAAAGGCGAAGTTCTGGACGCGGACGGTTTGCTTGGACTTGCAGAGACAGAGTTGTTGGTTCCATTGGACAAGGCCGCGCGCAAAGAGATTGAAGCCGCCGCCAGACAGGTCGCGACGGTTACGGCAATCGTGCCTCTGGCATTGGCTGACCTCGTCACCGCATTGGCGTCGAACATGCGCATGATCCGGCGCATTGCCGAAATTTATGGGGGCCGGTCCGGAACGCTTGGCAATTGGCGGCTAACGCGAACGGTACTCGCGCATCTTGTCGCGACGGGGGCTGTCGCAGTTGGGGACGACTTAATAAGTTCGGTCGCAGGGGGCGGAATGTTGTCAAAGATTTCACGTCGCTTTGGTGAGGGTATCATTAATGGTGCATTGACTGCTCGGGTTGGTGTCGCGGCGATGGAAGTTTGCCGCCCTTTGCCGTTTCAACGCGAAAAACGACCTTCGGTCACCAGTTTGGTGCAACGCGCGCTGAGTGGCGTGTTTGGCCGTGATAAGAGAAAAAAATGATACATATTTGGTCGCCAAATTTTCAGATCATCCCTTTCTACCTAGCCTATGGACCATTCCGAATACCGGGCGTATAACCCCCGCATGAGACGTTTTTGCGTGATCATTATTCGAATTATATGCCCGGCGCTCTGACCCTTCGAGCCGCCGGGACATTCCGCGCGTTTTCTGGCCAAAGCCTGTCGCGCCGCCCCACCCAACATCTACGAAATTTCGTTTAAGGACCACGACGCATGTGTGCCGATACACCTGACTACAAAGAAACACTGAACCTGCCGCAAACCGATTTTCCGATGCGTGCAGGCCTGCCGAAACGCGAACCCGAATGGCTGGAGCGTTGGGCAGAAATTGGTGTTTACGATCGTTTGCGCGACAAAGCTGCCGCAAAAAAGGGCAGTGATGAAGCGCGCAAACCTTTCACCCTGCATGACGGCCCCCCCTATGCCAACGGGCACCTGCACATCGGTCATGCGCTGAACAAAATCCTTAAGGATATGGTTGTGCGCAGCCAGCAGATGATGGGACGCGATGCGCGTTATATCCCCGGTTGGGACTGTCATGGTCTGCCAATCGAATGGAAGATCGAAGAACAGTACCGCCAGAAGGGCAGCAACAAGGATGATGTCCCTGTCGTTGATTTCCGTCAGGAATGCCGTCGGTTTGCTGAAGGCTGGGTTGACATTCAGCGCGAGGAATTCAAACGCCTTGGCGTTACCGGCAACTGGGCTGACCCGTATCTGACAATGGACTTCCATGCCGAAGCGGTCATTGCGGGCGAGTTTCAGAAGTTCCTGATGAACGGCACGCTTTATCAGGGTTCAAAACCTGTGATGTGGTCACCGATTGAACAGACCGCATTGGCGGAAGCTGAGGTGGAATATCACGACAAGGAAAGCTTCACCATCTGGGTGAAGTTCAAAGTTGTCGATCCGGTTGCAGGAGACGGCGCGAAGCTCAAGAATCGCGATTTGGTTGGTTCTTATGTGGTCATCTGGACGACCACACCCTGGACAATCCCGTCGAATAAGGCTGTCGTGTTTGGCGAAGATTTCGCATACGGCCTCTATGAGGTTACAGGAACGCCTGATGAAAGTTGGGCTAATGTCGGCGACCGCTTCATCCTGGCCGACAAGCTGGCCGGCGATGTGATGACCCGTGCCCGTCTTCAAGACGATATGTATACCCGTGTCCGTGACGTAACGGCTGAAGAGCTTTCGGGCCTTTCGCTTCAACATCCTCTCGCCGGGGCCGAAGGTGGCAATGGCGAATGGGACGACCTGCGTGATTTCCGCGCTGCCGATTTCGTGACTGACGAAGAAGGTACCGGATTTGTGCACTGCGCCCCCTCGCACGGGATGGAGGAATACGAGCTTTACCGTGATCTTGGTATGCTGGAACAGGTCATTACCTACAATGTGCTGGATGATGGTTCTTTCCGTTCTGAACTGCCTTTCTTTGGCGGCAAGTATATCCTTAGCCGTAAGGGTAAGGAAGGTGATGCCAACAAGGCCGTAATCGACAAGCTGATCGAGGTCGGTGGCCTGCTGGCCCGAGGCAGGATCAAGCACAGCTATCCGCATTCATGGCGCTCTAAAGCACCTGTCATCTTTAGAAATACACCGCAGTGGTTTGCTGCCATCGACCGCGAGGTTGGCGACGGGCAAGACACCTATGGTAAAACCATTCGTGAACGCGCACTGACCTCGATTGATCAGCTTGTTACATGGACACCAAAGACTGGACGCAACAGGCTGTATTCCATGATCGAAGCGCGGCCTGACTGGGTTCTGTCGCGCCAACGCGCATGGGGGGTGCCGCTGACTTGTTTTGTCAAGAAAGGCGGGCTTCCAACCGACCCCGATTTTCTGTTGCGCGATGCTGCTGTGAATGCACGCATTGTTGCGGCATTTGAAGCAGAGGGTGCAGATGCGTGGTATGCAGAGGGTTCCAAAGAACGCTTCCTCGGAAGCGACTACGACCACGACGAATATGTTCAGGTCTTCGATATTCTGGATGTCTGGTTTGACTCCGGCTCAACGCATGCCTTCGTTCTGCGGGATCGTGAAGACGGCTCAGAAGACGGCATTGCCGATCTTTACCTTGAAGGCACCGACCAACACCGCGGCTGGTTCCATTCTTCGATGCTGCAATCTTGCGGAACACAGGGGCGCGCACCTTATCGCGGTGTGTTGACACATGGGTTCACGCTTGATGCCAAGGGTGTCAAGATGTCTAAATCCATCGGCAATACGATTGTGCCGGAGCAAGTGGTTAAACAATATGGCGCCGATATTTTACGCCTTTGGGTTGCGCAGTCTGATTACACAAGCGATCAGCGGATAGGTGATGAAATTCTGAAAGGTGTCGCCGACAGCTATCGCCGCCTGCGCAACACGATGCGTTTCATGCTTGGCTCGCTTTCAGAGTTTACCGAGGCAGACCGGGTTGCAGCCGCCGATATGCCAGAGCTTGAGCGTTGGGTTCTGCACCGTCTGGCTGAACTGGATCATCAGGTGCGCACCGGATATGCGAAGTACGACTTCCAGGGGGTTTTCCAGGCGATCTTTACCTTTGCGACGGTGGACCTGTCATCGTTCTATTTCGATATCCGCAAAGACGTGCTTTACTGTGATGGAGATAGTGATCGGCGTCGCGCGGCACGCACGGTGCTTGATATCCTCTATCACCGACTAACAACCTGGCTCGCCCCAATTCTGACCTTTACGATGGAAGAGGTCTGGCTGGAACGGTTCCCCGGCGAAAAAAGCTCGGTACATCTGGAAGATTTCCCTGAAACGCCCGCTGACTGGCTGGATGAGCCTCTGGCTGCAAAATGGGCCAATATCCGGCAAGTACGTCGTGTTGTGACGGCAGCCCTTGAGGTGCAGCGTCAGGACAAGGTTATTGGTGCGTCGCTAGAGGCGGCACCTGTTGTGCATGTGAATGACGCCGAAGTTCTGAGCGCGCTGAAGTCGGTTGCGTTCGAAGATATCTGCATCACCTCAGATGTTGTTCTGACCAAAGATCCAAGCCCGACCGAAGCATTCCGCTTGCCAGAGGCCGCTGGAATTGGGGTCGTTTTCGAAATGGCCGAGGGTGAAAAATGTCAGCGTTGCTGGAAAATTTTGACGGATGTTGGCAACCATTCACACCCAGGCACCTGTGCGCGGTGCGATGAAGCACTGGGTTAGAAATCGATTGCACAAGATTTGGAACGCCCCGGCCCTTGCGCCGGGGCGTTTTGTTTTGCGATGATGCGCCTATGAATATTGCATCCGTTGATACACCTGTTGGCCGTCTGGGCCTTGTCGAAGAAGATGGCGCAATTACGCAGCTTTTGTGGGACGCTCAGGATAGTGGCGAACGCACCGCGCTTCTTGAGGAAGGGTGCCGTCAGTTATCTGCCTACTTTGCCGGGGATCTTAGTGAGTTTGACTTGCCATTACAGGTCGCTGGATCGGATTTTCAGCGGGCGGTTTGCGATGCCATGCTTGCGATTCCGTTAGGCGAAACGCGTACCTATGGAGAAATTGCAGCGACGGTTGGTGCTTCTGCGCAGGCAGTTGGTAACGCCTGCGGGGCCAACCCGATTCCTGTGATTATTCCATGCCACAGGGTACTAGGCGCGACCAACCTTGGCGGCTTTTCAGGTGCGGGTGGCGTCGAAATCAAAGTGAAGCTGCTACGACATGAAAACGCTGCGGGGCTTTTGATTTAGGAACGTGAGTTTCGTTCGGGAATAATCTGTTGCGCGATGCCGGCACAAAGCAAGTAAACACTTGTTCCAACCAACCCCCAAAGCGCCCAGCTTTTCGGGTCAAAATCAACCCAGGCGGCCCAGCCCGCAAAACATGTCCATGCAAGTGCCAAAGGCAAAGACAGATTACGCCAGCGCTCTGTGCGCACCGGGTGAATGAACTTGAGTGGCAGAAACATCGTAACAGCCAAGGCGCAGACAATTGCGAGAATGATCCAGAAATTCGGGTGCGTTGCAAACAGAACCAGCACGACCATGTTCCAGCACCCCGGAAAGCCGGAAAAACTGTTGTCCTTAGTTTTCATACGTGTATCTGCGAAATAAAGGGCGCTGGTAAATGTTATTATGATAATAACAATCCAGCCGGACCAACCAGACAGCAGGCCTGACTTGAAAAGTGCGTAAGCCGGTACGAAAACATATGTCAGATAATCGATGATGAGATCCAGAAGAACACCATCGTAAATGGGCGCATTTTTCTTGACGTGATATTTGCGTGCAAGTGGTCCGTCTATTCCGTCAACAGCGAATGCGACAACCAACCACAGAAACATGAGGCTCCATTTTTGATCAACCGCAGCGAGCATTGCCAACATCGCAAAAACTGCGCCGGTTGCGGTCAGTAGATGAACAGATAAGGCTTTTTGTTTTAATGTCATTTGGCTTTCATGAAACAAATTGCCTCTCTTAGCAACGTGGATCAGGCTTTTGGGTGGCTGTTTTCGTAAACTTCCAACAGTCGTGCAGTGTCGACGGCGGTATAGGCTTGGGTGGTGGAAAGGGTGGCGTGACCAAGCAGTTCCTGAATCGCTCTCAGATCGCCACCTGCGCCAAGCAGATGTGTTGCAAAGGAATGGCGTAAGGCGTGGGGTGTGGCAGTGGCAGGCAGGCCTAGCTGCATTCTGGTCTGTTCCATCACTTTCTGTATCGATCGGGCAGACAGTGCGCCTCCGCGAACACCCCTGAAGAGCGGTGTTTCAGGTTCATTGGCGAAAGGCATGAGCTTACAGTAACGGCCTACCGCGTTCCGGGCAGGCGCAATCACCGGCACAAGGCGTTCTTTGCCGCCCTTGCCGAAAATGCGTAAAACCTCAGGCAGCGGTACGTCGGCGAAGGTTAGACCCAGTGCCTCGGATATCCGCAAGCCACAACCGTAAAGCAGGGTCAAAACCGCAGCGTCGCGTGCAGCAATCCAATCTTCGCGTGCCTGTAGTTCGACGGTTTCTATCATTGCCTTTGCGGCATCAATGGCCAGAGGGCGCGGAAGTTTGTTGGTGAACTTGGGTGCTCTGGTTGAAAGAACAGTGGTAGCGTCAAAACCCTCACGCTCGGCAAGCCAGCGATAAAAGCTTTTGATTGCCGAAATCGAGCGGGCAAGAGAGCGGGCGGATACGCCCCGCTCTCGCTCGTGCGCCATGAACGCGCGCATATCTGACAAACCAACGCGTGTAAGCGGGGCGATTCCAGTCTCTTCGCCAAAATGGCGCGTCATGAAACTCAGGAATCCTAAGAGGTCAGTCTGGTACGCAGTTATCGTATTGTCAGCTGCATTGTTCAGTGCCTTTTGAGCAGAAAGCCACCCTGCGAGCGCGTCCTGCATCGCGGGTGACAACAGACTCATGACAACCAGCGGCGCATCGCACGTTCAAACACGCCAGCAAAGAAAGCCAGCAAATCTGTTCCCTGATTGGGTTTGAAGTGATGCGGGTCCTCTGACCCCATAATCAGCATTCCCGGCAAACGTCCTTCACCAAAATCCAGCCGAAGTGCAGCTTCAGACCTGATGTAATCGGTTGCTTCACCATAGATCATGTCGGAATTAGGTTTTAGCTGGCGTAAAGTAACCTGTCGCTCAGGTTTGCTCCGGCTTGTTCCGAGATAGCCGTCGATAAAACCTGGTTCCGCCACTGTCAAAACGTCACCAAGGCGTTTGACGGCAGGGTCATCGGCGCTTTGCACGGTTTCAAGAACCAGCCTCACGCAATCAACACGCAAAATGTCGGCGACGTCACCGCCAAGATCGCGCAGGAAATTTTCGAATTCATTCGGGTCAAGCATCCGCAAGATGGCGCGATGTACCTGATTGGTGCCTGCGAGGTTTTCATAAGCTGCCGCGATAACGGAACGATGTGTATCTTCCAGACGGTCCAGCCGGGATTCCAGCCGTTCCATCGCGATACCTCGCAGATCAACGATATTGCTTCCCAACTGCTTTTCGTTTGCAGCAATAAGGGCGCGCATAACATCCGGGTCTTCAAGAACGACTTCCGGGTCTGCAATTATCTTATCGCGCAGATCAATTTCGGCTATAGCGGTGCTCGTCATGCCTATCTCTTCTTATCTTTTGCATGGTTATACAGCATCATGTTCGGATTTCTCCACCGTTTTTACATCTTTAGGCAAAAAAATGGGGATGTGTCGATTTCGCCTGATCAGGCATAGCTGGTTGACCCCGGCAAAAGGCATGGCCAGAATTGTGATCCATTCTGCTGCGGTCTTTGGACCCGGCCATTGGGAAAGAGGCTGACGTGGTAGAGCTGTCATTTTTTGACGAGGGCGATTTGGTGGCTGTGCTGACCGCACAGCCTCTGGATCGTTTGCTTGATTACAAGGCCCCGGAAGGCGGGTGTCAGACCGGCGCGTTTGTCGAGGTTCCGCTTGGTCCGCGCAAGGTTTTGGGCGTTGTTTGGGGCAAAGGGGCCGGCGGGTTCGATCTCAGCAAGGCGCGTTCTGTTATTCGGGTGCTTGATGTTGCGCCGATGCGCGAAGAAATGCGTGCCTTTCTGGCACGAGCGGCTGATTACACGCTGACACCGATGCCTGCCATGCTGCGGCTTGCGACACGCGCGCCGGGATTGGGCGACCCGCCCTCTATGCGTAAAATTCTGAGGTTGGGCCAGGGAGAGCCGGATCGTATGACGGATGCGCGCCGCCGCGTGATGGAGGTGCTGCGCGAGTACGGCGGATTGGCATTTACGCTTCGGGAACTGTCAGAGATGGCCGGGGTAAGTTCGCCGGTGATCAAGGGGCTCATCAAACAGGGTGTTGTTGTCGAAGAAGATACACCACGCGATATGCCCTACCCGTCCTTGCAGCCAGAGTTTGACGGAAAAGACCTGAATGACGATCAGGCAGAGGCTGCAAACCAACTGCGCAACGCTGTCGCCACGGGACATTATGGAACGACGCTTTTGAAAGGTGTGACCGGTTCGGGTAAGACAGAAGTCTATCTCGAAGCCGTTGCGGAATGCCTGAAGCAGGGAAGGCAGGCTTTGGTCCTGCTGCCTGAAATTGCGCTGACGGCAGAGTTTCTGGCACGCGTGGAAGAACGATTTGGCGCACGCCCTGCTGAATGGCACTCGGGTGTCACGATGACCGAACGGCGGCGTTGCTGGCGGATGGTCGGGCAGGGGGCAGCACAGCTTGTGGTTGGTGCAAGGTCCTCGCTCTACCTGCCTTTTCGCGATCTGGGTTTGATCGTCGTCGATGAAGAACACGACAGTTCTTACAAACAAGAGGATGGTGCGCTTTATTCTGCACGCGATATGTCTGTCTTGCGGGCGACCTGTTGTTCTGCTCAGGTCATTCTGGCTTCGGCCACACCGTCGCTGGAAAGCTGGGCGAATGCTGAGACCGGAAAATACCAACGCCTTGATTTAACGTCTAGATTTGGCGTTGCGGAAATGCCTGACATGCGCGCGATAGACATGCGGGCTGAGACCCTCTCGTCAAACAGGTGGATATCAGGCACTCTGAAAAAAGAAGTATCAGCACGGCTGGAACTCAATGAGCAAGCGTTGTTGTTCATAAACCGCCGGGGGTACGCACCAACAACGATATGTCGGGCCTGTGGTCATCAGATTGGATGTGATCAGTGCGATGCCAGAATGGTGGAGCATCGGTTTTTGAAACGCCTTGTGTGCCATCAGTGCGGTGAAACAAAACCAATGCCGGAAAAATGCCCGAACTGCGAAGCTGAAGGCAGGCTTGCCCCTGTCGGCCCGGGTGTTGAACGCCTTGCTGAAGAGACCGCAGAGGTCTTTCCAGATGCACGGATTGCGGTTTTGTCGTCAGACCTGTTTGGGTCCGCAAGGGCCTTGAAAGAAAAGATCGAGTTGATCGCCGAGGGCGGAGCGGACATCATCATTGGCACACAGTTAGTGGCCAAAGGCCATAACTTTCCACATCTTACGTTGGTTGGAGTGATTGATGCTGATCTTGGCCTGCAAGGATCGGACCTGCGGGCAGCAGAACGAACGTTTCAGCTTATGCGTCAAGTCTCGGGCCGCGCCGGGCGCACGGAAAAACAAGGTGTTGCCCTGCTTCAAACCTATCAACCTGAGCATCCCGTTATCTGTGCCATTCTGTCAGGCGATGAAGAAGGGTTTTGGAGGGCAGAGGCGCGCGAACGCGAAGCGACAGGTGTGCCACCCTATGGACGCTTGGCGGGGATCGTTTTGTCGTCACCCGATGTACAGCAGGTGTTTGATCTGGCGGGAGAGATGGCGCGCCAAGACGCACCTCTGCGCGCGATCAATGCGCAGATCTATGGGCCAGCTCCGGCGCCAATTGCCCGTATCCGGGGACGCCACAGGGTGCGTTTGTTGGTCAAATGTGAAAAAGGCGCACCTTTGCAGAAAGCACTTGCTGCGTGGGTTGCACAGTTCAAATTGCCAAGCGCGATACGCTTATCGATCGATATAGATCCACAAAGCTTTTACTGAGCAAGGCTTTTTGTCGGATGTTGGCAAACCCAGTCCACGGTTTCCGCCCCAACGAGCCGCGCAAACCGATATAGTTCCGCTTCGAGCTTGTCTGCACGCGCGCCTGACCATTTCACACCTGACTCTGGCCAGAAACGTGCGACCTTTAGTTTTCCAGCTTTGCGATCCGCCTTGATTTCGGTCCGCCCAACAAAACGGTCGCCTTCCAGCAAGGGGTAGACATAGTAACCCCAGATTCGTTTTGAGGCGGGGACGAATATCTCGATCCTGTAGTCAAAGCCGAACAGACGGTAAAGGCGTGTGCGGTCACGAATAGCAGGGTCAAAAGGATTGAGTATCCGCAAGCGTGTTGTCGGTTGTAGTGCCACTTCAACGCGGCGCTCTATATCGATTGGCGCAAGCGCAGTGCTCCAGTTTCCATCGGCGGCCTGTAGTTCGACTTGCTTCAGGCCCTCTTTAGACTTTTCAATCCAGCTCTCAACCTCCTGTCGTTCCGTCGCCTCCCAAAACCTCTGAATCTCAGTGGGTGATCCAAAAGCCAGACGATCAAGTGCTGCACGGCAAAGCCAGTCAATCTGCGCGTCGTCCGGGTGATCCTGATTGCGCAAGTCGTGCGGAATGACACGCTCTGACAAATCATAGAACTTTTTAAAGCTTTCCCGATGCGACGTCGAAAGCTTGCCTGCGTACCACATGTTATCAAGTGCCAGCTTGTGCGGTGGCCGCGCCCACATTTCTTTCTTACCTGTGATTTTCGTATCAAAAGCATGGGTGGAAAGTGGGCCTTCGGCTTCAATGCGCGCAACAATAGCTTCAAGATCGGCCTCACAAAGACCTGTCTTATAGTAAGCGGACCGGTTTACCTTTTCACCCATCCGACGAAACTGCCGTTTCCACATTGGGTAGAACTCCATCGGCAGAACAGATGCATCATGTGTAAAATGTTCGAACAATGCGCGTTTTTCCGCGAGCAGCTTGTTCAACATAGGCTCTCGATAGTTCTGGTTGCGGCTCCAGAGAATGTGATGATGCGCGCGGGTGACATTGCGGATCGTATCTAGCTGAACGAATCCAAGGTTTTTAATGATCTGCAAAAGATCAAGTGGGCCTGTTGGTGTCGCCGCAAGCCCTTGAGTGTTAAGCCAAAGTCTTCTTGCATCTCGGTTTTGGATTCGGAATGTCATGGCTGAAAACTATGGCACAAAACTTGTGGAAGAAAGGCGAAGTTACTTGCCCAAAATCTCAATGCCTCTTTTCCTTGTCTTAAAACAGGCGTAGGGGCAATGGCATGAAAAATGTCTCTGTCTCTGATGCGCATACGCTTCCTCTTTGGCGCAGGCCCGTAACGTTGTTGTTCATTCTGTCGGCGGCAATGCCAGTTGCGTTTTCGACTTGGAGCGCGCTGTTGAATAACTTTGTTATTGAAGTGGCGCGGTTTGACGGAGCGGATATTGGCTTGCTGCACACGGTGCGCGAAATTCCAGGGTTCCTGGCGGTTGGAGTGATTGCTGTTCTTTTATTCATGCGGGAACAGGTGTTGGGAATTGTTGCTCTGGCGATGCTTGGGTGCGCAACAGCTGTGACAGCGTGGTTTCCCACGATGGGCGGCATCCTGACGATAACAATGTTAAGTTCGATTGGTTTCCACTACTACGAGACGGTAAATCAATCACTGCAATTGCAGTGGATCGAAAAGGCGCGTGCGCCCCAGACATTAGGCTGGATCACGGCGGCGGGGTCGGCGGCTACGTTGGTTGCCTATGTCTTGATAGTCATAAGCTGGAAGCAATTCGATCTATCTTACAATTTTGTCTATCTTGTTTCGGGTGGCTTCACGGCTTTGATCGCCGTTATCTGTTTCTTTGCGTACCCTCAGTTTGAAGGGCGAACTGTGCAGCAGCGCAAGATCATTCTGCGTAAACGCTATTGGCTATATTATGCGCTGAATTTCTTTGCCGGTGCCCGGCGGCAGATTTTTGTCGTGTTCGCCGGCTTCATGATGGTCGAGCGGTTTGGCTTTGCTGTTCACGAAGTAACGGCACTGTTCCTGATCAATCTGGTCGCCAACATGATTTTCGCACCGATGATGGGCAAGGCCGTCGCATATTGGGGCGAACGTCGTGCTTTGATTTTTGAATACACCGGACTGATAATCGTGTTTCTGGCCTACGGCGGAATTTACATGTTTGGTTGGGGCGTTCTGGTCGCGGCTACTTTATACATTATCGATCACTTGTTTTTTGCTCTTGCTCTGGCGCTGAAAACCTATTTTCAGAAAATCGCGGATCCGGCCGATATTGCACCAACTGCCGCGGTTGCATTTACGATCAACCATATAGCTGCCGTTGGGCTGCCTGTGTTTCTGGGTCTTCTATGGGTTGTCTCGCCAACAGCCGTTTTTTTGTTGGCTTCTGGTATCGCCTGCGGTTCGCTCTTACTGGCGCTTTTGATTCCGCGCCACCCTGAGCCGGGTTACGAAACAATCTTTAGTCGCGGCTTGCCTGCACCGGCGGAGTAGAGAGTTCGGTTGACGCGTAGGCATCCCGAAGGTATCCGCGCTGAAAACTCGGAAGGATGTTTGATGCCCACCTATACCGCCCTGACAACATTGCTAGGATTTACTGCGGCAGAAGCGCTGGGCGAGGCAATGGAACGGCTTGATCCTGAACCAACGGGTGTCGGCGTAAGCGAGGTCGAGGACGGCTCCGGCCTTTGGGAAGTTGGCGGATATTTCATCGAAGCACCGGATCAGGCGGGCCTCGCATTGTTGGCGACTGCATTTGATGCAAAACCTTTTGCGATTTCTGAATTGCCAGAAACTGACTGGGTTGCCCATGTGAAACGCGAACTTGCACCAGTCGAGGCGGGCCGGTTTTTTGTCTATGGGAGCCATGACGCGGACAGCGTGCCGGAAGGTTCCGTTGCTTTGTTGATCGAAGCGGCAATGGCGTTTGGAACCGGGCACCACGGCACAACATTGGGGTGCCTTCGGGCGCTCGACAGGTTGGTGGAGCAGGGGTTCGTAGGAAAAAGCGTAGCTGACATAGGCTGCGGAACAGCAGTATTGGGAATGGCAGCAGCCTCTGTCTGGCCAAATCTGGTACTGGTCAGCGACATTGATCAGGTTGCCGTTGACGTCGCCGTTGCGAACGTCAAAGCGAATGGGCTGGAAAATCGTATCGTCTGTTTGGAAGCCGCTGGATTTGATCATCCAAGCCTGACAAGCGCGGCACCCTTCGATTTTGTCTTTGCGAATATTCTGAAAGCGCCGCTGATTGGTTTAGCGCCGGATATGGCGGCGTACATAAAACCCGGCGGGTATGCTGTTCTTTCTGGTATTCTTAACGAACAAGCCGATGAAGTGGTTGAGGTTTATACACGAAATAGTTTCAATCTTGCATCAAAAGAAGAGATTGTTGAATGGACGACTCTTACAATGCTAAGAAATCACTAAATTTTTCAATAAACGCCTTTAAATAACCCTTATTGCCACATTTTCGCCGTATTTCGCCTGATAATTGGATCAATTCGGTGGGGGCCGAATTTCGGAGGCTAAGATGGCGGATTTACATCTGAATAGCTTTGAAGAACGAAATCGTCGTATCGTGCGCCGTCATAAGAAGATGGCGAACGGATACGTGACGTCGATAAATCAAGATGGGCTGATCGTTGCCCATCCGCGTCGGCGCGCGCCAAACCTCCCTTGGAAGGGGTTTGCCTTAACTGTCGTGCTGTTTCTTCTGTTCAAAGGGTTTCTGTATGCAAACCTTGGACCCATCACTTATGGCGAACGGGTTGATAAGTTGAACCAAGGTACGATTGTTGAACAGGCCGGTGCATTTCTCATGCAGGCAGATAGCGTAACAATTTGGTTCGCGAATGAGATTTCGCGTCTCGTTTACTGATCTTTAGAATTGCGCACAGTGCTTCTTCGCGCAGCTCCTTTTTCCAGGCAGGGTTCCCAAGTCCTAGCCTCAATTTTTAGATTTAACGTCTGAGTCAGAAGTATTAACTTCTGACTCAATTATTGTTTCTTGATATCCCCTTCATAATACCGATTGTTGTGAGTAGTCCCAATTGAAGGACAGAAATCGGTTTAGGTATCGTGAATATTAAATCCAAGACAAGATATGATTGGAATCATCTTTCTCGTGCATTGTTCGAAGTTTGGCGTTCAATGGATGAAACCAACCTGAGCCTTACAGCGGCCGGTGTTGCGTTCTATGGGATGCTTGCGATATTTCCCGGTGTAGCCGCGATAATTGCGTTGTGGGGCTTTTTCGCTGACCCGATCATAATAAACACGCAGATGGAACTTTTGGCTGAGATCATTCCAAGCCCGGCGTTTGAACTGCTTGATGGTCAGGTGACGGCGTTGATTGCCGCGAATGACAGTACGCTTGGTTGGACAACCGCCGTTTCGACCCTCGCGGCGTTTTGGGCGGCCCGTGCTGGTGTTGCAGCTTTGATTCGGGGTTTGAATGTTACATATCGTGAACGCCAAAGAAGTGGATTGGGTCGCCTGATCGCGGCGGTTCTTGTTACATTTGCTCTTGTCGGAATGGTTATGGTAGCGATGGTCAGTGTTGTTGTAACGCCTGTTGTTTTGGCGTTTGTTCCGCTTGGCGGTTGGTCCGAAACAGTGTTGAACGGGACGCGCTGGATTGTGTCACTTCTTGTTGTCGTCTTCGGTTTAGGGATTGTTTACCGTTTTGGTCCAAATCGTCGGCGAACAGGACTTGCCTTCGCTTCACCCGGTGCTCTTGTTGCTGTTATAGTCTGGGCAATTGCCTCTGCTGCATTCTCGCTCTATCTGCAAAACTTTTCTGCATATAACCAAGTCTACGGTTCCATTGGTGCGGCGATTGCGCTTCTGATTTGGTTTTACATATCTGCCTATGTGATCTTGCTTGGAGGGGCCCTAAACTCGGCACTCGAGCTACACGCACCGGAGCGAGAGAAGACGTAGAAACTAGCGCACGGAAACGAAAAAGGCCGCGTCTTTGCAGACACGACCTTTTAATGATCTAGGATTAGTTTTGCTTAGAGGGTGTGGCGCGAAACTACATCTTCGATAACGCTGCGTGACAGGCCGATATCTTCTAGTTCGCGATCGCTTAGTTTGCTAAGGGAGTTACGTGTCGTACGTTTGTCGTTCCACGTAGCAAAGGCGCTAGTGATTGAATGAGCAAAATTGGACAGGCTGCCGAAAGCTTGGCTTCCTGCCAGTACGCGGGTGTTTTCGTAAGCTGCCATTGTACGAGTCCTTATAAACAAAATAGGCATAACGTGTGTTCTTCTAATTCGCCAACTAAGCCTCGTTTTTGATGCGAACAAGCAGGAAAATTGCATACCACCTCTGCAATTCTTGCATAGCTTAAATTAGTGGTAATAGGCTGTTAGATAAAGGAAAAACATGGTTGGCGAAAACGTCGCTTTTAGAATTCACGATGACGAATTTGGGCCACAAAGGGCAGATTTCCACTATCGTTTAGCACTAGAGCTTTTTTGCCTTTGAGATTGGCAAATGTTCGCGTTTCGTGCTACTGCGTCAAAAAAGAAACAGGTTTGAGGTGGCAGGATGCGTGTTTTAGGGATTGACCCTGGGCTCAGAAACCTCGGTTGGGGTGTAATCGACGTGTCTGGAAGCCGACTCAGCCATGTTGCAAACGGAATTTGTCATTCTTCTGCTGACGAGGATCTGGCGCAACGATTGCTGAGTCTCTTTGACCAGCTTACGGCCGTCTTGAAAAAATATGCGCCAACCAGTGCTGCGGTCGAACAGACTTTCGTGAATAAGGATGGTGCCGGAACACTTAAGCTGGGGCAGGCGCGCGGTATCGCGATGTTGGTTCCAGCAAGAGCCGGGTTGAGCATTGGTGAATACGCGCCAAACAAGGTCAAGAAAACCATTGTCGGTGTTGGTCATGCTGACAAACGGCAAATCGATCATATGGTACGGTTGCAATTGCCCGGTGTTGAAATTGCGGGGCCGGATGCTGCCGATGCTTTGGCAATCGCCATGTGTCACGCGCATTACAGCCGGTCCGCAAATCAACTGGATATAGCTTTGAAGCGGGCAAGCCGATGACGGGGTGCGTTACATGATTGGAAAAATTTCAGGACGCATCGACTATCGCGGCAGTGATCACCTGCTGATCGATGTGCGGGGCGTTGGTTATATTGTCTATGTCTCCGACAGAACGCTTGCAGGGTTGCCTGCAGCTGGCGAAGCGGTCGCGCTTTATACTGATCTGATTGTTCGCGAGGATTTGCTGCAATTGTTTGGCTTTACCACTTTGTTGGAGAAAGAGTGGCACCGGTTGTTAATGAGCGTTCAGGGGATTGGAGCCAAAGCCTCGATGGCTATTCTGGGAACTTTGGGAGCAGAAGGTGTGAGCCGCGCAATTGCGCTGGGTGACTGGAATGCAGTTAAGGCGGCGCAGGGCGTTGGTCCCAAAATTGCGCAGCGCGTCGTGAATGAGTTGAAAGAGAAAGCCCCATCACTGATGGCGATGGGCGGAACATTGGCCGCCGCGGTAAGTGAAGAAACAGTCGACGTTATCGACACTCCACATGCTGTGTTGCAGCAACCACCTGTTTCAACGCCAAGCAAAGCCGCACATCAGTCCGATGCGTTATCGGCGCTTGGAAACCTGGGGTACGGCCCCGGCGAAGCGGCGGGAGCGGTGGCAGAAGCGGCCGGGGCGAACCCGGATGCCGATACAGCGGAATTGATCCGTTCTGCATTAAAACTTTTGGCGCCGAAGGGGTAAGACATGAGCGAACCAGACCCCACATTACGCCCTGAACAACGCCCTGGCGATGCTGACCGCGCTTTGCGCCCTCAGGTTCTTGATGAATTTATCGGGCAGGCAGAGGCACGGGCGAACCTCAAGATTTTTATCGAAAGTGCGCGCCAGCGCGGTGAAGCGATGGATCATGCGTTGTTTCATGGCCCCCCGGGCCTTGGTAAAACCACGCTTGCGCAGATCATGTCGCGCGAATTGGGCGTGAATTTTCGCATGACCTCTGGCCCTGTATTAGCCAAAGCAGGTGACCTGGCAGCAATCCTGACAAACCTAGAGCCGCGTGATGTTTTGTTCATCGACGAAATTCATCGTCTCAGCCCCGTGGTTGAGGAAATCCTTTACCCCGCACTCGAAGATTTTGAACTTGATCTGGTGATTGGTGAAGGCCCGGCAGCACGTACTGTGCGGATTGAATTGCAGCCTTTTACACTGGTGGGCGCGACCACGCGGCTGGGTCTGCTAACAACACCGCTAAGGGACCGTTTCGGTATCCCGATCCGCCTGCAGTTTTATTCGGTGGATGAATTGCATGAAATCGTTAGTCGCGGCGCGAGATTGATGGGTATTCCCGCAGAAACAGACGGTATTCGCGAAATTGCGCGGCGTGCGCGCGGAACACCGCGGATCGCGGGAAGGTTGCTGCGCCGCGTGGTGGATTTTGCTGTTGTCGAAGGGAATGGCAAATTGACCCGGGCAATCGCCGACAACGCGCTTTCACGGCTTGGCGTTGATCATCTCGGGCTTGATGGAGCAGATAGGCGATATCTTAGCTTGATCGCTGAGAACTACATGGGCGGTCCGGTGGGCGTGGAGACCCTGTCAGCGGCTTTGTCGGAAAGCCGTGACGCGCTTGAAGAAGTGATTGAGCCGTTCTTACTGCAACAGGGTCTGATCCAGCGCACTCCGCGCGGTCGCATGCTTGCTCAGAAAGCCTGGAGCCATTTGGGAATGTCCGCGCCAAAACCTGCGGGGCAGGTCGATCTTTTCGGCGATGGTTGAGGCTGGTCTTTTATAAAAAGAGATTTTATGCCTCCGGCGGGGATATTTGTGGAAAAAGGTAAGGGAACATTTTGACACCTGATCAGGTTGAGGCGCTCTTTACACGGGCTGATGGTTCTTACGTTTTCGCCCGTTGGGGCCGCCCAATTGTCCCAATTGTTTTTGGTGTTGATGATGCGACGTTGTCGGTTTTGAAGGGTGCGATCGAAGCAGTTGTAACGCTGGCGAACCACAAGATGGCCGAAACCGACCCGGAGCTGGGCGCAAATCTGATGGTGTTTTTTGTTCAGGACTGGGCTGAGCTGGTCGAGACATCGAATATCGACCAGCTGATTCCGGATCTGGCTGCTGTCGTAGAGCGGTTGCAGGCGGCAAAAGCGACACAATACCGGGCGTTTCGCTTTGACGAAGCTGGCGCTATTCAGGCGTGTTTCAGTTTTGTGAGGATGGATAATGCTATGGCAGTGTTACCAGCCGAAACGATTGCGCTTAGCCTGGCGGTACAGGCGATTTTGCTGTGGTCGGATGTTGCCTTTGCAGAGCAGTCACCCTTGGCAGTGCTGCCGGGTGAGGGCGCAACGATCCTGCGACCGGAAATTGCTGGTATAATTCGTGCGGCTTTTGACCCGGTGATGCCGTTGGCAGATCGGGACCCAAGCCACGCATTGCGTTTATTTGCAAGGTTGGGAGGGACGGGATGATCCATCAATTCAGGCTTCGCGTGTATTATGAGGATACGGATCTCGCAGGTATCGTTTACTACGCCAACTATCTGAAATTTATCGAACGAGCGCGGTCAGAATTTGTTCGCGAACTGGGTATTGATCAAACGGTTCTAAAAGAACAAGACGGATTGGTTTTCGCAGTGCGGCGCGTTGAAGCAGACTATCTCAGCCCTGCAAAGTTTGATGATCAACTTGACGTCGAAACCGCGGTTCTGTCGGTTTCCGGTGCGAGGCTGGTGCTGAAGCAGGATGTTAAACGTGATGAGACCTTACTATTCAGTGCGAGTGTTACACTTATCGCACTGAAAGAAGATGGTCGGGCCGCGCGCCTTCCGGCATATATTCGCCTAGTAATGGCTGAATAGACGAAAAAAACAGTACTGACGCACAATTGATGGCATTCCCCGTGAATCTGGGCTAGATTCGCGTTTAATCAGAGCTGTCAAAAGGCAGCCAAAACAAAAGAGCAGGCATATGGAAACCGAAATCCTTGGTGCGGCGCAGGAGATTGATTTCTCCATGTGGGCGCTATTTGCACGTGCAACCCTGATTGTGAAGCTTGTTGTCCTGATGTTGATTGCTGCATCATTCTGGGCCTGGGCAAACATTTTTCAGAAACTTATCAGTTATCGCAACGCGCGTTCTGAAGCGTCGGTGTTTGATCGCGCCTTTTGGTCAGGGGACCCGCTTGATGAGCTGTTTGACCGGATAGGCGCGCAACCATCTGGCGCGTCAGAAAAAATATTTGCGGCAGGTATGATGGAATGGCGGCGCAGCCACCGACAGGACGGCGTTCTAATTGCAGGCGCGCAAGCACGGATTGACCGGTCTATGGACGTCGCAATTGCCAAAGAGGCGGAAGAGCTGAACAAGGGTTTAAACTTTTTGGCGACTGTTGGATCCACGGCACCCTTTGTCGGATTGTTTGGTACCGTCTGGGGCATCATGAATGCCTTTATCGAGATCGCGCAGCAGCAAAATACAAACCTGGCGGTTGTTGCGCCGGGTATTGCAGAGGCGCTGATGGCAACTGGCCTAGGGCTTGTTGCAGCGATCCCGGCGGTGATTTTCTATAACAAACTATCCGCAGACAGTGATCGTATCATCAGCGGCTACGAGGCTTTCGCTGACGAGTTTGCAACCATCCTTAGCCGACAGTTGGATAGCTGATATGGTCGCAGGTGTTATACAGAAAGACAAAGGGCGCAGACGCCGCGGCGGGCGTGGCAAGAGTCACGCAATGTCAGAGATTAACGTGACACCCTTTGTCGACGTGATGCTTGTTCTGCTCATCATTTTTATGGTGGCGGCACCTTTGCTTACGGTTGGTGTGCCGGTGCAACTGCCTGAAACTGCCGCAAGCGCGTTACCTAGCGAGCAGGAAGAGCCACTGACGATCACGCTCACGGCAGACGGTCGCACTATAATCCAGACAACAGAAACAAACCGGGATGAATTGATTCCAAAATTGCGGGCAATTGCATCAGAGCGCACTGATAATAAGGTGTTTTTGCGAGCCGACGGGTCAATCCCCTATGAACAGGTTGTGCAAGTCATGGGCGCGCTGAATGCGGGCGGTTTTAACAGTATCGGTCTTGTAACAGATACGGGCGGGCCCGATCTGACAGGGCAGGGCGGCTAAGGCTGCGCCGTGAACAAGGGCACTTATATCTCTGGTGCATTGCATTTGATTGCAATCGTCTTGACCCTCTTCGGAGGAATGTTTGACGATATTGATGACAACGAGTTCGAGGTCGCTGAAGTGTCGATTGTTAGTTCCGAAGAGTTTGCCGCGCTGAACCAGCCTGTTGAAGTCCCCAGCCCTGTTTTGGATGTGACTGCACCGCAGGCGCCGCAACAAGAACCTGAAACTGATGCCCCGATTTTGCCTGCAAGTGAGGCACCTCAGGAAACAGCCGAAGTTGCAGAACCTGAAACACCACCCGATGCCGATGTTTCGCCAGATCTATCAGAAATTACACCTTTGCCAGAGGTTGAAGTTGAGCCTGATGTTCCGATCACGCCATCAACTCCCACAACAGAGAATGTAGCGACCTTGCTCCCGAATCTATCGCAACGCCCGACTCCGAGAGATTCCGAGCGTGTTGCACCTACACCAGCGGCGCAGCCGGAACCGGATGTTGAGATTGCCGATTCCGTTCAGGACGCAACCGAGCCTGATGTCCCGGCGGAGCAGGTGCAGGAAGAGCAAGTTGCAACTGCTCCTGAAAAAGCGACAACCGAAATTGTGCCGGAAACAACGGAACCTCCGTCTTCCGCGCCGCTGTCTTCACCCCGCCCTGCATCGCGCCCTGAACGCCCTGTGCGCGTAGCGGAGACGACAGAAGAACCCGCATCGCTTGATACCTCCATCGAGACTGCTTTGAACGAAGCGAATACCTCTGAGCGCGCACCCACGCCAGCTGCTTCAGTACCTTCAGGACCTCCATTGACGAGAGGTGAGAAGGATGCGCTGCGTCTTGCCGTTGGGTCCTGCTGGAGTCTTGGGTCTTCCTCGACAGAAGCAATGCGTACTACGGTTGTTGTCGGAGTAGAGATGAGCCGGGATGGCAAACCTCAGGCGGCAACAATCCGGCTGATCGATTCCGACGGACCGAATGACTCTGCCACACAGATCGCCTTTAGCGCCGCGCGCCGCGCAATCATACGCTGTGGCACGCGTGGCTATAATTTGCCGACTGACAAATATGATAGTTGGCGGGATATTGAAATTACCTTCAACCCGGAGAGAATGAGGACCAGATGACGCTATTAAAACGACTGACCTCCGTTTTGGTCATGGCGCTGGCAATAAACGCCGTGGCCTTCACCTTACAGGCGCAAGAGCGCACTGGTCCGCTTCGGATTGAAATCACCGAAGGAGTTATCGAACCTTTGCCCTTTGCTGTTCCCGATTTTGTGGCCGAGAACCGTGCAGCAAATGATATGGCGCGACAGATTGCCGAGGTTGTTGCCTCTGATCTTTCCGGAACCGGGCTGTTCCGTCGGATCGGAAGCGACGCATTTATTTCTAACATCACGAGCTTTGACAGCCCTGTGCAATATGCAGACTGGCGTGCGATCAATGCGCAAGCTCTGATCACAGGTTCAGTCAATGTGACGGCCGGTGGTCGCGTTACCGTTAAATTCCGTCTCTTCGACGTTTTCGCGGGCAGCGAAATGGGTGGCGGATTGCAGCTTGGCGGTACAACGACAAGTTGGCGTAGGTTGGCCCACAAAGTTGCTGATACGGTCTATTCCCGTATCACCGGCGAGGGTCCTTACTTTGACAGCCGCGTGGTGTTTGTATCCGAGACAGGGCCGAAAAGCGATCGTCGCAAACGGTTGGCGATTATGGACTATGACGGTGCAAATCCTCAGTTTTTAACGGACAGTTCTTCTTTGGTTCTGGCTCCCAGATTTTCGCCAACGGGTGATCGTATTCTTTACACGTCTTACGAATCTGGATTCCCACGTATTTTTGTTATGAATGTCGGGAATGTTTCACGGCGTGCGCTAGACGATCAGCAAGGTGCGATGAGCTTTGCACCTCGGTTTGGGCCGGATGGGAATACTGTCGTATATTCACTTTCGACGGGTGGTAACACCGATATCTACAAACTGAACCTGCAAAGCGGCGAACGTACACGCCTGACATCTGCCCCATCTATCGAGACCGCACCCAGCTTTTCGCCTGATGGCAGACAAATTGTATTTGAGAGCGACCGCAGCGGAACTCAACAATTATATACGATGCCTGCAAATGGCGGCGAGCCACGCCGGATCAGTTTTGGGACTGGGCGTTATGGAACACCTGTCTGGTCACCGCGCGGGGATATGATTGCTTTTACAAAGCAAAATCAGGGTCGGTTCCACATTGGAGTCATGCGTACCGATGGGAGCGAAGAACGTTTGCTGACGGCTTCCTTCCTGGACGAAGGGCCAAGCTGGTCACCAAATGGTCGTGTCATCATGTTCATGCGGGAGACATCGGGTGCAGGTGGTGCACCTGCGCTTTACTCCGTTGATGTTTCCGGCCGTAACCTGAGACGTGTAAACACAAACACTGCGGCTTCTGATCCTTCGTGGTCGCCGCTCTTGCCCTAAGGATACGTTTCCAAAGGGTACGCAGAGTGATATAGTGAATAAAACAGAGCAGAGATATAACAAGGGGCAATCCTCATGAAACATTTATCAAAAGCAGTTCTCGTGGTTGCGGCATTGACGCTTGCCGCTTGTACCGACCCCAGCCGTTTAGGCGGGGGTTATGGTGGTGCGGGCGCAAATGGTGCTGCTGGCGGGTTGAACGACCCATCAAATCCAATTTCTCCAGCATATTTCCAGCAGACAATTGGAGACAGAGTTCTGTTCGCAGTCGATCAGAGCACGCTTAGCGACGGGGCTCGTGCAACATTGGCGGGTCAGGCTGGCTGGTTGGCAGAAAACCCGGAATATGATGCCTTGATCGAAGGTCACGCTGACGAGCAGGGCACACGAGAGTATAACCTTGCGCTGGGTGCACGGCGTGCGAATGCGGTTCAGGAATACTTGATATCACGGGGTGTCGCCCCGAACCGTCTGAGTGTTGTTTCCTTTGGTAAAGAGCGCCCAATTGAAGTGTGTTCGAATGAGTCCTGTTACGAGCGCAATCGTCGTGCTGTTACAGTGATCTCAGCAGGCGGCCTTGGCAGCTGACGGAGCGTGAAATGACCCGACTCTTTGCGTTAATCACTGTTTCGGTGCTAGCCCTTCCCTGGGCAACAACTGTGACGGCTCAGGATCAGACTTTGGCCGATATTCGTCAGGAATTGTCTGTGCTTTATGTTGAAGTTCAGCGTTTGAAACGAGAGCTGTCAACGACAGGCGCGCCGACCACCTCTGTGGGCGGCAATAGTCCGTTAGAACGCGTTGACGCAATAGAGCAAGAATTGCAGCGACTCACTTCAAAAACAGAACAGTTACAGTTCCGGGTCGATAGCGTCGTTTCCGATGGAAGCAACAGAATTGGGGACCTGGAGTTCCGTCTATGTGAACTGGAAGCAGATTGCGACATCAGCCAGTTGGGCGAAACCACAACCCTCGGCGGCGTTGGTTCAGTAACTGTGCCAGCAGTCGCCCTTCCCGCTACGGGTGGCACCGAGTTGGCTGTTGGTGAACAGGCTGATTTCGACAATGCACAGGCTGCGATGGCTGACGGTGATTTTCAGGCCGCTGCTGACGCCTTTGCCGCCTTTACAGAAACGTATCCCGGGGGTCCGTTAAGCGCGGAAGCGCATTTTTTGCGGGGTGAGGCGCTAGAACAACTTGGTGACACAAGACCGGCTGCACGCGCATATCTTGACAGCTTCAGCTCTGCACCGACCGGGCCTCAGGCACCGAATGCTCTTTTCAAAGTTGGCACAAGCCTTGCCGCTTTAGGGCAGATGACGGAGGCGTGCCAAATGTTAGAACAAGTCGAGGTACGTTTTCCCGACGCGGACGTAACTTTGGATGCAAGATCTTCTATGCTTAGCCTGGGCTGTTTGTGACGACCGATAGCGCTCAACTTTTTGAACTACTAAGTTCATCATTGAACGAAACTGGTGGAGTCTCTCTGGGAGTGGCCGTTTCCGGTGGTGGAGATTCAATTGCCCTGCTTCACGTAGCAGCACAGTTTGCAAAATGTGCAGGGATAACCTTGTATGCGGTGACAGTTGACCACGGGCTAAGAGCCGCGTCAGCCAAGGAAGCGCAATTTGTCGCAGATGTCTGTACCCAAATCGGCGTTCACCACGATGTTTTAACTTGGGCTTGCTGGGACGGCACCGGGAACCTTCAGGATCAGGCGCGCCGTGCAAGATACTCATTGATAACAGATTGGGCTCAAAGAGTCGGGGTCTCGACGGTGCTTTTGGCACACACAGCAGATGATCAGGCGGAAACCTTTCTGATGCGTTTGGCACGTGGTGCTGGTGTGGATGGGTTGTCAGGCATGGTGCCCCAGCGAAAGGCAGACGGCATTACCTGGTCGCGCCCCTTTCTGGCGGCAACGCGGCAACAGCTGCGAAATTATCTTACAGTTAGAGACCTTGATTGGATTGATGATCCATCCAACGAAGATACGCGATTTGACAGGATAAAGGCACGCAAAGTGCTGGCGGCATTGCAGCCCCTCGGAATCGATGTTGAATTGCTGAGCGCGGTAACCGGACGACTGTCACAAGCGCGCAAGGCCTTGGAAGCCCAGACCTTACGAGCAGCGCGCGATCTAGCACGGATTGAACATGGGGATGTGATTTATGATTTGGACAAACTGCAAGCGCAATCTCCGGAAATCCGTCGCAGATTGCTTTCACATGCGGTCAAATGGGTTTCATCGGCGGAATATGGTCCGCGGGGCCCGGCCTTGACGGATTTATCAGCAAAAGTTTTTGCGGGTGAGCAAGTAACGTTGCATGGCTGTATCTTGCGCCCTGAAAAGCAAGCCCTTCGCATTCACAGAGAAGCTCAGGCGGTGCGGAATGAGGTTGCAGAAATTGATGAAGTTTGGGACGGTCGTTGGTGCATTAAAGGTAATAAAAACATAAACTTGACGGTACGCCTCCTAGGTGAGAATGGCCTGAATAGCGTGTCGGGCTGGCGTGAAACCAGCATGCCGCGCACGTCGCTTTTGGCCTCACCTGCTGTCTGGGAAGGGCAAGCGCTTGTCGCCGCTCCGCTTGCTGATTTGTCGTCTGAATGGCGGGTAGAACTGGTGCTGGGGGAAGAACATTTCTTTAAGTCGATTATATCGCATTGAAGATCGTTGCTCTGACCTCTATTTTAGCTACGTTGCCACCAAAAATATGAGTGGCTGAAAGAATTCGAGGAGATTCCCCTTGGGCAATGCGAGAAACATCGCTTTCTGGGTCGTTTTGTTTTTACTGATCCTGGCCTTATTCAATTTGTTCAGTGGCGGTCAATCGGCGTTGCAAAACCAGACGGTGAGCTACTCTGATTTTGTGACTTCTGTTGATGGCGGTGATGTTTCGAGTGTCGTGCTTGACGGTGAACGCGTGATGTTCAGGGGCAATAATGGCGAGAGCTATGTCACAATTAAACCTGAAGACGCTGAGATCACAGAATTGCTGATCTCTAAAGGGATCACAATAAATGCAGAGCAGCAGGAACAATCTGGCTTCACTTCGCTACTGATTACCTTCCTGCCCTTTATTTTGCTGATCGGTGTTTGGATATTCTTCATGAACCGGATGCAAGGCGGTGGTAAAGGCGGCGCGATGGGCTTTGGCAAGTCGCGGGCAAAAATGCTGACGGAGCGGCAAGGGCGCGTTACTTTTGATGACGTCGCCGGGATTGATGAAGCCAAAGAAGAGCTGGAAGAGATCGTCGAGTTCCTGCGCAACCCGCAGAAATTCAGCCGTCTTGGTGGGCAAATCCCGAAAGGTGCGCTTTTGGTTGGGCCTCCAGGAACTGGTAAAACGCTGCTTGCGCGTGCGATTGCTGGCGAAGCTGGTGTGCCATTCTTCTCTATCTCGGGTTCTGACTTCGTCGAAATGTTTGTCGGTGTCGGCGCAAGCCGGGTTCGGGACATGTTTGAACAGGCCAAGAAAAACGCGCCCTGCATCGTTTTTATTGACGAGATTGACGCCGTTGGCCGAAGCCGTGGCGCAGGCTACGGCGGTGGTAACGACGAGCGCGAGCAAACATTGAACCAATTGCTGGTCGAGATGGACGGGTTCGAAGCGAACGAAGGTGTGATCATCGTTGCTGCAACCAACCGTAAAGATGTACTTGACCCTGCGTTGCTGCGACCAGGTCGTTTTGACCGTCAGGTTGATGTGCCTAATCCAGATATCAAAGGCCGCGAAAAAATTCTGGCCGTACATGCGCGAAAAACCCCTCTGGGGCCGGACGTTGATTTGCGCATTATCGGGCGCGGAACACCTGGCTTTTCCGGTGCCGATCTTGCCAACCTTGTGAACGAGGCCGCACTGATGGCTGCGCGCAAGGGGCGTCGATTTGTGGTCATGGAAGATTTTGAAGACGCCAAAGATAAGGTTATGATGGGACCGGAGCGCCGCTCTATGGTTCTGACTGCAGAGCAAAAGGAAAAAACGGCTTATCACGAGGCCGGACACGCCATTGTTGGTATCTCTCTGCCAAAATGCGACCCTGTTTATAAAGCCACAATCATTCCGCGTGGTGGCGCCTTGGGTATGGTTGTATCACTACCAGAAATTGACCGTCTGAATTGGCATCGAAGCGAATGTGAGCAAAAGCTGGCCATGACCATGGCTGGTAAAGCGGCCGAAATTGTTAAATACGGCGAAGACGAAGTTTCAAACGGTCCTGCTGGCGATATTCAGCAAGCGTCCGCTTTGGCACGGGCCATGGTGCTTCGTTGGGGCATGTCCGACAAAGTCGGCAATATTGATTATCAGATGGCCCATGAAGGTTACATGGGCAATGGCGCCGGTGGCTTCTCGATTTCGGCTGCTACAAAAGAGTTGATCGAAGAAGAAGTCAAAAGAATGATCGACGAAGGTTATGCAACGGCGCTTAAAATTCTGAAAGACAAGAACGAAGAGTTTGAACGCCTGGGGCAGGGTTTGCTCGAGTATGAGACGCTGACAGGCGAAGAAATTCAGCGGGTCATTCGTGGTGAGACGCCGCATGACGAAAGTGACACCGATGACACGCCGGATCAAGGCAGTGCCCCGAGCGTTACGGCTATTCCGAAAACGAAGCCAAAACCAAAGGCGGGCGGCGGGATGGAGCCAGAGCCAACGATTTAAAATCAGTGCCAATAAAAACACCGCAACTTAGTTTGCGGTGTTTTTTTATGGTCAAATTTAATTAAAATTTAGTTGAACCCCTGATCCTAGCGCGCGACGTTGTGAAAAATTACATCGAAGAAGATAACGGAGCGCAAATAATGGCGGGGCTTTCAAAGACTGATATTGTTGCTGAGATTACTTGGCTTGGCTTGGTGCCTGACCGCGAACAAAGCATTGTCTCAGAGCCACAACAGGAGGTGATTGCACAATTCTCGGGATTTCGCGGCGAATCTCATTCGGGGCTGACACGACCATCGTGTTCGCGGGTGAGTGCGCAATATCCAGTGGGCACGGAAATCAAAAATACGAGACAGCTATCCATTCTCTCAGCAGAGGAACTTGATGTAGTTGCCGCGGAAATGATGATAGGCAAACTGGACCCAACATTGATTGGGGCTTCCATGATAATTAGCGGAGTTCCCAATTTTACACATGTGCCGCCGTCTTCACGATTGATTGCAGAAAACGGGACATCAATTACGATTGACTTGGAAAATGGCCCTTGCCACCTGCCTGTCAAAGTAATTGAGAACGTGCACCCTGATGCAGGCGGACTTTTCAGAACTGCCGCTAAAGCAAGACGGGGCGTAACAGCCTGGGTAGAACGCGAAGGCAGACTATGCGTCGGAGACAAGCTCACGCTGCACATTCCAGATCAGCCAGCCTGGCAGGGTGACACTTCCTGAAAAGGTAATTCGCCCCGCGTTGTTTCCAATAAGAGACACTGCAAAAGCGGCTCCGACGATTCCGGTGTCGGATATGTCGGAAATGCGCCTATCCCTTTCGTCAAGGCTCGGTATGCAGGTGTAGACAAGTGGCCTGCGGCTGCTTCATTGGAATTTAGGGGGGACCCATGAGCTATAAGACGGATATTGAAATTGCACGCGAGGCATCCAAACGCCCGATTCAAGAAATCGGCGCGAAGCTTGGAATTGGTTCAGATCATCTGCTGCCTTACGGTCACGACAAGGCCAAACTCAGCCAGGAATTTATTGACTCTGTTCAGAATAACAAAACGGGCAAACTGATCCTTGTTACGGCGATTAACCCAACCCCAGCTGGCGAGGGTAAAACCACAACCACTGTTGGTTTGGGTGATGGTCTGAACCGGATTGGTAAAAAAGCAGCTATTTGTATCCGCGAAGCGTCGCTTGGCCCATGTTTCGGTATGAAAGGTGGGGCCGCCGGCGGTGGATACGCTCAGGTTATTCCGATGGAAGACATGAACCTGCATTTCACAGGTGACTTTCATGCCATCACCAGCGCACATAACTTGCTCAGCGCGATGATTGACAACCACATCTATTGGGGTAACAGCCTTGAGATTGACACCCGCCGTGTCGCGTGGCGCCGTGTTGTCGACATGAACGATCGCGCACTTCGCCAGATCACGGCAAGCCTTGGTGGTGTTTCCAACGGTTTCCCTCGCGAAGCGGGTTTCGATATCACAGTGGCTTCTGAAGTCATGGCAATACTTTGTCTTTCAAATAATCTGGAAGACCTGCAAAAACGACTTGGTGATATCATTGTTGCCTACCGTCGTGACAGGAGTCCGGTCTACTGTCGTGACATTAAGGCAGACGGCGCAATGACCGTTTTGCTGAAGGATGCGATGCAACCTAATCTGGTGCAGACTCTTGAAAACAACCCTGCCTTTGTACACGGTGGACCATTCGCTAATATCGCGCATGGCTGTAACTCGGTTATCGCAACTAAAACAGCTTTGAAATTGGCAGACTACGTCGTGACCGAAGCAGGCTTTGGTGCTGACTTAGGTGCTGAGAAATTTATGAACATCAAATGCCGTAAAGCAGGAATCGCGCCGTCAGTTGTTGTTCTTGTGGCAACTGTGCGCGCGATGAAGATGAACGGTGGAGTTCTGAAAGCTGACCTCGGTGCAGAGAACGTCAATGCAGTGAAAGATGGCTGCGCAAACCTTGGCCGTCACATCGAAAACCTTAAAAGCTTTGGTGTGCCAGTTGTGGTTGCGATCAACCACTTTGTCACAGACACCGATGCTGAGGTTGAAGCGATCAAAGCCTATGTTACCAACCATGGCTCCGAAGCGATTCTTTCACGGCATTGGGAGCTTGGGTCGGAAGGTTCAGAGAATTTGGCAAAGCGTGTTGCCGAAATTGCGGATGCAGATATGGCTAGCTTTGCACCCATCTACCCGGACGACATGCCGCTGATGGAGAAAATCGAAACCATCGCAAAACGTATCTACCGTGCGGATGATGTTCTTGCGGACCAGAAAATTCGCAACCAATTGAAAGATTGGGAAGATCAGGGCTATGGCAACCTTCCGATCTGTATGGCGAAAACCCAGTATAGTTTCTCGACGGATCCAACCTTGCGCGGTGCACCTACTGGCCACTCGGTGCCTGTTCGCGAAGTCAGGCTGTCTGCTGGTGCTGGTTTTGTTGTGGTTATTTGTGGTGAGATTATGACGATGCCTGGTCTGCCGCGTGTACCATCGGCGGAAGCAATCATGCTGAACGCAGATAATCAGATTGAAGGCCTGTTCTAAGGCGTTTCACAAATTGGAAGGGCACGCTATTAGAGATCGGAAAACTAAATAAAGTGATAAGATCGAATGCGTGCCCCACAAGACTGTAAAACAATGGCTGAGCTACGTTTGGCCATTGATGCACTAGACCAGAACCTGATTGATTTGTTAGCACAACGCGCCGCCTATATTGACCGGGCGGCGGTGCTTAAAACCGGCGATGGGCTGCCTGCGCGAATAGGAAGTCGGGTAGAAGAAGTTGTGACCAACGTCAGGCGGTGCGCCGGAGGCAGAGGCCTTGATCCGGACCTGGCTGAGGAACTTTGGCGTAAGTTGATCGACTGGTCGATTTCGCGTGAGGAAAAGATACTGGGCCCAAGCGTGCCCGCCGACTAAGGAGAACTGAATGTCTGCCAAAATCATCGACGGTAAAGCCTTTGCAGCCACTGTGCGCGAAAAGGTCAAAAGCCACGTAACGCGCATAAAAGAAGAAGACGGGATTACCCCCGGTTTGGCGGTTGTTCTGGTAGGCGAAGACCCGGCGAGCCAGGTTTATGTGCGCTCAAAAGGTAAACAAACCGTCGAGGTCGGTATGAAATCGGTTGAGCATAAGCTTGACGCAGAAACCTCCGAGGCCGATCTGCTCGCATTGATTGACCAATTGAATAATGATGCGTCAATTCACGGAATTTTGGTTCAGCTTCCGCTGCCAAAACATTTGAACGAAGACCTGGTGATCAATTCTATCGATCCCGCGAAAGATGTTGACGGTTTTCATATCTCCAATGTTGGTTTGCTGGGGACCGGTCAAAGATCGATGGTGCCCTGTACGCCGCTTGGGTGTTTGATGATGCTGCGCGACTATCATGGCTCTTTGTCCGGTCTGAACGCGGTTGTTATCGGGCGGTCCAATATTGTTGGCAAACCAATGGCGCAACTACTGTTGGGTGATAGCTGCACAGTTACGATCGCTCACAGCCGCACGAAAGATTTGCCAGAGGTTGTACGTCGGGCCGACATAGTAGTCGCAGCGGTTGGCCGGCCAGAAATGGTGCCGGGCGACTGGATTCGTGAAGGCGCGACAGTAATTGATGTGGGTATTAACCGCATCGAAAAGGAAGATGGCAAAACCAAACTGGTGGGTGATGTTGACTTTGAGTCGGTCTCCAAGGTTGCGGGGGCGATCACGCCAGTTCCGGGTGGTGTCGGGCCGATGACAATTGCTTGCTTGCTGGCGAATACTCTAACGGCTTGTTGCCGTGCAAACGGTCTGATGGAACCAGAAGGGCTGACAGCATAAACTGAAAAAGTTTTAGTGTTACTTTGCTCGTGTTGTTTTGGAACACTGGCAGAGTGTTTATTGGTGCAAATTGCTAGTCCGGTTTCGGTTAGGCTGTTCTTACAGCGACCATCGTCCCAAGCAAGATCGCAATATGAGTGCGGATCGAACCATCAATCGCATAAACATCACTTTGCACCGTGAACAGGCGATTGCCCGGACGAATGACCTTACCAATAGCTTCCAGATGATCCCCCTTTGCGGGTGCGATGAGGTTTATTTTGATTTCGGCGGTCACAACTTCGCTAAGGCTGTCCATTAGTGATAGCGCTGCATAGCCGGCGGCGCTGTCCCCAATTGAAAAACTTAATCCAGCATGGGCAAATCCGTGTTGTTGTCCGGTTTTGGGTATAATTGGCGCGGTAATTTTGCATTGACCTGCGTCTACCTTTTCGAGCTTTGCCTGAAGCGTGTTCATCATTCCCTGAGCAGCAAAACTTGCTCGCACACGGGCTTTGAAATCTCTGGCTTTTGGTTCGAACTGCATTGGTTGAAGGTCCTTAATTGCTCGGAATAGGCGATTGATTTTCGTTATCGGACCCAAAGATTGCAATGGGTTGCTCTAAGGATATGATTTATATACGTATTAGGCGATATCTAGTTTTTTGGTTTGAGTATGAAGTCATATTTTTGGTCATTAAAGAGCGCAGTTTTTGCCCGGAATTGCCTAGCGGTCTGGATGCTTTTGTCTTTGATTGCGGCGGTCACCGGACCATTTGGAACCTACTTGGAAACCAGCTTGTTGTCGCGAAGCCTTTATTGGGCGAGCCTGATCGGTACAGCTCTGATTTTTAGCGAGGGAGTAAAAATTGGGGTCAAACATTTGTGGCCTGACCTGTCGTTTACAATGTCAGCTGTCGCTGCGACCACTTTGTTTGTTCTTCTGTTCACTCCAACCACAATTGTCGCTTGCGCGTTAAATCCATCGCCATTTGGGACAGATTTACCAATTGGAACAATTGTTTTGACGGCGGCAGCACTTTGTATGGGGACGCAAAAGTTAGATTATTTGAATGCAGCCAAACCAGCATCCGATTCGACTGAATCCAGGTTGATTCAGCGCCTGCCAACAGACATGCAAGGCCCGTTGATCCGCATTACTGTGCGGGATCACTATGTCGATGTGTACACCGATAAAGGCATGCATTCATTGTTGATGCGGTTTCGGGATGCAGCTGACGAAGTTGAAGGTGTTGAAGGGTTTTGCATTCACAGATCACATTGGGTCGCGCGCAGGGCGATCGCAGACGTCGTCATGGAGAAAGGTCGCCCATTCGTTATTATGAACGATGGCGTAAAGGTACCGGTGAGCAGGAAATACCGGCACAACGTCGAAGCCGCCGGTTTACTTTAGGAACGTGGCATGGGGATAGGATGTGGCGGCTTGGCCAGAAGAATAGCTAGGGCCTCTGCACGCATAAGTTTGTTTAATGCTTCATGGTCGCTGTGCAACCCCCCAGTATACGTTCCGTAGGCTGGTAAAATAACCCGGTCGCTATCAAGCAAGAAACATGGGCGCGTCAGCCGGTGACCCCGGCGAGAAACACTTGCTTTTGGGTGAAAATGTCCAGAAACTTCTGCGCTCGTTCCAAAACGCGCAATATGGCGAAAGTACAAGGGTGGGGTGTGTAATTCGGCAAGATGCATACCGCCAAAGTCAATCGGGCCCGGATCGTGGTTTCCTTCGATCCAGATCCACCGACGCCCTGCCATCAGCCTCGTAATCCAGAGCGTTTGTTCTTCCGTTAGCGCGTTTGCTGCATCAAGATCGTCAAAGCTATCTCCCAGGCAAACCACAGTCCTTGGGGTAGTTTCGCGAATATCCGCATCAAGCCTGAACAGTGTATCGCGCGTTTCATAGGGCGGTAAAAGAGCCCCGCCATTTCGCGCGATCCTTTCTGACTTTCCCAGATGCAAGTCTGAAACGCAAAGCAATGCTTCGTCCGGCCACCACAATGCACCTGACGGAAGTGCCACCAATTTTGCGCCTGCAAGCGTGAAAGTATAAGTGTTCATGATTTGTTCAAAATGCGCATTTTCAGAAACTTTGCAAGCTTTTAGGTTAGACCCGCTTCACGCATCAGGGCTTTGGTCTCTTCTGCAAGCAGGCGGTCTTCGGCAGCGCCTTTGATTGGAACTTTTCCGATTTCCAGCAGAAGGGGTGCAGCCAGAGGTGTTACTCGGTCAAGTGCAACATGATCGATTTGACCAGCTGTTCGAGATAACATTTCTTCGATGCGACGAAAATCGACCAAACCTCTCAAGGCTTCTTCCCGCGTGATTTTGAGCATGAGATGATCAGGATCATATTTGCGCAGCGTGTCGTAAAGAATGTCTGAGGAAAACGTTGCTTGCCGGCCAGATTTGCGCGCACCTGGCATGTTGCGATCTATCAGACCGGCGATCGTAGCGACGCCTTTAAACGTGCGTTTCATAACAGCATTACCCGCAAGCCAGTTTTCCAAACCGCCACGAAGGTTTTTGAGAGTGAAAAGTGGTGTGGGGTTTGCAACCAGATCAAGCCCCCAGATAAGCGTCGCGTAGTCGGTTGCCACAAACCCTAATGGGTTCAATCCCTCTGCTTCCATTCGCTGTGTAAGCAACAAGCCCAGGGTCTGTTGCGCATTTCGCCCGGAAAAACCGTAAACGCACAGGTGTTGTCTATTGTCATGGGGGAATGTTTCAACAAGCAGCCTATTAGCTTCGGGCAGTTTCGAAACCTTGCGCTGTAGTTTAAGCCACTCAGCCGTATGTTGTGGCAGTTGTGGCCAGTCTTCCTGACGGAACATCGCAAGTATACGGGCAGATAGTTGAGTTGAAGTCGCAAATTTGGTTCCGGTAAATGTAGCGATCTTGGGTTTGCGACCGCGATCACGTGTGACCTGGACAACCATTTCCCGCAGTGAATCGTAACGGACAATCTGTCCGCCTATCAAAAAAGTGTCGCCTGGCGTCAGGGCAGCGGCAAAACTTTCTTCAATTTCGCCTAAAGGTTTTCCACCACGGCTACCCTTTAGTCTGACCTTAAGTGTATCGGTGTCTTGAATAGTTCCTATGTTCATACGGATACGCTGGGTCGCACGCGGGTCGCGTAATTGCCACAACCCATCTGGACGTTTTTGCAACCTTTGCCATTGGTCGTAAGATCGTAACGCGTAGCCGCCTGTTGCGCAGAAATTCAGGCAATCTTCAAAACTGGATCGGCTAAGCGAGCTGTAGGCACCAACCGTTTTGATTTCTTCATAAAGGCGTTCGGCTTCAAATGGCCCAGCCGCCGCGCGGATTAGAATATGCTGGCACAAGACGTCGCGCGGGCCGGGGCCTTGCGGCTCGCCATCAAGGTCATGCGCCTGCACCGCTTCAAGTGCAGCGATACATTCGACAACTTCAAACCTGTTTGCAGGAACGAGAAGCGCCTTTGACGGCGCATTGTACCTGTGGTTGGCGCGCCCAATACGCTGAACAAGACGCTTCACATTCTTGGGGGCGCCTATTTGAACTACCAGATCGACATCCCCCCAATCTATTCCCAGATCGAGGCTTCCGGTGCAGACGATTGCACGCAGGTCACCTCTCACCATCGCTGCTTCAACTTTTTCGCGTTGCTCGCGGGCGAGGGATCCATGATGGATACCGATAGGAAGCGCTTCGTCATTTGCGAGCCAGAGATTATGAAAGAAGATTTCCGCCTGTGCCCGGGTGTTATGAAAAACCAGCGTCGTATTGTGTTGTTTTATTTGGCGAAGAACTGCAGGAATTGCGTATTTCGCTCCTCCGCCTGACCATGGAGGCTCTTCCTCAGTTTCAAGCATCTGGATGTCCGGGTCCGGGCCGGGGTCTGCTTGCAGGATGCTGCATTGTTTTGGTGCACAAGCCAGATAACGCGCAATGGATGTCGGGCTCTCAACGGTCGCGGACAACCCCACGCGCGTCATGCCCGGACAGAGAGCTTGCAGACGGCTGAGCGCGAGCATGAGTTGATCACCGCGTTTGCTTTCAGCAAGTGCGTGAATCTCGTCGATCACGACACGCTTGAGACCCGAAAAAATGCGGGGCGCATCTTCGTACGATAAAAGCAACGCAAGACTTTCAGGTGTCGTAAGCAAGATATGGGGCGGATCAGCGCGTTGACGTTTCTTGCGTGATTGAGGCGTGTCGCCCGTTCGGTCCTCAACGCGGATTGGCAGAAACATTTCAGAAATCGGAGTAGAGAGGTTCCGCCTGATGTCGGCTGCCAGCGCCTTTAGCGGTGAAATGTAGAGTGTGTGCAAGCCTGAGTGCGATTTTGGCGATAAATCGACCAATGTTGGTAGGAATCCTGCAAGAGTTTTACCGCACCCAGTGGGCGCAATGAGCAATAGCGCAGCCTCATCTGCCCGCTCTAACAACGCAATTTGATGCGGATGAACAGACCAACCTTTGCTGGAATACCAATCCTGAAAAAGAGGGGGCAAACGTCTCATTGTCACAGAGTAATCACAGTGAAGCGGAGACGAAAACTTTTAAAAAAGTTTTCACAAAAATCTTTTCAAGATTTTTTTTCGCGTGGAGAAAGGTTTTGAATCAAATTTTGAACAGCACGCGGCAATGTTGTGTCAGCTTTATCGGGCGCCCCATCAAGTGCGCTTTCTACGTCTTTGACGAGAATTCCAATTGTGTTGTCTTCGCGATACCCATCCCGCGCAAATTCGATTTCTTCAAACCCGCTTGCCAACCAGTTCTGGCCCGAAGACGTGCGGACAAGATCCAGAAACTGAGCTTCATTCAAACCGGCATCGTCTGCCCAATCAAGCACAAGTCGCGTCATTGCGGTTGAAGAGGCAGCAAGTAGATTGTTCAGAACCTTCGCTGACATCCCAGCCCCAAATGGGCCCATCCTGTGGAAATGCTGCCCCATTGCTGTGAACAGAGGGTGAAGGTGATCAAGGTCACCGATTGAGCCGCCTAACATGAAAGACAGTTTTTTGTGCTGGGCTGCAATTTGAGCACCTGACATAGGTGCGTCTATCAGACGGATGTGGTCTGGAACGCGGCCTCGTAGTTCTTTTGTGTAACGCGGTGAAAGGGTCGAGCATAAAATGATCTGTTCCAAATCTGCAGCGCGGTCCACGAAACCCTGAGCGCCGAACAGCACGTCCTCTGTCTGGTCAATGTCGCGCACGACCGTGATAAGAATCTGAAGGCCTTCAGCAAAAACCTTGGGCTTGTCAGTCATCACATCCACAGGCGTATTGTAATCCGACGGCGGACGTATATCAAAACCGTGTGCTTCAAACCCCGCTTCGCGAAGCGCAACAAGCATAGGGTATCCCATACGCCCACATCCAGCGACACCGATGCCTTGCAGCATCAGTGAATAATCTTTTCTTCCTTGACGAACATGTTCGCCCAGGCCCGTTCAACCAGTTCAGGAGTCATCTGATGGGGAATGCCTTCGAAATCACAGATTGCCATCATCTGATCAATCAGGAATATCGGTTGATAGTTCGCGTAAACATTGTCGATTGTCGGGTATTTTTTCTTTAGCAGATGGACAAGCGTTGCCTCATCAAGCTGCATTTTCTTTTTACGGGCAACCATTGCGAAAATCTTAAGGAAATCTTCCTGACTTGGTCCATCAATTTTGATTTTGAAGAATATCCGGCGAAGGGCCGCCCTATCGAAGATTTCATTTGGATGGAAGTTGGTTGAGAAAATCACCAGCGTGTCAAACGGCACGGTAAATTTTTCACCTGATTGAAGCGCTAGAATATCCTTGCCTTCTTCAAGCGGAACAATCCAGCGGTTGATCAGAGCCTGTGGCGGCTCTTCCTGACGGCCAAGGTCATCCACGATGAAGACACCGCCGGTGGATTTAAGCTGTAAAGGCGCCTGATAGGTCCGGGCCGTTGGGTTGTAAACAAGATCGAGCATGGAAAGCGAAAGCTCACCACCGGTGATCACCGTTGGGCGTTCACAGCGGACATATCGTGTGTCATATCGATTGCTTGCCCGGCGTAACGATGTTGGATCGTCTTCCTGGGTTTCCGCTGCGCTGTGCACGATGGGGTCATAAACGGTAATGACCTGACCGGAATATTCTATCGCACGGGGTACATAGATTTTGTCCCCAAGCGCATCACGAATACCATTGGAAATAGAGGATTTACCATTGCCAGGTGGGCCGTACATCAAAATGGAACGGCCAGAACTGACGGCGGGGCCAAGATGGTCCAGCAACTCAGGTGGCAAAATGAGATGACCCATTGCACCAGTCAACTGATCACGGGTGATCTGGATGTTTTTGATCGACTGGCGCTCGACCTGATCTTTGTAGACATCGAGCGGCACGGGCATTGCACCATAATATTCCGACTGCGACAATGCATCCAGAGCACGGGCCTTGCCTGCATCGGTCAGCTGATATCCCATTTCATTTCCCGAGGAAGCGTGAAGTGTGCCAGTTGCTTCAAGCAGGCGTTGTTCTCGCGCATGATCTACCAGTTCCTGAGTTACCGGAATAGGCAAACAAATAGCTTTGGCAATTTCGCTAACCTGTTCAACGTTCTGGCGAAACATGGTTTTCAAAAGGATGTCCCGCATCATAACCGGAGGAAGGTTCATCTCCGCAAGGCTTCGGGGTGCGGGAGGCGCGACAACCGTAGATGCATGCATATTCATCGAAAGACCCTAACTGCTCTTTGTTTTAGAGTGATTCTACCCTTCTGTGAGCTTTAGAACAACAAAAACCGCATATGGCTTTTGCATCGGCGAGTCTGCGGCGTTATCCTTTTAAAAAAGGATTGGGGACAGGAATGTACACAACGGCGCAAAGGCCTAATCCGGTACTCTTATTTTGCTTCCTTTTGGGAGTCGTCTTTGTGCTGGGCGGCCTGGCCTTTGCAAAGGACGGGCTGTTCATTGCCAAGCACGAAGGTGACACACTGCACATGATGCAGATCGTGTTTCGAATGGCTGATGGTCAATGGCCACATCTCGATTTCATGACGCCGATTGGCGCGCTTGCGTTTGCGCCAATTGCCGCCTTTGTAAAGCTTGGTTTCGGAATCGGGCACGCTGTAATTTATGCGCAAATTGTGATGGCTTTGGTGCTTATACCTTTCGTTTGGTGGATCGGTATCAGTCGTCTAAGTATCGGAATAGCATATCTTTTTTGCCTTTTCGTGATGGTCTTGGTGCTGGCCTTGATTCACGGCGAAGCTCAACAGTCGCTTTCGGTTTCGATGCACTATAATCGTTGGGCCTGGGCTTTTGCATTTGTAGCGATCTCTTTGTCTGTTATTCCACAGCATCACTATAAAAATGCAACGATTGACGGGATCATCATCGGGGTGGCACTGGCTGCGCTTGCGATGATCAAGGTAACCTATTTTGTTGCTTTTGTGGTGCCGGTTTTGTTGGGATTGGCATTGCACAGAAGTTACCGCAGCATCTTTTTCGCGCTTGTAACAGGCCTTATGATTGCACTTGTAATTACCGCGTTTGCAGGGTCAGGATACTGGCTCGCATATCTGCGCGATCTGCTTGCGGTGGCGCAATCTGAGGTGCGCCCACAGCCCGGAGAGAGTTTTCAGGCAATTGTCGTTGCGCCAGCGTATTTGGGCAGTTCGATTTTAGTGATTTTTTCGGTCGTATTGCTACGACAGGCGAAGGAGCAAGTGGGCGGACTGCTTCTTCTTTTACTGGCACCCGGATTTGCATATGTCACCTACCAAAATTTTGGAAACGATCCGCAATGGCTGCTGCTGTTAGCGGTACTGCTGTTTGCTTTGCGCCCTGCCGCAGATGTTGTGAGTGGGAGAGGTTGGAATATGCGGCTGATGCTGAACATGGCCGGAGCCGCAGCAATTGCATTTTCTTCACCCTCTTTCCTCAATCTTGCGTTTAGCCCTTTTCGTCACCTTGCCGCAGTGAATAAAGATTACGCACCTCTTTTGCCACGAAGCACACAACATGTAGACCTGTTGACGGCCAAAATTCGTGCTTACCGTGTGGATGCAACGGTTGCCATGAATGACCCAGAAACAGGTCTTGATTTTGATGCTGATCTGACAGGACGAAAGGAACTGGTGGAACTTTTGGGTGAACAACTGCCAGAGTGTACTTTGGCAATGGGTATTCCCGCGTGGATCAATGCAATCGTCAAGGATCTGGAGCGTTCCGGGTTAGCTGAAGGAAAACGTCTTTTCGCTGCAGATCTGATCTCAAGCCATTGGCTTTATGGGAGTTTGTTACCGTTAATTGGTGGTGCACCATGGTACTACGGTGGCCTGCCGGGGTTTGAGAGCGCGGATTATCTCTTGGTGCCACTTTGCCCAATTTCGACAGAAGTACGCAAACAGATTCTCGAGATTATTGCTGAAAGAAACGATACCACCCTGAACGAAATTCGGCGCACGCCACTTTATATTTTACTGGAAAAGAGCTGAGTTTTACGCGTCAAGCTCCATAGAATACACCCGCAGAAAGATAGAAAATGAGTGCGCCGCCAAGTGCCAGCCCCATAGGGAATTTCTCGTTTTCCCAGGATTCCCAGTTAGGTGTCAGGTTGCGCAACGCCGGAACACTGCGGAAAAGCCTGTGCGTTGCGAAAGCTGCAAGCAAGACTGCGGCAAAAAAATAGATCATTAGCATCGCGTCCCCCCGCGCAACGAATGGTGCCATAGCAGCGGCGAATTTTGCATCACCTGCACCAATCGCACCAACCATATTCAGGACAAAACCAAACGCCAATATGACGAGTAAATGCACGTAACGCCACGGATATTCCGAAAGCGGCAACGCGATGAGACCCACAACTGCAAATACAAAGATCAATGCAAGGACTGCTTTGTTTGGAATTTTCATGGTTTTCATATCGCTGCTCGCCGCCCAAATACAAATCGGGGCGGCGAATAGTAAAAACCAAAGCGCGGATGAAGCCGAAATATACATTAGCCGTTGGAAACGTTGTCTTCCAATGCGCGTAAGGCGCGCACGGCCGCTTCAAAATGCTGCGGATGAGTGTCGATCGCTTCTTTCAGCAAACCCTTGCCGATTGTGACGTCACCCTGCTTAATTGCCGAAAGCGCAAGGGTGTGAAGCAACTGAGCGCGTTCAACCTGGGTCATCTCAATAACTGGCATATCGTAGTTGCCTTGTGCGCCGCGGGCCAGAATAAGGTTGTTCTTCGCGGTGAACAGGTCCTTGTCGTAAGTGATCGCGCGGATGAAAAGACGTTCAGCTTCGGGGTAATTGCCGCGTGTCAGCATCGAATACCCCCAGTTGTTCAGAACCCCTGAAGGTGTGGTGGTCAACCCAACAGCCGTTTCATAAAAACTGTCAGCTTTTCCCCATTCTTCGTTGCCGTCAGCGATCATTGCTTCCAGGCGATAGCGTTTGTAAGTCTCAAAAGTTGGTGGAACCTTGTCGAGTTCGGCTTCTGCGCCATCCCAATTGCCATTGCGGATCAGCGCGTCAGCCAGGTCAATACGATCATCGTTGTTTGCGTCAGGATGCTGAACAACATCACGCCAGACCTTAACGGCCTGATCTGGCTGTCCGGCACGGACCAGTGATTTTGCGAGCCCACGCTTCAGGTCAATCCGATCCGGATTTTGCTGAGAGGATCGTTGAAAATATGCGACCGCTTCGTTTGGGTCACCTACCGTCAACATGATGTCGCTGAGGTTGCTTTCGTCGATAACGTTCAAATCGGCCAATGCCCGATCTACTTCGGCGTCGTCAGAATTTTCACAAGCTGACAAGCCGACTATCCCTGTTAGGCACAGAGTCGCTAAAATAGAATGGCGCATTTTCGCGTCCTTTACTGCTCGGTCCTTCTAAGGTGTTGAAAGCAGGAGGTATTCACTACTGCCTCGGCGCACCAACTCGAAATTGATATTATTATTCCCTTCATAGTATTCAGGGTTTTGATTCTTTGCGATAGCTAAGCGTAAATTTTCGCGAATGGAGTCACTTTCGCCACTATCAAGCGCATAGGCGCGATGAAAAACCTGTTCGGCCTCTCCGGTTTCGCCTTTTTCCATAAGGATAACGCCTAGATTATTCCACGCTGCCGGAAAGCTATCGTCCTGTTCAACGGCAAGCCGGAGTGATCTTTCTGCCTGACCCAGACGACCAAGTTTCAAGTTGGCTGACCCGATCGCTGAAAGCGTATCAACATTAAGGCCCTGTACACCCGCTGCGCGGTTATAGGCGCGTAGCGCAAGTTGATACTCACCGGCCGCCATGAGCCGATGTCCAACAATGAGGCCATCAACCGAAGAGTCCAGATCATAGGCACCAGTCGGGGCAAAGGGGCTGTCTTCAGACGTACCAAGACCGCCTGTCTGCTGACAAGCGGTCAAAAGGCTAAATGCCGCGATCATAGCCACCCAGTTTTTTATCATGTCCTCAGAAGTTTGTGTTCGAGAGCGTTACCGAGATTTGGTAGACCGACGGCCCGATCAGAATGATCAGAAGCGGCGGCACCGTTAACATCATTGTGGCAAGTGTCATCTTGGTGGGCAAGGTATTTGCTTTCTCTTCTGCCCGCATGACGCGTTTATCTCGCATTTCCGAGGCATAAACCCGAAGAGCGTCGGCGATAGAGGTACCAAAACTCGCAGATTGGACTAAAACGGTCACGAATGACGCGACATCAGTTACACCCGCACGCGCAGACATGTCTTTCAGAACGCTAACTTTGTCTTTACCTGCTTTGACTTCGTTTGAAACAATTTCAAACTCATCCGCAAGAGATGGGAAACCAGCGCGAATTTCTTTACTGACCCGTATGATGGACTGATCAAGCGATTGACCGGCTTCAACACAGACAAGCATCATATCGAGAGCGTCAGGGAAACCATTGGTTATTTCTTCCTGACGTGATTGGACGCGGCGATTGACCCAGTACTTTGGCAACATGTAGCCAACGACACCCGGCAAAATAATTGACATTGCAATGGTTTGGGCTGACGGGTCACCAGTTGATGCTTGAAAGATAGCAAAAATCGCACCGATAACTAAAAACCCCAATCCAAGGGCGAGCTGCATAAAGTTGTATGTCCGCACAGCTTGCTTGCTGCGGTAGCCTGCTTGCAGAAGCTTCAGGCGAACCGCTGAATATTCTTCCTCGTTCTGCGGTTCCAGAAACGTAGAATATTTCTCGAGCTTGTCCTTTTTTGTATCGTAGCGAAGTTTCTGTGCATTTCCTTTAGGTTTTTTTTCTTCAATTTGTGATTTGCGAAGTTTGTCGAGCGGATCTTCATTTTTACGAAGCATTACTGGCAAAGTCAGAAGAACAAGGAACAAGCCCAGAATTCCGACAACTAAAAGTGGGCCGAACTCACCAAATTGGTTTGTGAGCAATTCGTTGATTTGTGAAATAATTTCCATTATGTGGTCCCCCTAAACCTTGATGTCGACGAGTGAACGCATGACAAACACGTTGGCGACAAGGAAGCCAGCAACCACCAGACAGGCAGGGATGAAGACCGAAGTTTCCATCACGTCGTCATAGTAGTTTGGCTGAATGACGTTGATAGCAACGAGTGCAGCGAGGGGGAAAACCGACAGGAACATACCTGACCACTTTGCCTCTGCTGTGATCGCTTTCACGCGACGGAACAGTTTGAAGCGTGACCGGATCACTTTGGCCAGACCGTCCAGAATTTCTGCAAGGTTACCACCTGATGTTTGCTGGATCGTCACGGCAACCGCCAGGAAACGCATGTCCTGCATATCCATACGTTCCGCCATGGCTTTCAGCGCTTCACCGACATCTCGGCCATAGGCGCTTTCATCCGAAATTGCGCCCATTTCAGTACCCAATGGATCAGGCACTTCCTGTGCAACGATTCCGAGTGCTGACGTAAATGGGTGGCCAACGCGCAGGCTCCGTACCATCAGTTCAACGGCATCCGGAAGTTGTTCCTCGAGCATCGACATACGCTTTTTAGCCTTGCCGTTGACCCAGATGTAAATCCCGGCAATACCCATCACGACCGAAAGACCAGCGCGAATTGCGACAGACGCGCCAGTCCCCATCGTGAGTCCCACGAAGGCAACGACACTCAGCACAGCCATCATCAGAATAAGTTGAGCCGGCGAAAATGCTATATTCGCTTTCTGCGCTTTTTCAGCGAGCAAGGAATAGAGCGGAATTGACTTTGATTTCATGTGCTGGGTCATTTCCTTGCGGAGTTGTTCCAGCACTTGTTCACGGCCTGCGCCTTTTTCCAGCATTTCAAGCCGTCGATTGACGCGGCTGTTAAGGCTGATGGATTTACCAAAGACTGTTAGATAGATCCCTTCAACCAACAGGATCACGCCAATAAAAATCAGGCCGTAGACAATGAGTTCCGGATTGATGCTCATGGCGATTAACCTTCTAACGTGGGTTCAAAGATTTCAGCAGGTAAGTTGTAGCCCCACATCTTGAACCGTTCTGAATAATGCGACCGGACACCGGTCGCTGTGAAATGGCCGATAATTTTGTTCTCAGGTGTCAAACCGACACGCTGAAAGCGGAAAACTTCCTGCATTGAGATGACGTCACCTTCCATCCCTGTGATTTCGGTAATCGAGGTCATCCGGCGCGAGCCGTCCTGGAGCCGACTTGCCTGCACAATCAGGTTCACGGCCGAAGAAATCTGACTGCGAACTGCCTTAAGCGGCATCTCGATACCAGCCATGGCGATCATGTTTTCCAGTCGTGAAACACCATCGCGCGCCGAGTTCGCGTGAATCGTGGTCATTGAACCGTCGTGACCGGTGTTCATGGCCTGAAGCATATCAATGACTTCCTCGCCGCGGGTCTCACCCACGATGATGCGATCGGGGCGCATACGAAGTGCGTTTTTCAAACAATCCCGCTGGCTGACAGCGCCTTTGCCCTCAACGTTTGGCGGGCGGCTTTCCATCCGGCCAACATGCGTCTGTTGCAGCTGAAGTTCTGCCGTATCCTCGATTGTCAGAATGCGTTCAGCGTTGTCGATGAAGGAGCTAAGGGCGTTCAAGGTTGTCGTTTTACCAGAACCCGTACCACCAGAGACGATGATATTGAGCCGGCAGGCAACGGCGGCTTGCAAGTAAGCAGCCATTTCTTCGGTGAATGCACCAAAGGTCACCAAATCATCAATCGCAAGTTTTTCCTTTTTAAACTTACGGATAGAGACCAGAGAGCCATCAACAGCGATCGGTGGCACCATCGCGTTAAAGCGAGAGCCATCTGCCAGACGCGCATCCACATATGGGTTTGATTCATCGACGCGCCGGCCAACTGCGGATACGATCTTGTCGATGATACGCAACAGGTGCTTTTCGTCTTTAAATGTGATGTGCGACATTTCAAGTTTGCCGTCACGTTCAACGAATATCTGTCGGGGGCCGTTTACGAGAATATCGTTGACACTGTCGTCTTTCAACAAAGGCTCTAGCGGGCCGAGCCCTGTAACCTCGTCAAACAATTCTTGATTAAGAAGCGAGCGTTCTTCCCGGTTTAGCACAACACTCATGTCGTCGAGTGCCTCAGTTGCGATGGCGATAATTTCATTACGCAAGTCTGTATCGCTCGCGTGTTCCAGCGCTGATAGGTTCAGGTTGTCGAGCAAGCGTTTGTGCAGTTCAACCTTGATCTCGCCCAAACGCTCTTTGCGTTTCTTTTCCTTGTCATTCGACTCTTTTGGAGCAATATCCTTAGAGACTTTGCGCATAGATTGTTTAGTTTGCGCGGGCTTTGATGTCGGAAGCGGCGTGACATTGCTTGGTGGGCTGGCTGGTGCTGCTTTAGCACCATCCGTTCCGTTGACTGGTTTTTTGTAACGCGAAAACATAAGCGTTCCTTCTACCTATTACTGACCTGTCTCGGCCACTTCGTTTAATTGATGAATTGAAAGCGCCAGTTTCTGAATTTCCTTGCGCAATGGGTTCTTTGCCACGGTTTCCGCCAACGGCAGCCCATGATCACCGGCCTGTGCAACAGGTTTTCCGCCGTCCGGAAGCTGAATTTCGATATCGATATCCAGACTTTCTGCAAGGCGTTTCACTCTCGCCTTGCCAGACAAATCGGTGAACTTTGGCGCGCGATTCAGAATGAAACGCAGTTTCTCGAAAGGCAATTCCTCGGATTTGAGGGCGCGGACCATACGCAGCGCATTTTGAGCTGAACGCATATCAAGCTCGAGCGTCGCAAAGTAAACATGCGCCTGACTCAGAACCGTTTCTGTCCAACTCACCAAAGTTGAAGGCATGTCAATTACGACATAGTCAAAATTGGTACGTGCGATTTCGACGAGGCGATCAACATCTTGAGGGCCAATCAGGTCGAGAGGAAGGATTTCCGTGGGAGCTGTCAGAACGTGCAGCTTTTCATTGAAAGTCAAAAGAGCCTGCATGAAGCTGTCGCTGTCAATTGCGCTGGTATCAGACAAAAGCTCATAAACAGCTTCGCGACGCGGCAGATCGAGATATGTCGACGTGGTGCCAAACTGAAGGTCGAAGTCGATAAGGCAAACGCGTGGTGATTTCTCTTTATCAATATTGGCAAGTTCCCAGGCCAAGTTTACCGCGAACGTCGTTGCGCCTGTACCACCAGAGAGTCCGTGAACAGGAAGGACGACCCCGTTCTTGTCACCGGTCGCTTTCAGCTTGGTTTTCATTTCGTCTGGGACGTTCACCTCGGAACCGAGAGCGCGCATGCGCTCAATCGCTTCGTGCAATTCTCCGTCTGGCAGAGGGTAGGGGACGAAATCATGTGCGCCCATCCGCAACAATTGGTGTAGCGCAATCGGGCTGACTTCTTCGGCAATCAAAATAACTTTAATGTCGCGCGCTTTTGCGGTTTTGATCAGTTCACCAATTTCAGTCAGGTTTTCTTCGTCCTGATCATCAATGGCGACTGCAACAAATTCCAGCGATTCAGCATCGGGCTGTTTCAGGAAGGCAGCGGCGTCTTCGAAACTCAAATCGCCCCAACTTTCACCAAGCTCTGCTTCCATATCCTCGATGAGAAGATCAAAATTCTGCACGTCCCGCGAAATCGTGCACGCCACGATCGGGGCCAGTTCAGTTTGCAACATTGCACTACTCGTCATTGCCTCACGTCCTTTTGCTTGGGGACGCCAGCGGTTTTAGAGTGTGATTTCAGGTTGTTACTGCTCTAACCCAAATCACTCCGCCGTTGTCCGCACGCGACTCACAATCGCGTGCATCACACCCATGGAGTGAATTTGACGGGCAATATTGGCAACAATAGGGCTAAAAAACCGTAATTATTCGGTTATTTTCTACAGAGCTTTACTCTTCAGCCTTGGCTTGAGATGGCACTGTAATCAAGGTGCTGCGTTCTGTCGCGCTATCAACGTATTCACGATAGACGACTTCAGCGTATTTTCCGTTCAGAACCATTGGGTTATTTTGAACGAAGCCAGAGACTTGGGTAACTGTGCGTCTGTTACGCCGTTCCGGGTTTGGAGTGGCGATCAGGGGCTGTGTTTCACCCAGCGATGACACTGCCTGAAGCCTGCTGCGGTTTACACCGCGACCAACAAGATAACGAACCGCTGCCTGAGCGCGACGCAACCCAAGCGTGCGATTGTAAGCGTCGGAGCCAACCAGATCAGTATGACCAAAGACGCGGAACTGAATTTCAGGAAATTGAAGGATCCAATTTGCCTGACGGTTCAACACTTGTTGCGCTTCTGCGTCCAAAGTTGAGCTGTTAAAGGCAAAATTGATTGTTGACGGGACTTCCGCCTCAAAGCGATGCGCCAAACTTACAGCATAGGAACGCTGCCCGGATTGGATTTGCGTGTTGTTCATCGTTGTATTGCCGAAATCGCCGCCATCGATGACGCTGCCTGCTTCGGAATAGAACGAGCCTAGCACGTTTTGTCCGCAACCAGCGACACTTGCTGTCGCTGCGATGATCAGAATGCTCTTCAAAGGTCCGCGCATTGTCTTACTCCATCACGTAGCCGTAAGAGCCATCAAAGTCTTGTCTTGCGACTTCTGCAGCACCGCCGGATTGGTTGGCTTCTCTTGCGACCTGTCCGAAAAGGAAAAGCCCTGCTTCGGTTGGGGGATGTACACGGTCAGTCGGCAGAGCGTAGGCTTCGCCGCGTGTAGGCGTTACCAGATGCGCCGTAACGATAATGACCAACTCAGACTGGTTCCGTGCGTAGTCTGCACTTCTGAACAAAGCTCCCAGTATCGGAAGATCGCCCAACCAGGGAACCTGCGAGTTTGTATCGCGGAAGTCATCTTGCAAAAGTCCAGCGATTGCAAAGCTTTCGCCATCGCGCAGTTCAACAGTTGTCGAGGTTTCGCGACGTCTGAATGCATCAAAACCACCCGTTGCAGCAGCAGTATCAATACTACTCACTGCAGTAAGGAGCGACAGATTGATAACATCGCCATCGACCACGCGTGGGGTGAAATTGAGCTGAACGCCAAAGGGTTTGTATTCAACTGTTATTACGCCACCTTCCTGTGGGACAGGAATCGGAATTTCACCACCGGCAAGGAAGGTTGCTTCCTGACCTGAAAGTGCTGTCAGGTTCGGCTCTGCCAATGTTCTTACGACGCCGCGCGATTCCAAAGCTTCCAGCAACACAGTTAGTTGCGTACTGCCGATGCCGATGCCGATATTTGCTGATCCACCAAGTGAGGGTGTTGAGAGTCCAGGGGTCGTTCGGCCAAGGCGCACGGTGTCGCCGCCATTTGAGATATTGATCCCAGCCGAGAGTTCTTTACTAACAGAACGCTGCATTTCAGCAAAACGGACAGACAACATCACTTGTTGTGTGCCGCCAACGCTCATCAGGTTCGAAACCCGGCCTGGTGCGTAGCGTTCAGCAAGGTCCAATGCGCGATCAAGCCGTGCAATAGAAGAAACAGTGCCTGACAACACGATGCCATCATTTGCTGTGCGAACTTCGACACGTTCGCCCGGCAAAATCTGACGCAGGCGTTCCTTGAACTCTGCAACATCCGGTGTGACATGCACTTCCACGTTGGTGATCAACCGCCCGTCGCCACCCAGAAGCGTCAGAGTCGTGCGCCCGGGCAGTTTGCCCAGCACATATATAGTGCGATCTGACAGGGTAGAGATGTCTGCGATCCCCGGATTTGCGATTGATAGTTCCGCAAACGGTGTGTCGCTTTCAACAACGACTGCCCGATTCATGGGAACGTTAAGCGCACTTGATGGCGCGCCTCGCATCACCTGAAGCGTTTCCGCGCTGGTGCTTGTTACGTTAGCCGTACTTACGGCAAGGCCCAAAAGGGCCGCCTTCATAAATGTTTTATATATCATTGTGATCCAGCCTCTCCGATCACTACTGCTCACAGGTCTGTATTGCCCGTTTGAAAGTCACCATGCAGGAAAGCTGGATTTATTGCAAGAATCAAACGCTTGGGGGTGGGTGCTTATGTGGATAACTCGCAACACAACGCTATCTGTAGCCTAATGCACGTTTAAGTGTACCATATCAGGTAGCGAATTAATGCATGTCTAAAAGGTGCTGCAGCACGGGGTCGGGGATCTCTTGTTTCTTACGGTCCCAATCTGTCCCATTGTTTAGTGAATCCAAAAGGTTCACTAAAATTAGGCGTTCCAAGCTATTCGACGTTGTTTCATACAATCCTATACTGATGGGTGGATGTTCAGGTGGGCACGAACGCGAGAATTTCAAAAGTTTTCCTTTGGTAAGATTGAAAACGCATTTCGGGAAAAAATTCCAAAGGTGGTGGCCTCTTGTTGCATAAACGTGAAGACGGTGGAGCAGAATAGTTCCTTCGCGTTTCAATTAGTGGTCAGCGCAGAGATATGGGCATGGGTGGGTTAACTGATGTAAGACTCAAAGAAGAGCGTTAGGTGGTTGACAAGTGGTGAGCGGTTGTGGGTTCAGGCATCTGAATGTTTTTCGAACGCAACCTCGGACAGTACCAATCCGGTTCCTGATTGATGCACATCAATGCCCTGGCAGTCACCTTTATCTATAAACAATGTGATTGGAGTAGCGCGCATCGAAACTGCTGTGCGCGGGTGCGCAGTTGTTAATGTTGGACTCGCGCCATTCGCGATTTGGCCAACGTACGGTGGCTGATGCAAATGCTGGTGAAGCTACGCTCTAGGAATGGAGAACCCTATGATCCGCACTATTATAACCCCTATTGATGGTTCTGTGCATGCGCAGATGGCATTGGACCTTAGTACAGAACTCGCGGTGAAATACGACGCTCGGTTAGTTTTGCTGCATGTCGTTACTCATGACGACAACATTCCGGAAGATCTCTACGATGCGGCAGCACGCGAGCTCATGGCGGCAGAAACTGGGCCCGCCGCGGGTCCGGTACGCCGCTCAAAAGTTCTGGAACACATCGGAAATACACTCTTGCGGAAGGCGCAGGATCTCGCCAAGCGTAAAGGTGTCAAAAACGTCGAGACTGTCATCGACCTAGGCGAAGCAAGCAAGCGGATCCTCCACCATGCAGAGAACATGTCTGCGGACCTCATCATCATGGGCAGTCGTGGTTTCGGTAGACTCAAAGGGCTTGTTCTGGGGAGCGTCTCGCACAACGTCTTCCATCTCGCTCCCTGTTCCTGTGTTACGGTTCACCATACAGATGGGAAGTCGGAATACGATGGAATCAAAAGCATTCTGGTGCCGACAGATGGCTCGGATCACGCGGATAAGGCGGTTGAACTTGCCAGCGACATTGCTGCCAAGCTAGGAGTAAAGCTATCGCTTGTTTATGTCATGTCCCGTGGGCCGTCACTGGAGAATCTTCGTGACTCTATCGACATGGCACAGCTCAGTGAGAGCGCCCGTAACGAACTTGACCCCGCGAAACATCCGATCGCCGAACATGTGAGCGCCGCCGTCATTCCGCCGGTTATTTCAAAAGAGGTGCTCAATGAAATAGGTGAACAGATTCTCGCGCGCGGACAAAGAACTGCCGTGGAAAAAGGCGTTAAATCTCTGAATGTGGTGTTGATAGACGGCGATCCGGCCCGCAAGATCGTACAAGTTGCCAAGCGCGAGAAGGCGGATTTGATTGCCATGGGCAGTCGCGGTCTCGGTGGGGCTGAAAGCCTTCTCTCAGGTAGTGTGTCTTACAAGGTGAATCACGCTGCGCCCTGTAGCTGCCTGATCGTACGCTGACGACTTTCGCTGTGGTCCCTGAGATGTTCCAAAGAGGTCATGTTAGTTTTTAAGAACTTAGGGACGCAGCAAAAAACAGACTAAATCGAGAATGGTCAAAAGAGAGAGGGGCAGGTTAACCTGCCCCTCTTATCGTTTCAAAGATCACCTGCAATGTTTATCGGTTCAGGAACTCCAGATCGTATTTGTCCTCAACATCCGGCACCGGGTGCTCGTCGTGCAGGGCTTTGACAATGCCGTAGATCATAAACAACAAGATCACAGCAATCGGTAATCCAGCAACGATCGACGCTGTCTGAAGCGCACTTAGCCCCCCTGCCAGCATCAGAACCCCGGCAACGACACCTGATGTAATGCCCCAGAAAACCCGGAATTTCACAGGTGGGTGCTCATCGCCCATCGACAGCATCGTGCACATCACAAGCGTGCCCGAGTCAGACGAGGTGACAAACCACGAGATCAGCAAGATCGTGATCAGAACAGTGATCGGGTAGACCAACCATGCATATCCAAAACCGGCTACGGTCTGGAACACACCCGAGGCGTAGTCATTGTTGACCGCATCCACGACGCCAGCATCGTAAAACAGATCAACACCCGCTGCGGCGCCTCCGAATACACCCATCCACAGCATTACGACTGAGGTTGGGATCAGCAAAACGCAATAGCAAAACTGTCGAATTGTCCGGCCTTTGGATACGCGGGCAATGAACAGCCCTACAAAGGGGCACCACGCAATCCACCAGCCCCAATAGAAGATAGTCCACCAGCTTTGCCATAGGTTTTCTGGATCGCCATTGATCCAGAAACCCATCGGAATGACGTTCCACAGGTATTCGCCAAAGCCGGTAATAGTAACGCCCAACAAAAAGGCGGTTGGACCTAGAATTATGAACAATATCAGCAGGCCGATACTGGCCATGACGTTAGCCTCAGAGAGGATACGCACGCCTTTGCCAACACCAGAAGCGGCAGATGCCGTTCCAAGACAGGTGATGATGGCTACCAGGATCAATTGGTTCGTCTGAGTGTTAGACATCCAGCCAAGATTTTCCAGACCGGCGGCAATCGGCGTAACGCCCAGGCCTAACGAAGTGGCTAAACCAAAAATCGTGCCAAAAACGCCAATCAGGTCTACAAGATGCCCCCAGGGACCATAGATCCGTTCCTTTAGTACAGGATAGAGCGCCGTGCGCAGGGTTAGCGGCAGATCGTGTCGGTACGAGAAATATGCTAAGCTGAGCCCGACAAGCACGTAAAGCGCCCAGCCATGAAACCCCCAATGAAAATTGGTGATAGTCACCGCAGAAACGGCTGCATCGACTGTACCGGGTTCAATGCCAGCACGTGTCAAAAAGGGGCTGCCCTGGATGTGGAACATCGGTTCCGCGACGCCCCAGTAGATCAGTCCTGAGCCGAGGCCCGCACTGAAGAGCATGCAAATCCAGGAGAATGTCGAGAAATCTGGCTCGTCATCGTCTTTGCCCAGTTTTACGTCACCGAAGCGGCTGATCATCAGCCAGAACACAAAGAACAGGGCGACATTGACCACCACCACATAGAACCAGTCCAGGCTGTTGATAATGAAATCCTTGCCCGTGGCGAATATTGCGCTGGAGGCTTCGACATCGCGGATCGTGAAGATCACAAAGCCAAGGATCATCACCATCGAGGCGATGCCCATTATTGGGTTCATTCCCTTGAACAGCCCGGACTTTGCAACCAGATTGTCAGGTCGAATTGTTTTTTCGATACTCATTTCAAATCCTCTTTGTCCTGTTGTCCCGGCTTAGCGGGTTGAACCCGCTGCACCTTGGCGTGCAGACGTCGAGAGCCATGCCCGAAACGCTTCTTCAAGACGCGCGTGGTTGCGCGCCCACCACTCAGCATCAGACATTATGTGTACATTGTCCTCGTAGGCGGGGCCGTTTGGTATTTGGCCCAGAATCTCGTCGGACAAAAGCGCCAGAGAAGATGTACGTGTTGGACCGTTGGGAAGGTGCGAGACCATATTGGCCAAAGATTCGGAACTGCTGGCGTAGCGAATGAATTCGATGGCCTCTTCTTTGTAGCGACTGCCCTTGGGGATACCGAACAGATCCAACTCGATTACACGACCATCCCAGTTGATCGCAAAATCAGCATTTTCCTCCTGAGATGCGACTGCACCAGTTGTGGCCCAGATCGATGACATCGCCACTTCGCCAGAATTCAATAGACGGACAGGTTCACGACCGCTTACCCAGATTTCCAGCCCAGACTTAATCGCATCCATTTTTTTGAGTGCACGTGAAACCCCGTCTTCAGTCTCCAAAGTTGAATACACATCTTCACGGGCCACGCCGTCTGCCATAAGCGCCCATTCCATGATTACGGTTGGGTCGTTGCGGATCGCCCGCGCGCCGGGATAGGTGTCAGTGTCGAAGAAATCGGCAATACTTGTCGGTGGGTTTTCAGGGAATGCTGTTTTGCTGTGCGCAAATGCAGTCGCCCAGACAATGACGCCTACTCCGCAATCATTCAAAGCACCTTCTAGAAAATCATCACTTGCCGGTGTGCCGTCTGCGCCTGCGGGAAGATCGATACCTGAAAGGTTCTCTAGCAAACCTTCATTGCAGGCGCGTAGGGAATCTGCCTGAGTCAAATCGACGACATCCCAGATGACATTGGCACTTTCGACCTGATCACGGATTTCAGCAATGCCACCATTATAATGTTCAACATTAACCCGGCTTCCGCTCGCCTCTTCATAGGGGCGAACAAAACCCAGCATCTGGCTGCGCATATACGGGCCCGTCCAGGAGGTGAATGTAATTTCCGGTGCTGCGACAGCGACTGTGGCATCGGAATCTGGCGCTTCCTGCGCCCATGCATTGCTTAATGGCACTGTCAGAAAGAGCGCCGCCAACACGGCTTTGCGTCCCCCCGAAAAACTGTTTCGATAAAGGTTCATTCATCATCCTCCTTGCCGGAGCTTTGTCTCTTTGCCGTTCTTTTCGCCGACCTGAATTGACATTTGTCCGTTTACCTAACGTCAGCATCAATCAATTTGATAGGATCAATCAAGAAAATACGACTGAAAAAACGATAAACACGACTAATAGAAGTTACATTTTAAGCGATTCCGGAAATTGGGAAAGGGAGCTTAGATGTGTCCGATATAAGTAAAGACATGGAAGAATCAGGCTGCTGAAGGTAGTGGCGGATGTGTTCGTGTGATGCGCAAAAGCAAAAGGACCGACAGAAATCGAGTGAGCGGAGCGGCACGTCAAGCTAGGGCTGAAAGTTCGTTTCATTCGTTCGCCGTTATCTTGACGGATGTCTTTAATAGGGCCGTCCCTGACCTCTGTCGTTGGCTGCGTTTGCTAAATACTGCGATCTTGTTCGTGGTAGGTTTGGGTTCAAAGAAGGCATCCGGTGTTTTCAATCGGGTTTCGCCATAAGTGCAGCCTTTTCAGATTCAAACTTATCATCCCAAACGAATGGTGTCTGTGTCCCGACACCAGCGTTAACTTAAAGTAGTCCAATTCGGTCATGAGATTCCGACACTTGAAATTTCTCGGAGAAAATTATTTGTTCGACAAATGTGTTTCGTGCCGCGGTAGCTCAGTGGTAGAATGCTGTCTTTGCGTTTGCGCGATGGGTACTGCGAAGCAATGGCCATTGTTATTGACGAGCTGGTTCAACGTGCACTGCGGCGAAAATTCGTGCGTGCGGGCTTTGCATGCTAACCTGAAAAACCAACTATCAACCAACAAGCTATTCATATTGCTGAAAAAGTAATGGTGCCGCAGGGGAGAATTGAACTCCCGACCTCGTCATTACCAATGACGCGCTCTACCACTGAGCTACTGCGGCCATGGCGCGGGCGGCGCCTTTGATCATGTGGCCGGGTGATTAGACCTATTCTGGCAATGACGCAAGCCTAATCTGGACCCTTATTGCCCTCTGGGTTAGAGAGTGCTTTATGAACAAAAATACCGATAAAGAAAAACTGACCAACTCTGTAGATAGCCGAAAGGATCGGCTGAAGTTGGCTTTGAAAGCGAATATGGCGAAGCGTAAGTCACAAGCACGTGCACGCAAAGCAGTAGTTAAAAAATAGGACGAGGCAGCGGCAATGGATTCAATAGTAATAAAAGGTGGCGGGGAGCTGCATGGCCAGATCCCAATTGCGGGGGCTAAAAATGCGTGTCTCACTCTTATGCCTGCGACGTTACTTTCAGACGAACCGTTAACCCTGACAAATGCACCACGCCTGTCAGATATTAAGACAATGACTGAATTGCTGCAGTCTTTGGGTGCTGAAGTGACTTCAATGCAGGGTGGGCAGGTATTGGCGATGTCGTCGCACGATATTAATAATCACACTGCCGACTATGACATCGTACGAAAGATGCGGGCTTCAATACTCGTTCTTGGTCCGATGCTGGCACGAGATGGACATGCCATTGTTTCCTTGCCTGGTGGGTGTGCGATTGGCGCGCGTCCGGTGGATTTACATTTGAAAGCGCTGGAAGCGCTGGGCGCTGAACTAGAACTGAAAGACGGATATGTTCATGCGAAAGCCCTTGGCGGTCTGAAAGGCGGTATCGTTGATTTTCCATTTGTCTCTGTCGGTGCAACGGAAAACGCGTTGATGGCTGCTACGCTTGCCAAGGGTACGACTGTTATTAAAAATGCGGCGCGCGAACCAGAGATTGTCGATCTGGCGCATTGCCTGCAAAAGATGGGTGCACAGATTGATGGCGAAGGGACAGAGACAATAACAATTCAGGGTGTCGACCGGCTGAATGGCGCAACGCACCCGGTTGTCACGGATCGAATTGAACTTGGCACATACATGCTGGCACCCGCCTTCACGGGCGGCGAAGTGGAACTGTTAGGTGGGCGACTGGATTTGGTTGGTGCATTTGTTGAAAAGCTGGAAGCCGCCGGTGTTTCCGTGTCTGAAACCGACAAAGGGCTGCTCGTTGCGCGTAAGAATGGCCGCGTAAGCGCGGTTGACGTTGTGACAGAGCCGTTCCCGGGTTTTCCGACTGATCTGCAGGCGCAGATGATGGCGTTAATGTGCACGGCCGACGGGGTAAGTGTTCTCGAAGAAAAGATTTTTGAAAACCGCTTTATGCATGCGCCAGAGCTTGTTCGCATGGGGGCCGATATAGAAGTGCATGGTGGAACCGCAACCGTCACAGGTGTCGAAAAACTAAAGGGCGCACCGGTTATGGCAACGGACTTGCGGGCATCTGTATCTCTGATACTTGCGGCATTGGCGGCAGAAGGCGAGACAGTTGTAAGCCGGGTTTACCATCTGGATCGAGGGTATGAGCGGGTTGAAGATAAGCTTGGGGCCTGTGGCGCCACAATCGAGCGGGTGAAAAGCTGATGGTCAAAGACGCAACCTTTGAAGAAGGTGGTGAAGAACCGCTGCGCCTGATTGCAGAAGATGCCGATGATCTTTCTGTTATTGCGTCTTTGACGCAGGACGCCGTTTTTCCTGCCAGTGAAATGTCGTGGCAAACGCGCCAGCGTCGTTTTGCGATTTTGCTCAATCGATTCCGATGGGAGGATAGAGGGGCTGCCGAACTGCGCGGGCGGGACTACGAACGCGTTCAGTCAGTTCTTGTTGTCGACGATGTTTTGAAAGTCTTATCGCAAGGCGTAGAGCGTGGGGATGCGGATACTATTCTTTCCTTGCTATCAATCGATTTCGAGGCTGGTGAAGACGGAACAGGCCGTTTAACCCTTATCCTTGCGGGTGATGGTGCGATTGCGCTCGACGTTGAAACTCTGAATGTTACGCTGAAAGACGTGACTCGCCCTTATGTCGCCCCGTCAAAATCTGCGCCAAATCATCCGGAGTAATTTGTGCCACAGTTCCTGAACATCCAAGAGCCGGGGTTTGAGGCCGCGTTCGCCGCCTTTCTGACAACCAAGCGCGAGGATGCGCCGGATGTGGATGAGGCCGTGGCCGGAATTATCGCTGATGTACGTGTGCGTGGTGATTTAGCGGTTATAGAGCTGACCGCGAAATTTGACCGTCTTGAACTTACGCCAGAGACACTTGCATTCTCGGCAGAAGAAATTGAGGCAGAGTGCGGCAAGGTGGGTGCCGAAGACCACGCGGCGCTTGAGCTGGCAGCAGCCAGAATTCGTGACTATCACAAGCGGCAAATGCCAAAAGATGAGTCTTGGGTCGATGAAGCAGGTGCTATGCTTGGCTGGCGTTGGGGCCCGGTATCGGCAGCAGGTTTATACGTGCCGGGCGGGCTCGCGTCTTATCCGTCATCGGTTCTGATGAATGCAATTCCTGCAAAAGTCGCGGGCGTCGAACGTTTGGCGATTTGTGTTCCAACACCCGACGGTATTGCAAATCCGCTTGTCTTGCTTGCCGCGCGCATTTCAGGTGTTGATCGGGTTTACCGTATAGGTGGGGCGCAGGCGATAGCGGCACTTGCCTATGGGACGGAGTCAATCGAACCTGTCGATAAAATTACCGGCCCGGGCAATGCCTTTGTTGCGGCAGCCAAGCGCCGTGTGTTCGGCAAGGTCGGGATCGATATGATTGCGGGACCGTCTGAGATTTTGGTTATAGCTGACAAAGACAATGATCCGGACTGGATAGCCGTCGATCTGCTGAGTCAGGCAGAACACGACGAGAGCGCCCAATCTATCTTGATAACTGACGATGCCGAATTTGGCCGTGCGGTTGCGAAGGCTGTCGAAGCACGTTTGCAAACGTTGGAACGCCGCGCAATCGCCGCACCAAGCTGGCGCGACTTTGGTGCTGTCATCACGGTCAGAAATCTGGATGAGGCCGCCACGCTTTCAGATCGTATAGCGCCCGAGCATCTGGAGCTTTGCGTGAATGACCCGGATGCTTTGTGTGAAAAGATCAACCATGCCGGTGCGATCTTTCTGGGACAGTGGACGCCTGAAGCGATTGGCGACTATGTCGGCGGTCCAAATCACGTTCTTCCGACTGCGCGATCCGCCCGATTTAGTTCGGGTCTTTCGGTAATGGATTTTCTGAAACGGACCACCTTGTCGAAAATGACACCTGAAGCGCTTGCAGCGATTGGGCCAGCCGCCGAAACGCTGGCGAAATCAGAAGGCCTGGAGGCGCACGGATTGTCTGTGCGTGCACGGCTTGACCGCATAAACAAAGAACTGTGATGACCAATTCAATTTGCCATATCGAAATAGACGACCGTGGGCTTGCCGCCCCAACCCCTGAGATTGAACAGGAACGCAAAGTTGCGATCTTTGATCTTCTGGAGGACAACAGCTTCGTGTTACCTGAACGGGCTGACCGGAAGGTCCCGGAGGGTCCCTTTCGGTTATCATTGGCTATCCGAGACCGAAGGCTTGTGTTTGATGTGACGACCGAAAGTGGTGAGAAAGCCGGAGAATTCCATCTTTCACTTGGGCCGTTCCGCCAGGTTGTCAAAGACTATTTTCAAATCTGCGAAAGCTATTTCGAAGCGGTGAAAAAACTACCTCCTAGCCAGATAGAAGCTATCGATATGGGGCGAAGGGGGATTCACAACGAAGGAGGCCGCGTTTTGCAGGAGCGTCTGGAAGGCAAAGCTGACGTTGATATCGATACAGCCCGCCGTTTGTTCACGCTTATTTGCGTATTGCATTTCGGAGGGTAGGGGTTTGGTTGTTGACCTTCCACAGTCTATCCTTTTCTGCTGCGATTATAACGCTGTACGCTCTCCAATGGCCGAAGGTTTGATGAAAAAATACTATGGTCAATCGACTTATGTGCAGTCAGCGGGTGTGAAAAGCGATTTGGATATTGATGGGTTTTCAATCGCGGTTTGCAAAGAAATGGATGTTGAACTTTCGCGGCACCGATCACGATCTTTCGATGAAATGGAAGAATGGGGTGATGACCTTTCGGGGTTTGATCTCGTCGTCGCCTTGTCCCCCGCGAGTCAACGTCGCGCATTGGAACTTACGCGTTATTATCACCTTGATGTAGAATATTGGCCTATACTTGACCCAACCGGGCTTGGTGAAACGCGCGAGGCAAAGCTCGTAGCCTACAGACAGGCGCGTGATCAGATTAGTGACCAGCTCATCGCGCATTTTGGGCCGCCAAGAACTGACACATGATTTCAAAGACAGGAATGCTGATGAAAATCGCGACTGCAGCTTACCCGATTGATTGGCACGACGACTGGTCGTCCTATGAAAAAAAGTTAGCTAACTGGGTCGGCAAAGCCGCGGATGCGGGTGCTGATCTGTTGGTCTTCCCTGAATATGGCGCAATGGAACTCGCATCTCTTGCAGGCGCCGAGCAAGCAGGTGATCTCGCGCAAAGCCTGATCGCTGTAAGTGATTTGATGTCTAAGGTGCATGCGCTTCACAGCCTGTTAGCTGTCAAATACGGGGCGCATATTCTTGGAGGTAGCGGACCGGTTGTTACGGAGTCTGGTATTGTGAACCGCGCTGCTTTCTATTCACCGGACGGTCAAAAAAGCTATCAGGACAAGCAGATCATGACCCGTTTTGAACGGGACCCGATGCGTGTTTCATCCGGTGGGCCGTTAACAGTGTTTGAAACTGCAATAGGTCGTATCGGCGTGCTGATTTGCTATGATTGCGAGTTTCCGGAACTTGCGCGGGTCTTGATCGAAAACGACGTTGAAATCTTACTCGCCCCATCATGTACCGAGGCGCTGTCGGGGTACTGGCGGGTCCGCATTGGGGCGATGGCCCGGGCGCTTGAAAGCCAGTGCATTGTCGTACACTCTCCTTTGGTCGGAGCAAGTACTTGGAACCCGGTCGTTGAAATGAATACCGGAGCTGCCGCAATTTACGGTCCTCCCGACATGGGATTTCCCGATAACGGCGTTATTGCCGAAGGTGCGTTGAATATTCCCGGCTGGGTTTATGCTGATGTTTCGCTCGAGGCAGTGCGTGTTGTTCGAAAGGATGGGCGTGTTCTGAATGTGAAGCACTGGGAAGAACAGGCCGCGCGGCTTGGCAATGTCAAAATCGCGTCTCTTATGCCGAAAACCTCTTGAAAAACCGCCAATAAAGGCGCATTTACTTTTCGCCCGCAATATGACGGGTTTTTAGAGAAGGAGTGACCATGGCCAAGGAAGAAGAGCTCGAATTTCCCGGTGTCGTAAAAGAACTCCTGCCAAACGCGACATTTCGGGTCGAGCTGGAAAACGGCCATGAAATATTCGCTCATATGGCAGGAAAAATGCGGAAAAACCGCATTCGTGTTCTGGCTGGCGACAAAGTTCAGGTGGCAATGACGCCGTACGACCTGACGAAGGGCCGCATCAATTACCGCTTCAAGTAAAGCCGTGAAGCTGATTCTGGGCTCGGCGAGCCCGCGCCGAAGAGAACTTTTGGCGCAAATCGGTGTTGTGGCGAATGAGATTCGGCCCGCTGACATCGATGAAACCCCATCCAAAGGTGAATTACCGCGACCCTATTGTGTGCGGCTAGCTCGCGAGAAAGCGCTCGCCGTGCAGGCAGCACATAACGAAGTTGTGCTTGCTGCTGATACTGTCGTTGCTGTGGGCCGTCGAATTCTGGGTAAACCCGAAGATGCAGACGAGGCGCGCTGTTTTCTACGTCTGATGTCCGGGCGCCGGCATCGGGTTATTACGGCCGTTGCGCTGCGTATTGGTTCAAAAATAGTGGAAAAAGAGACGGTGACGGTTCTGAAGATGAAGCAGCTGACAGAGGCTGATATCGAAGCCTATATCGCTACGGGCGAGTGGCAAGGCAAGGCCGGGGGATACGGCATCCAAGGCTATGCCGCCCGTTTTATACCGTGGTTGAACGGCTCCTACACTGCAGTTGTTGGTTTGCCGCTAACTGAAACGGCTGCTTTGCTCGAATCTGCGGGCGTTGCAGTGACTGGTGTTTCAAAATGAAGGGGCGCGTTGTCGTTCTGGGGCAGATCAATGGACGGCGCGCGGCTGCGCTGATTGTTGACGGAGAGCTTTATGATTTCCTGATTGAGCCAGCGGATGCCACCGCCCCGTTGCCCGGTGCGATCTATCGTGCCGTCGCAGACCGCCCCCTAAAAGGGCAGGGTGGGATGATGTTGCGTCTGCCGCATGGCATGGCGTTCTTACGTCAGGGGAAAGGAATATACCCTGGCCAAGCCTTGCTGGCACATGTGACGGGCTATGCGGACGAAGGCAAAGCTGTTCCGGTATCGCCAAAGCTCTTGTTCAAAAGCCGCTACGCGATTGTGACGCCTGACGCGCCCGGCTTGAATATTTCTCGTTCCATAAAAGATGAAGACGAGCGTGAACGACTGCTTGCCATAGCGCATTCCGAAATGGACGAAACCGAGGGTTTTGGTCTGATTCTCAGATCTGCCGCAGCAGGAATGCCCGAAGAAGAAGTGGCGAATGATATCGCTGATATGCGTGATCAGGCATCTGGCGTGATGGATGCAGCAGCAGGAACCCAGCCAGAGCTTTTGCTTGAAGGTCCTGACCCGCATCTGTTGGCTTGGCGAGACTGGGAAGCGCCTGATCAGGTTGTTACGTCTGACAACGGTTTTGAAGAACTTGGGGTTCTGGAACTGCTCGAGCCGTTTTGCCAAGCGTTTGGTGCATTGTCGGGTGGCGCATCTCTCTATGTCGAACCGACGCGCGCGCTGGTCGCTGTCGATGTGAATACGGGGGGTGATACTTCGCCTGCGGCGGGCCTGAAAGCCAACATAGCTGCCGCGCGCGCGCTGCCGCAGCATCTGCGTATCCGCGGTTTGGGAGGGCAGATCGTTGTTGATTTTGCGCCGATGGCAAAGAAGGATCGACGTCAGCTTGAATCTTCGCTCCGTGCCGCATTTCGGTCTGATCCGATTGAGACTTCACTGGTTGGCTGGACACCGCTAGGCCATTATGAATTGCAAAGAAAAAGAGAACGCCAGCCTCAATTGGAAAACCTGAAGCTGTGAGCTGCCCGATATGTGCAAAAGATACTGTGGCGAAGTATCGCCCTTTTTGCTCAAAGCGTTGTGCTGACATAGATCTGGGGCGCTGGTTCGATGGCTCATACGCAATCCCGTCCGATGACCCGGAAGACATTGAGGCTGCGTTTGAGGCGCTGGTCGAAAAAGACTTGCCACGCCACTAAATATTTGCAACTTCCCCTCTGGACACCTGTCTGTGCCACGACTAGAACGTCGTAATCCGAACGATAAATCGTTCACCCGTGCCCGGGTAGCTCAGGGGTAGAGCAGTGGACTGAAAATCCTCGTGTCGGTGGTTCAAATCCGCCCCCGGGCACCACTAAAACGGCTTAACATATTGTTTTTATTTAATATTATAGAAATATTAAATTTTTAGTCCACCTTTCTGTACACCCACGCAACCCTTTTTGTCTTATTTGCAACTTAGTCGCCGCGGCCTCGTTTTCTTGTCCGCGCTACTGGATTATGCAACACTATCGAGGTGCGATCTGAAGCGTGTGGAGAAAAAGAGATTACGTTTCCTGATGGAAAATTTTTGGCTTCGGTTAGCATTTCGACACTGGGGTTGGTTTTTTTACCGCTCAAGGCGATGTCTTGCGGGCTTGCATTACTGCTCGCGATTGATGTTTCTTTGTCAATCGACTCGGTTGAATACGATTTGCAAACATCCGGTATGGCAAGAGCCTTGTACCAAGAGGATGTGCAACTCGTGATCGGCGCATCGCCGGGTGGCGTTGCAATAGCTGTAATCCAATGGTCGGGCGGTGAGGAACAGTTTTTGGCGCTGCCATGGACCCTGTTTTCCGGCCCTGCCGAGATTGACAGATTCGCAAGCAATATCGCCACTATGCCGCGGGCGTTTAACGGCGACACTGCCCCCGGGTCTGCATTGGAATTCGGAATTGACCTGCACAACGCCAACCCGAGGCACTGTTTGCGACGGGTGATTGACCTATCTGGTGACGGGTCTCAAAAATCTGGCGTCGATACGGGCGCGGCCTCCTATGCCGCTGCACACTCCGGCGTTACGGTCAACGGACTGGCGATTTTGGGAAGTGATCGCAATGTCGAGCAGTTCTTTTTGCGAAATGTGGTGCGCGGCCCAAACTCCTTTCTTGAAATCACCAATGGATTCAACGATTTCGAGCGAGTGTTTCATAAAAAGCTGTTGCGTGAACTGCCCATAATTTTGGGCGGTTTATTATGTTCGCTTTAGGGATTTGTGCGCCTTTTAATGCCCTAGCCCCTCCTTAAACCGCTTCCGAAAAAGGCGTCAAAGCCTAACACCCATGAAGAGCCGCTGAACAAAGCTGTCGTTTGCACCAACAGCAGCGAACGGCTGGTTGGAGCCCAAACCAACCAAAACAAATTCGCTGCGAGCGCTCGCAGAAATTCCCCGCGGCGGCGTAAAAAGGCGCTTCAGTGCAGCGAAGTAAGCGGTCGTTCAGGCAGCCCGCGGCGAAATCGATCATGGCAGTGACTGGGTTTGGGACTGAAGGGCGTGCATGCTGTGGACGGAACAAGAAACGCCCGCCACGGCATTAAATACCGCAAGCCAATAGATATAACGCCGGGCCGCCTCAGCTGCCGAGGAGTTGAACCCGCTTAGCCGACAATCCGCACGATATTGCGGAAGTTGAGGTCAATGTCGGACTGAAACGCGCCAAAGGCGGGATCTCCGCGTAGCGAGTCATAAGTCTTTTCGATCGCGTCCATCGACGGATACGCGACACCCAACAGTCTCCGCCCAGCAGCGCTGCCAGTCGCTATCGTTGCGTAGCGCAATGTCAAAGCACCGTTGTCTTCAAAATGGTGCACAAGCGGGCGCATCTGGTCCAGCATCGGAGACGCTGAGCCCCAGCGCGTCAGGACGAGATAGGCAGGCACATTCGTCGACGGAGATTTGAGACCGATGTCTTCCATCCGCATGATATTGCGCAAGGTCACGGAAACCTTGCCGCTCCCGATCAGGGCCTGGTACTCCGCAGAAGAGCCGTAGACGTTGAAAGCAGCGTCAATCCCATTCAATTCGCTGTAGCCCTGCGAAAGAAAGAGGGACCCGGCATGCTCGCCAGTGGACATGACGCCATACCGCGTCATTTGCGCGCCCGCCTGATCCTTGAGCTGACCGCAGAGTGTACCGACTTTGCCCAGTGCTTCGCTGAGATAATCTGGTGCAACGGCGGCAACGGTAATCATGATATAGGCTGGTGATGACATGTCTTCCTCCCAATAAATCAATGGTTGAGACGATGTCATCTTTGGTCGACTGTATCAACGATTCGCAATGCGACAACAGCCCGACATAGTTCAGCTGGGGATGGTCGTTCGCCCTCCAACACCGGTCATATGTCGTACGCATGCCGTCTGTTTAAACCTTAATAGCGGTCGTTCGTACGTCTGGGAGAATGTCTCAGTCTCAGATGGTTAGGCCAACACCCGGACATTTGGTGGTTGAAAGCGGCCTTTAGGCGGTCTGGCGTCGAACGACGGCAACGAGCCCA